>NZ_PTRV01000029.1:0-56376 GCF_002965285.1 Escherichia sp. MOD1-EC5990 | reverse complement strand
CTGGAGAAATGGAAAATTAGAAGGTAAACAAACCGACATTACTAACTGATCGTTGTATCTAATACTGGGGGCAGGTCTCGGTCGTTTTATGGAGACTGACAATTAATAGCGAAACCATTAACCTGGTAATGGAAGTTGAGTGGTGTATTTTATTTCCTCCATGGAAAAACTGGATGTTACATCACACAACCCGCTTACTGAACTGACCAGCTTTTTGTAAAAACTATCGTACCCCTTCATATCTGAAACCACTACCTGAAGAAGATAATCATATTCTCCCGTGGTACGGAAAAAAGTCATCACTTCTGGCATACTATTGACCTGAGAAACGAAATGTTTATACCAGTCATGGCTGTGGTTTTGTGTTTTTATCATCACGAAGGCTGTAAGCGACAAGTTAAGCTTATCCTTACTCAACAGCGCAACCCGACCAGTGATGATCCCCTCATCTTCAAGACGTTTTATACGCTTCCAGCAAGGATTCGGCGTTAAATCGACAGCCGCTGCCAGGTCCTGCAGACACAGTGTACAGTCATGTTGTAACAGCCTGAGCAGCTCCTTATCCTTCTTGTCCAGCATAACCGCCCCTTCTGGGAGAGAATATTTTTCTCTAAATGTATAAAATAACAGTGAGGAAAACAATATTTTTCTCCCGCTAAAAAGTTAAATTAATTTCTTTTACTGGGAGCATCTTATGCGCAGAGTGACGATATTGGTATTATTCCTGCTGGTTTCACTGACCTGGGGAACCACATGGCTGGCTATGCGGATAGCCGCTGAAACTATCCCTCCAGTGTTTGCAACCGGGATGAGGTTTATGTTTGCTGCTCCATTCTTAATCAGCATTGCATGGTTAAGAAAAACACCGCTTTTATTTCCACCCGGACAACGCTTGTTCCAGCTTGTAATTTGTATTTTTTATTTTGCCATTCCTTTCTCATTAATGATTTATGGTGAAACCTATGTCAGCTCCGGGCTTGCCTCCATTATATTTTCAAACATGCCTGTGGCTGTTTTGATGGCATCAGTTATGTTTTTGAATGAAAAAACAAACTCAATGCAGATTGCGGGTTTAACTATCGCAATAGTTGCACTGGCGGGCATTCTTCTCGAAGAAACGAAAACAAGCACAGAGACCCAATGGCAGGGAATCATTGCGCTTGTTTCAGCCGTAATCATCCATGCCATAATATATACTCAATGCAAGAAAAGAAGCTGTACTGTCTCTGTTATAACGTTTAATGCGCTCCCGTGCTTTCTGGCAGGATTGTTACTTTCTGCGGCAGGATGGTTCTTCGAAAGACCACAGGTGTCAGCCTTCTCATCACACTCAATATTAGCTACCCTGTATCTCGGAGCTGTTGCCGGGGTTTTTGGGATATTGTGCTACTTTGCACTTCAGCAAAAGGCCAGTGCCTTTCAGGCTTCACTTGTATTCCTTATTTTTCCTCTAATTGCGGTAAGCCTGGAAAGCTATGTATATGGATATGCAATTTCAACTCAATCAATGCTTTTTATTATACCGTTTGTTGCCGGGATATTTCTTACTCTTTTCTCACGGCGAGTGTCTGCAACCAACAAACATCGGGATCGCTCACCACAAACAAATAATGGTATTCATGAGAATACTGAGACTTCCTGAGGATTTAAAGAAAAGGCTTTCGTTTCAGTTAATGTGGGTCGGTTGAAATGGAATGCAGGTCGTCGCGGATAAATGCAGGGTTGGGTATTTATAAACGCGGGTCGCTACACGTAATGCCGGGGCTCTCACCCGCCGCCGCGAAATTCGTGATGCTGCAACTCTGCTGCGTCTGGGGCTGGCTTACGGCCCCGGGGGGATGTCATTACGTGAAGTCACTGTATGGGCTCAGCTCTATGACGTTGCAACATTATCTGACGTGGCTCTCCTGAAGCGGCTGCGGAATGCCGCCGACTGGTTTGGCATGCTTGCCGCACAAACACTTGCTGTACGTGCCGCAGTTACGGGTTGTACAAGCGGAAAGATATTGCGTCTTGTCGATGGAACAGCAATCAGCGCGCCCGGGGCGGCAGCGCTGAATGGCGACTACATATGGGATATGATCCTCATACCTGTCAGTTCACTGATTTTGAGCTAACCGACAGCAGAGACGCTGAACGGCTGGATCGATTTGCGCAAAAGGCAGACGAAATACGCATTGCTGACCGGGGATTCGGTTCGCGTCCCGAATGTATCCGCTCACTTGCTTTTGGAGAAGCTGATTATATCGTCCGGGTTCACTGGTGTCAGCCCGCGCGAAAACCTCAGGCAGGCTGGCGCCTGCCTGAAGGGAAGCGGGCCACGCTGGCGCGTCGCCCGTTATTCTTCCCGTTTGTGATGTGTCAGGAATATTTTTTTCTGATGTTATTTTTCTGTGGTTACTGTGCCTGTTACTGTTCTTCTTCTTCCTCTTCTTTCCGTTCCTCTCCTGTTTATGGCTTTCCCGGGCGTCCCCCTGGCGGGGCGGGCTGTCGTGAACGGAGCCAGCGGAGCTGCCTCCGCCCTGGCGGGCTTCCATCCCTGACGCAAAACCCCGGGTTTGCAGCGACCAGAACGGTCGCGCCACCCTTGTCGCGCCGTGGCCTGCGCTCCTGGCATCCCGGCAAAAGGCCGCCGGGATGTAAGGGGCAACGCCGTTTCGCGCACGCGCTCTCCGTCGTTGCGGCGGGGCCCTGCTCATTGCCTGCCGGGTGCCACACACCCGTATGAGTCCCTGTCGCCGGGTGCCACACACCCGTATGAGTCCCTGTCGCCGGGGGCTGATACAGCCACAACCTGCCGCACTGACTGTCCAGGGTAAATGAACAGCCCACAAAATTTTTTACCCAAAACCCGGTAAAAAATTTTGCGTTCTGCCCAGGACAGGTGCGTCAGGCCGTGGCAGTGATGCCCCTTGCGGCGAAGGTTCTCAAACGGGTGAAGTTCATACCACAGGGAATACAGCAGCAGGTTCCCGCGAAACGTCAAAACCGCGGCTCCCGAAACTCAACGGGTGATGTTCTTTAAAAATCAGGATTTATTTCAGACTCCGGCAATACGCATTTATTTGTTCTGTCAGTCATCCGGCTGGCAGGTAATGAGAACGCAGGAACAGAAGGAGGAAAACACCGGAAAGCGTCAGATGCAGATATGAAAAAAGCAGGTCAGGGACCTGCTTAATCCACGCCGTAGAAATCGCCGCAATCGATTTTCACGGCTTCACTAACCTGTGTCATAAGGAGTTTCATTTATGACAGTAAGTATTGTTTCACCTTCCGCAGCGGCTGTAAAGCCCCGCCGTCATCCCCGTTTCAGACGCGAAGACATCCCCGCGCCGGAAATTGATCCCGTGCTGAAAGCCTTCGGGCGACACATTGCCAGGAGTTTTCACCGGGGGCGTGGTGTACACATCCCCGCCATGAAAAACACGGCCTTCGGGCAGGTGCTCCGCACACTCGAACTGAAACGCGCTTTTAACTGATGAGGTGAGCCGCCCCGCGAGGGGCGGCAACAGACGGAAGGAGAACATTTTATGACATTAGCAGCAATCACCATGACTGCCCCGGAAGCCGCCAGCCCTGTGCAGATGTACCGCGCGACCTACTCACCGGATGACAACAAACTGCGCCTGTATGCCGCGTCACGTCTTGACCCGGAGACGTATAAGAAAGTACATGATGCCGGTTTCCGTTGGGCACCAAAACAGACGCTGTTTGTCGCGCCAGCCTGGACACCGGGCCGGGAAGACGTGCTCCTCTCACTTGCCGGAGAGATTGAGGATGAAGACAGCACGCTCGCTGAACGTCAGGAAGCACGGGCGGAGCGGTTTACCGGATACAGCGGAAAGCGGGCCAGTGAATCCGCACAGGCACTTGATGAAGTGGAAAGACTGGCCGCGATGATCCCGCCCGGTCAGCCCATTCTTGTGGGGCATCACAGCGAACGCCGCGCCCGTCGTGATGCGCAGCGTATTGAAAACGGCATGAAACGTGCCGTGATGCTCTTTGAACGTGCGGAATACTGGGAAGAACGGGCGCGGTCGGCACTGATTCACGCGAAGTATAAAGAACGTCCGGACGTTCGCTGGCGTCGTATCAAAAAAATCGAAGCTGATTTGCGCAAGGCTGAAAAGACCATCGCGCAGTCGCAGAAATATCTGACGATGTGGCGGGCTGAATCGCTGGATCTGAATATGGCAAAACTCATCAGTAGTCATGACCGTATCAGTGCCTGTTTCCCGCTGGATACGTATCCGCGCCCGGCAGAAAAAAGCCAGTATGAAGGAAGTCGATCGTTATGGTCGGCCCTGGATGATGACATCATCACCACGGAGCAGGCCCGCGAAATTGCGATCCGCTGTCATGAACGGCAGATTCAGCATCAGCAACGCTGGGTTAACCACTATCAGAACCGCCTGATCTATGAGCGTGCCATGCTGGACGAAAGCGGCGACGTGGTTACCCGGCCACAGGATTTTGAGCCGGGCGGACAGGTTTTCAGCCGGGGCGAGTGGCTGACCATCATCCGCGTGAACAAAAGCAACGGGGCGGTGAGTTCAGTCACAACGCCAAATTACAGTTTTCTCGGGTACAGCGGCACGATGAAAGTGACGCCCGATCGCATCACGGACTACAAAGCACCATCGGCAGAAGAGGCTGCCGTCGCCAGTCAGGCCGCGAAGCGTCCGCCGGTAGTCAACTATCCGGGGGAAGGTTTCCGGGAAATGACAAAGGCGCAGTGGGCCGCCCTGCCCCGGGACTGTAAGGCTGTGCGCAGTGTGGCAGAAGCAGAAGACCACGGGGCATACCGCTACCGCCGCACAATGGACAATAATTTCCGCCTGGTGAATGTGTATATCACCGACATGAAAATTACGGAAATCCCGCAGAAATAAGGCTTATCCCCGGGGAAAAGCCCGGGGTATGACGGAGATAATGACATGCACAGTCAGTTAAGAGAACGTATCCGGTTGATGCGCGCAAGGCTGGATAACGTCGCGCCGGTTGCTGAAATCCGGGCTGAATCTCAGCTTTTTGTGACACCTGCCCCGGTCTGTGAGCGCCTGGTGACGCTGGCGGAGATCAGCAACCGGGATCACATTCTGGAACCCTCTGCCGGCACCGGGGCCATACTGCGGGCTATTCGGGATACCGCGCCGGGGGCCATGTGTGATGCGGTGGAGATTAACAGCGGGCTGGTCCGGTATCTGCGGGAAAATTTTAACGGTGTCAGGGTACAGTGTGGCGACTTCATGGAATGGCAGCCGGTGCAGTATTACAGCCGGATTATCATGAATCCGTCGTTCAGTCACGGGCAGGATATCCGGCATATCCTGCGGGCCTTTTCCCTGTTGCGTCCGGGGGGCGTGCTGGTCGCCGTCTGTCTCAACGGGCCGCGCCAGCAGGAGAAGCTGTTACCGTTTTCTGATGTCCGCGAGGTGCTGCCGTGCGGCACGTTTGCTTATACCCGTGTTCCGACGATGATTATTCGTCTGCGAGCCTGATGACACAGGGCAGGCGGGAGGATTAATGCCCGTCTGCCCGCGCCGGGAAAAGACCGCGCGCCGGTGGCGCTGAAAGGGGCCGTGCTGACGCGCCGCCCCTTTCATTACGCGGACGTTCTGCTGTGGGCTTCTGTCTTTTCAGACCTGTCATTTGTCTGTTACTGATGATGTTGTTGTTCCTGCTACTGCTACTGCTACTGCTACTGCTACTGCTACTGTTCTTCTTTTTTCTGCTGTTCTGATTACTGCCTGTTTTGTTGTTCTCCTGCTTATGCCTTTTCCGGGCGTCCCCCTGGCGGGGCGGGCTGTCGTGAACGGAGCCAGCGGAGCTGTCTCCGCCCTGGCGGGCTTCCATCCCTGACGCGAAACCCCGGGCTTGCAGCGACCGTTCCGGTCGCGCCGCCTCTGTCGCGCCGTGGCCTGCGCTCCCGGCATCCCGGCAAAAGGCCGCTGGGATGTAAGGGGCAACGCCGTTTCGCAAACCGCGCTTCACGTCGTTGCGGCGGGTCCCTGCCCGTTGTTCTGTCCGGTGCCATTCACCTGTTTAAGCCCCTGTCGCCGGGGGCTGATACAGCCACAACCGTCTCCGCCAGTCCAGGGGTGAAATGCACATCCCGCAAAACTTTTTGCCCAGAAGCAGGCAAAAACTTTTGCGGTCTGCCCCCGGACAGTCGTTTCCGGCCGTGGCAGTGATGCCCCTTGCGGCGAAGGTTCTCAAAAAGGTGATGGTGAATACCGGAGGGAACAAAAGGCAGGTCCCCGCAAAACGTCAAAACCGCGGCTCCCGAAACTCAAAAGATGATGGGGGCTGAAAACATCAACAGAAGGAGACACATCATGGCAGTTCGTGGCATTAACAAGGTCATTCTCGTAGGAGTGCGCCGTTGAAGCTCGGTGTTTTATGGAGTGTTGTATGAAAAGCAACATGGCTTAGTGGTATAGCCATTGCATACTGTGGTTAGCCTCGCCTGGTAACAGGCTCGGAGATCCTGAAAAGGAGAGGTGAACATAGCATCCACAGAAAAGGGTGGTGAATATGGAAATCGTTATAAGTATCACCACTCAATGCAAGATGTATATGGATAAACTGGGTTTGTTGAAGTCGAGATCTATGTGGGAAACAGGAAACCAATAACGCAGAACGATTGAAGCGTTATTCCCGTACTAGCACAAGAAATCCGCCCTACGTTGATTGTGACCACTCTAACGGGCCAGCTATTGATGAAATAGTTAAACGATCGAAAGACATCCTAAGTACATCGCATCTCCACACCGTGAAACTACGGGACTACCTAAACTGGATTTATACCCAGCATGGTAGCGGAGTCTCCATAGTACTCAAGGTCGGCCTGTAATGGGCTACGGCAGTCCGCATTATACGGAAGCAGCAAAGGTATAAATCAACCGGAAGGGAGATGAAAGCCTCACAGTGCGGCGGGGAAGGGAGACAGTTGTTAGATACATCAATCTCTAAGAGGAGGGTTAGCCAATGCTGCCTGATGAACTTGAGAAAAGATTAGATGGAATTGAGGATGCTTCAAAAAAAGGGTATCCAGTACGTAATCTATACAAAATTGCGTGTGAGCCCGGATTGTGGCTGCAAGCCTACGTGAATATACGGGCCAATGCAGGTGCACTGACTCAAGGTGTATCAACAGATACCATTGATGGCTTCTCTATCGAAAGAGCAGAGAAGCTGGCAAAAACATTGCGGAGTAGAGAATACGTAGCGAAACCTGTACGCAGAGTTCAGATCCCGAAAAAGGACGGAAAAACCAGACCGCTGGGGATTCCAGGTGGAGACGATAAACTGGCGCAAGAAGTAGCAAGAATTATTCTGGAAAGGGTTTATGAACCAGTATTCTCTGAACACTCTCATGGATTCAGACCAAAACGTTCGTGTGAAACTGCGCTCAGATCTATTCGTCCAGTCTGGAACGGAGTTAAATGGATCGTGGATGTTGATATCAGAGGTTTCTTTGACAATATCCCCCACAAACTATTGCTGAATACACTGGCAGAGAAAATTAAGGATAAGAATTTCCTGAAATTAATCGAACAGTGGCTGAAGGCAGGATATGTGGACAATTGGAAATACCATCGCTCATATTCTGGCACGCCACAAGGTGGGATAATTTCTCCCTTACTGGCAAATATATACCTCGACAAACTGGACCGTTTTGTAGAACAGAACTTAATTCCTGCATATACAAGCGGTACAAAACGAAGAGCGAATCCAGATATGAACAGGTTGGCCCATAAGATTCATAAACTACGAAAGAAAGTAGACGGTATGGCAACTGATTCTGAATCAGAAAAAGAAGCCATAAAGAAAGAAATTGAACGACTGCTTGAAGAAAAACGTTCTATACCATCTCAGGTCATGAACGATCCAAACTTCAGGCGTATGTACTATGTTCGATATGCTGATGACTTCGTAATCGGTGTCATCGGCTCGAAGAAAGATGCTGAACATATATCAAGACTGGTCAGAAACTTTATTACTACTTCACTGGGATTGGAAGTTAATGAAGCAAAGACCAGGATCCGCCATATCTCAGAAGGAGTTAATTTTTTAGGCTATGAAATCAGACAGGCAGATGCGAAGAAATTGCTGAAGCAGAAAATGCAAGGGCGGCACACTCTCCGGAGATCCACTACAGGAATTGTGCAGCTCTTCGTTCCTGACAATATAGCCGCTAAATTTTGTCACCAAAAGAAATATGGCTGTTATGAGAATGTGAAGGCAGTACATCGTTCAAGTCTACAAAATCTCAGTGAAGCTGAAATAGTTCTTGCTTTCAACGCTGAAATGCGCGGATTGGCGAACTATTATAGTCTGGCGCTGGACATGAAATATAAATTATCAAAATTATATTTCATATGGCAAAAAAGCTTTTTTAAGACCTTAGCGAATAAACGATGTAGTTCAGTGAATAAAGTCGTCAAATCGCTACGGCAAAATAATGGAGATCTGGCTATTACCGTTCAGGCTAAAAATGGCCCCCGAAAGATTGAGGTTTTCAAACTCAAACATGTCAATCGCAACCGAACAACGATTGTCGATATGGAACCGAGAACTGCACATATCACAACCCGCACAACAGAGATCATGCGTCGATTAGGGGCAAGGATCTGCGAGTATTGTGCGAAGACTGGGCGCTGCGAAGTACATCATGTCAGAAAGCTAAAAGACCTGAAGAAAGGTCGTAAGGCCGGATATAAACCCAGCCTGTGGCAACTAATGATGATCGCACGCCGCCGGAAAACGATGATTTTGTGCGCAAGTTGCCACGACAAGTTACATAGCGGAAAACTACCCGATTTAAGACAGGAAAAGGGAAGAATACTCCTGCAATCACCAGTCTCAAGCGGGGATTCTGCTAAATGAGTTTATCCCCAATAAGCTAGCAATGGAGAGCCGTATGCATTGAAAGGTGCACGTACGGTTCGGAGGGGGGGTAACGGTGACCTAACTCAAGATAAGCAGGACATATTCGCCATTTATCTTGAAAGACCACACGTACCCTACCCTACCGCCTGGGAAAAGATCCGGAAGTCCGTTACATCCCCAACGGGGGCGCAGTGGCAAACCTGCAGGTGGCCACGTCAGAAAGCTGGCGTGACAAACAGACGGGGGAGATGCGGGAGCAGACAGAATGGCATCGCGTGGTGCTGTTCGGCAAGCTCGCGGAAGTGGCAGGTGAATATCTGCGCAAGGGCGCGCAGGTCTACATCGAAGGTCAGCTTCGCACCCGTAGCTGGGAGGATAACGGTATCACCCGTTACGTCACCGAAATTCTTGTTAAGACCACGGGCACCATGCAGATGTTGGGATGTGCCGCAGGTGCTCAGACTCAGCCGGAAGAGGCGCAACAGTTCAGCGGTCAGCCTCAGCCGGAACCACAGGCGGAGGCCGGTACGAAAAAAGGAGGCGCAAAAACGAAAGGCCGTGGACGTAAGGCCGCGCAGCCGGAGCCTCAGCCGCAACCGCCGGAGGGTGACGATTACGGGTTTTCAGACGATATCCCGTTCTGATCGGGCTGACTGTGATAACCGCCCCGCCCCGTCCTGTGCGGGGCATCACCGGAGAAATGAGGATGAGCGAATATTTCAGAATACTTCAGGGGCTGCCTGACGGTCCTTTTACCCGCAAACATGCCGAAGCCGTTGCCGCACAGTACCGGAACGTCTTTATCGAGGATGACCACGGCGAACAGTTTCGCCTGGTTGTCCGTAATAACGGTGCAATGGTCTGGCGTACCTGGAATTTTGAGGACGGTGCCGGGTACTGGATGAGCCATGCCATCCGTGATTTCGGCATTCTTAAGTAAGAGAGGTGCCGGACGGGAACGCGTCCGGCAGACATACAACCATCCCGGTCAAAGGAGAAATATATGTCAGTTACAGAGTCTAAGACAAAAACGGAGCGTAAATCCAGCCGTAAACCGTCAAAAGAGCAGGAGACTGCCCTGTCTGCCCTGCTGGCGCAGACGGAGGAAGTGAGCGTGCCGCTGGCCTCACTGATTAAGTCACCGCTGAATGTGCGCACGGTGCCGTATTCTGCGGAGTCCGTCAGCGAACTGGCGGACTCCATTAAAGGTGTCGGCCTGTTACAGAATCTGGTTGTTCATGCCCTGCCAGGTGACCGTTACGGTGTCGCCGCAGGTGGTCGCCGACTGGCAGCACTCAACATGCTGGCAGAGCGTGGCATCATTCCGGCTGACTGGCCTGTCCGTGTGAAGGTCATTCCGCAGGAACTGGCGACTGCCGCATCAATGACTGAAAACGGTCATCGTCGGGATATGCACCCTGCCGAACAGATTGCCGGATTCCGCGCAATGGCGCAGGAAGGCAAAACACCTGCACAAATCGGTGATTTGCTGGGCTATTCACCCCGCCACGTTCAGCGAATGCTGAAACTGGCTGACCTTGCGCCTGTCATCCTCGATGCGCTGGCAGAAGACCGCATCACCACAGAGCACTGTCAGGCGCTGGCGCTGGAGAACGACACCGCACGTCAGGTACAGGTGTTTGAAGCTGCCTGTCAGTCGGGATGGGGCGGAAAACCGGAAGTACAGACCATTCGTCGTCTGGTGACCGAAAGTGAAGTGGTGGTGGCGGGGAACAGTAAATTCCGCTTCGTGGGGGCTGATGCCTTCTCGCCAGATGAACTGCGCACCGATTTGTTCAGCGACAACGAGGGTGGCTATGTGGACTGCGTGGCGCTCGATGCCGCCCTGCTGGAAAAACTCCAGGCTGTTGCTGAACACCTTCGGGAAGCCGAAGGCTGGGAATGGTGCGCTGGACGTATGGAGCCTGTCGGTTTCTGCCGTGAGGATGCCGGAACATACCGCAGTCTGCCGGAGCCGGAAGCTGTGCTGACGGAGGCGGAAGAAGAACGCCTGAACGAACTGATGGCACGTTACGACGCGCTGGAAAATCAGTGTGAGGAATCCGACCTGCTGGAAGCAGAAATGAAGCTGATTGACTGCATGGCGAAGGTCAGGGCGTGGACGCCGGAGATGCGTGCCGGAAGTGGCGTGGTGGTGTCCTGGCGTTATGGAAACGTATGTGTCCAGCGTGGTGTGCAGTTGCGCAGTGAAGATGACGCGACTGATGACGCTGACCGCACGGAACAGGTGCAGGAGAAAGCGTCAGTGGAGGAAATCAGTCTGCCACTGCTGACGAAAATGTCTTCCGAACGCACGCTGGCAGTCCAGGCAGCACTGATGCTGCAACCGGACAAATCCCTGGCACTGCTGGCATGGACGCTCTGCCTGAATGTGTTTGGCAGCGGAGCTTACAGCAATCCCGCAAAAATCCGCCTGGAATGTGAGCATTATGCGCTGACCAGCGATGCGCCCTCGGGGAAGGAAGGTGCCGCATTCATGGCGATGATGGCAGAAAAAGCCCGTCTTGCAGCCCTGCTGCCGGATGGATGGGCACGGGACATGACGACGTTCCTGTCACTCAGTCAGGAGGTGCTGTTATCCCTGCTCAGTTTCTGCACCGCATGCAGCCTTAACGGTGTCCAGACCCGTGAGTGTGGTCACACGTCACGCAGTCCGCTTGACTCGCTGGAAAGCGCTATCGGATTCCACATGCGCGACTGGTGGCAGCCGACAAAAGCAAACTTTTTCGGACACCTGAAAAAGCCGCAGATTATCGCAGCCCTGAATGATGCCGGACTGTCCGGTGCCGCACGGGACGCGGAGAAGATGAAGAAAGGTGATGCCGCTGAACATGCAGAGTTCCACATGAAAGACAACCGCTGGGTGCCTGGCTGGATGTGTTCACCACGTCCACAGACGGATGCCACTGAACGCGCCGATAACCTGGCTGATGCCGCCTGATGAACAACCACACCGCCCCGCCGGAGACGGGGCGGCAGCAAGGGAGATACCGTGATGAAAACTGAACTGACCCTGAATGTATTACAGACCATGAACGCACAGGAATATGAAGATATCCGGGCTGCCGGGAGTGATGAACGCCGTGAGCTGACACATGCCGTGATGCGGGAGCTGGATGCGCCGGATAACTGGACGATGAACGGCGAGTATGGTAGCGAGTTTGGCGGCTTTTTCCCCGTCCAGGTCCGTTTCACGCCTGCCCACGAACGTTTTCACCTGGTGTTATGTTCACCGGGTGACGTCTCTCAGGTCTGGGTGCTGGTTCTGGTGAATGCCGGTGGTGAGCCGTTTGCGGTGGTTCAGGTACAGCAGCGGTTTGCACCGGAAGCCGTCAGCCATTCACTGGCACTGGCGGCGTCACTGGATGCGCAGGGATACAGCGTTAACGACATCATCCATATCCTGATGGCGGAAGGCGGTCAGGTATGAGCGCACGTTCACAGGCACTGGTTCCCCTCAGCGCAGAGCAACAGGCCGCATGGCGGGCGGTGGCGGAGACGGAAAAACGCCGCCATCAGGGAAACTCGCTGGCGGAATATCCGTATGCGGGGGCGTTTTTCCGCTGTCTGAACGGAAGCCGCAGGATTTCGCTGTCTGACCTGCGATTTTTCATGCCGTCCCTGACCGCAGAAGAACTGCGCGGCAACCGTCTTCAGTGGCTGTATGCCCTCGATGTGCTGATTGAAACACAGGGCGAGGTCTGCCTCCTTCCCCTTCCCGGCGATGCAGCAGAGCGGCTGTTCCCGTCGGTGCGGTTCCGTGTCAGGGAGCGCAGTCGCCACAAATCCGCACTGATCATGCAGAAGTACAGCCGTCAGCAGGCACGGGAGGCAGAGCAGAATGCCCGTGCGTACCAGGCGCTGGTCGCTCAGGCGGAAATCGAACTGGCGTTCCATTCACCGGAAACAGTCGGAAGCTGGCATGCCCGCTGGAGTGACCGGGTGGCAGAGCATGACCTGGAAACCCTGTTCTGGCAGTGGGGCGAGCGTTTTCCGTCACTGGCCGGAATGGAACGCTGGCAGTGGCAGGATATGCCATTCTGGCAGGTTATTACGGAAGCCAGTCTTGCAGCAAGAGAGGCTGGTCACGCTGTCCGTGAGATGGAGCGGTGGATGGTGCCGAACAAACTCCGGGAGACAGCGTGATGCGGCAACAATCACACAGATTACCCGTAAATAGCCTGAATGAGCGGGTTATTTTCAGGAAAAGTGAGTGTGGTCAGCGTGCAGGTATATGGGCTATGATGTGCCCGGCGCTTGAGGCTTTCTGCCTCATGACGTGAAGGTGGTTTGTTGCCGTGTTGTGTGGCAGAAGGACAAAAGCCCCGTAGTTAATTTTTCATTAACCCACGAGGCCCCTGCATGCTTAGACAACATCAGGATAGCCTCTTACCGCGCTTTGCGCAAGGAGAAGAAGGCCATGAAACTACCACGCAGCTCTCTTGTCTGGTGTGTGTTGATCGTGTGTCTCACACTGTTGATATTCACTTATCTGACACGAAAATCGCTGTGCGAGATTCGTTACAGAGACGGATACAGGGAGGTGGCGGCTTTCATGGCTTACGAATCCGGTAAGTAGCAACCTGGAGGCGGGCGCAGGCCCGCCTTTTCAGGGCTGATGCTGGTCTGACTGCACTGAAGCGCCTTTATAAAGGGGCTGTTGGTTCGCCGGTGGCCCCTTTCTCCTTGCTGGCATTGTACGGGCATGAACAACCAGACTGCCAGGAAGGCCGTTTCCCTCCGGGAACGGGGATGAACGTGCGCCTGCGGCGCCCGTTCTTTTCCCCCGCCTTCTCTGTTTATGACCTGTCAGAAATCACATCACCTTCCCTTTGATTATTCTCTTTTTCCTCCTGTTCTGACTCTGATTACTGCTGCCCTGATTACTGTCTGTTTTGTTGTTCTCCTGGCAGTGTCTTTTCCGGGCGTCCCCCTGGCGGGGCGGGCTGTCGTGAACGGAGCCAGCGAAGCTGTCTCCGCCCTGGCGGGCTTCCATCCCTGACGCGAAACCCCGGGCTTGCAGCGACCGTTCCGGTCGCGCCGCCTCTGTCGCGCCGTGGCCTGCGCTCCCGGCATCCCGGCAAAAGGCCGCCGGGATGTAAGGGGCAACGCCGTTTCGCAAACCGCGCTTCACGTCGTTGCGGCGGGTGCCTGCCCGTTGTTGTGTCCGGTGCCATTCACCTGTTTAAGCCCCTGTCGCCGGGGGCTAATACAGCCACAACCGTCTCCGCCAGTCCAGGGGTGAAATGTACATCCCGCAAAACTTTTTGCCCAGAAGCAGGCAAAAACTTTTGCGGTCTGCCCCCGGACAGTCGTTTCCGGCCGTGGCAGTGATGCCCCTTGCGGCGAAGGTTCTCAAAAAGGTGATGGTGAATACCGGAGGGAACAAAAGGCAGGTCCCCGCAAAACGTCAAAACCGCGGCTCCCGAAACTCAAAAGATGATGGGGGCTGAAAACCAGACAGAGGAGAAAGCAGGATGAGTACCCGAAATATCCACGTTAACACCGCGTCGTACACGCTTCTTGTTGCCGGGAAGAAAAAAAACACCGGGGAAGAGTGGGACGTCCTGGAATTCAGCAGCCTGACTGAGCTGAAAAAATATCGCAAAAGCCACCCGGAAAAGATGGCCTTCAGTTATAGCTACGCGCTCAGTCAGGGTGTGGATACGCAGTTCCGCCATATCAACATTGCGGAAGCCGATCACTTCAAACAGTTCCTGCGTCAGATTAAGCGTGCCGGCCTCGATATCCGGGCGATCTGCTGACCGGATGTGATGAATATCCCTCCTGATTGTTGCAATCTTGTTAATGGAGATCGGGGGGATGATATTAAGCGGAAAAATTTTTTATTAAATTTATTCTTTCATAAAGGAGTAGCTGTTATGCGATTAGCTTCCCGTTTTGGTCGGTATAATTCCATCCGCCGTGAACGTCCTTTAACGGATGATGAATTAATGCAGTTCGTGCCTTCGGTATTTTCCGGTGATAAACATGAGTCCCGGAGTGAACGTTATACGTATATTCCAACAATCAATATCATCAATAAGTTACGTGATGAAGGTTTCCAGCCATTCTTTGCCTGTCAGAGTCGGGTTCGTGATTTGGGACGTCGCGAATTCAGTAAACATATGTTACGTCTTCGCAGGGAAGGGCATATTAACGGGCAGGAAGTTCCTGAAATTATCCTGCTTAATTCACATGATGGTTCATCCAGTTATCAGATGATCCCCGGAATTTTTCGTTTTGTCTGCACAAATGGCCTGGTGTGCGGAAATAATTTTGGCGAAATCCGCGTTCCACATAAAGGTGATATTGTCGGGCAGGTTATCGAGGGAGCGTATGAAGTGCTCGGTGTCTTTGATAAGGTCACTGATAATATGGAGGCGATGAAAGAAATTCATCTTAACAGTGACGAGCAACATTTATTTGGCAGAGCTGCACTGATGGTCAGGTATGAAGATGAAAATAAAACGCCAGTGACGCCTGAACAGATAATTACTCCCCGTCGTCGGGAAGATAAACAGAACGATCTCTGGACAACCTGGCAGCGGGTTCAGGAGAATATGATAAAAGGTGGATTATCGGGGCGAAGTGCCTCCGGGAAAAATACCAGGACAAGAGCCATTACAGGTATTGATGGTGATATAAGAATCAACAAGGCGTTATGGGTGATTGCCGAACAGTTCAGAAAGTGGAAGTCATGATAATATAAGTAAAGCCCCGAAAAAATTTTCGGGGCTTTACTTATATTATCATTTTTCGGCATCGCTGTGTCGTCTGATATACCTCAATTTCATCAACCGGCTTTCCGGTTGTCTGTAAATATTGTGCCCGCGAAAAATGGTCTGGCAGGAGGCTGCGCAGTTACCGGGTATATATAAGATGGGTTCCCGCTTCGCGGGGCTTCGGCCAGTCAGTATTGTCACTCATATGATATTTTTGTGTGTGGACTTCCATGCCGCTTTTGCGGCATAACCGGTATCTGACAATGTCTGTAAGATTAATTGTTCTGCACGCTGTTAATTTCCGGAAGTGATTTCTTCGTGGCCGGAAGCCGGATACCTTTACTGCTTTTTATCCCGGTATAAATCCGGTAAACATCTGATGCGTAGGCAAGACGTCTCTGGTTCTGGCGTTCGGTTTTCCTGAATCCTGCATTGTATGCACCAACGGCCTCCCAGGTGACGCCCCATTTTTTAAATGCTATTGCCAGATAATAAGCACCGGTATAAATGTTCATACAGGGATCTGTTGTCAGATGTTCTGGCTTAATTCCGTAGCGGGCCAGTTCGTTAAAATGCTGGGAATCTACCTGCATCAGTCCGCTGCCATATCCTGTTACCGGATTAATACCGATGGCATTAACCCGGTAACGGGATTCTTTCCATGATATTGCTCTCAGTAAATCAGGATCTATTTTGTAATCCCGGCCTGCAAGATCAAAGCAATCAGTGGCCTGGCAGATCTCATTTATAAACATCAGGCAGATGGCTAACATCCATTTTTTCATTTTTCCACCTCTGGTGACTTTATCCGTAAATAATTTAACCCACTCCAAAAAAAGGCTCAACAGGTTGGTGGTTCTCACCACCAAAAGCACCACACCCCACGCAAAAACAAGTTTTTGCTGATTTGTGTTTTAAATCATGTAATTAATGAACTGTATTTATATTATATAATTTTGAATTATATTGCAGAGATTCGTGATAGATTCGATAGTGAATCTATCACGAATTGTCAATGATTCAGTAATGACTATTTTTTTTGAAAACATCTATTTACTTGGCGCGTGAATCTATATTAGATTCGTCATTTGATGATTGCTGATTCGTATAGTGAATCGTGATTTTAGTATGATGAATCTAATGGCGATTCGTCATAAGGTGCAGAATAGAGAGCACGAAAATATATTGTTTGTTTAGGAAGGTGAATAAGGTGTGTTATGGCCAAAATTCAGGTTTATGTTAATGACCATGTGTCTGAAAAAATAAATGCTATTGCTGTGCAAAGGCGAGCAGAGGGAGCAAAAGAGAAAGATGTTAGTTATTCAAGCATTGCCTCTATGTTGCTTGAGTTAGGATTGCGAGTTTATGAAGCGCAGATGGAACGAAAAGAATCAGCGTTTAATCAGGCAGAGTTTAATAAACTTCTTCTTGAGTGTGTTGTAAAAACGCAGTCAACGGTGGCAAAGATTTTAGGTATTGAGTCTCTTAGCCCTCATGTTTCCGGAAAACCGAAGTTTGAATATGCCAATATGGTTGAAGATATCAGAGAGAAGGTGTCGGTTGAGATGGAAAGGTTCTTTCCAAAAAATGATGATGAATAAAGTGAAATAAATTTTGACTTTGTTCAAATATCATGGTTTTTTATGGTATCAAACTGATGACAATAATCAGAATAATTAGTATATTGATTATGTGGTTAATGCCACGTTAAAAATTGAAACTGAAAATCGCCGATGCAGGGAGCAGCCACTCCCTGCATCGACTGTCCATAGAATCCTTAGAGGAGGTTCCTATGTGTGCGATGGATCGTAGAGAAAGAGCACTCATCAGTCAATTGCATTTCCCTCATAGTCTTGGAGAGGCTATTTCGTTTTTAAAATATCCAGTATGTGTCCGCTTCGAGGATGGTTTTTTTATTCAGGAAAATAACCGCTTTGAAAAACTTATCAGATCGTCATTTAATTCATGTGATGAATGGTTTGATAGTTTAACGTTGGAATGTAAATTACAGTTATCCAGAGCAGAGATTGAATCATGCTCTTCAGTTTATGGTGTAAATTGTAATAATGACATATTACTTAATAATATGTTATGGAGTGTGATCATAGAAAGTGTTATCACACCATGCGGCTATTTCTTTATCTGGAGATTTATTTGGGTAGCAAATGATAATCTGTCATCGTTTGTTGTGTCTAAATACACCAATGAATTAATTGTACTATCTGATGAATATGTAGGCATTGAGCCATATCTGATAGGGTTTAGCCATCATTATTCATCAGCAAAGATGAACATCACTGTGTCTAAATCAAAGAAGAAAACCATGAAATTATTTAAACGACATGGATTTAGTTCTAGAGATCTCTGGTTGGATGAAATGATTAGAACAGAAAAGATACTTCCTTTATATGCTAAAGTAAAAGAAATATTGGGAAGATAGGCTGTTAACTTATTGTTACTTTGCGGGAACCATTGGTTCCCGTTTTTGTTAATATAATTTACTCTATTTTTGTTTTCATTAAAGATGATTTATATGATTATATTTTATTATCTCAAGTAATTATGCGGAGGAAACGTGAGCAGAGGGAGAACCAGAGCCGCACCGGGTAACAAAGTCTTATTAATACTGGATGAGACAACTAATCAGAAACTTTTAGCAGCTAGAGATCGTAGCGGAAGAACAAAAACTAATGAGGTGTTCATTAGACTAAAAGATCATCTCAATCGTTTTCCAGACTTTTATAATGCATCTTTAGTAAAGGAGGAAGCTGAAAGCATAGACGATATATAAAGAGTTTTATTTTTCACTATCAATATTAAACAGAGGAATCATATGGACGCCGTTTTAAGTGTTCAGGGTGTTTCTGCGCCCGTCAAAAAGAAGTCGTTTTTTTCTAAATTCACTCGTCTGAATATGCTTCGCCTGGCTCGCGCTGTGATCCCGGCTGCTGTTCTGATGATGTTCTTCCCGCAGCTGGCGATGGCCGCCGGCAGCAGTGGTCAGGACCTGATGGCAAGTGGTAACACCACGGTTAAGGCGACCTTCGGTAAGGACTCCAGTGTTGTTAAATGGGTTGTTCTGGCTGAAGTTCTGGTCGGTGCGGTCATGTACATGATGACCAAAAACGTCAAGTTCCTGGCCGGTTTTGCCATCATCTCTGTATTTATTGCTGTGGGTATGGCCGTCGTTGGCCTCTGACAGGAAATAAAACGATGTCGGGAGACGAGAATAAACTTAAGAAATATCGTTTCCCGGAAACACTGACCAACCAGAGCCGCTGGTTTGGCCTGCCACTGGATGAACTGATCCCCGCAGCAATCTGTATTGGCTGGGGTATCACAACATCGAAATATCTGTTCGGTATTGGTGCAGCGGTTCTGGTTTATTTCGGGATTAAAAAACTGAAAAAAGGGCGGGGCAGTTCCTGGTTACGTGACCTGATTTACTGGTATATGCCAACAGCCCTGCTGCGCGGTATTTTTCATAATGTTCCCGATTCGTGTTTCCGGCAGTGGATTAAATAGAACTGATACCAGGATTGTTATATGGAACACGGTGCCCGTTTAAGTACCAGTCGTGTAATGGCCATCGCCTTTATATTTATGTCAGTGCTTATTGTTCTCAGCCTCTCTGTTAACGTCATTCAGGGGGTGAATAACTACCGTCTTCAGAATGAGCAACGCACTGCCGTGACGCCAATGGCATTTAATGCCCCCTTTGCCGTGTCACAGAACAGTGCCGACACCTCTTATTTACAGCAGATGGCGCTGTCATTTATTGCCCTCCGTCTGAATGTTTCATCAGAAACCGTCGATGCCTCACATCAGGCGCTTCTGCAATATATCCGCCCGGGCGCACAGAACCAGATGAAAGTTATTCTGGCTGAAGAAGCGAAGCGTATTAAAAACGATAACGTGAACTCAGCCTTTTTCCAGACCAGTGTTCGTGTCTGGCCTCAGTATGGCCGTGTGGAAATTCGAGGTGTGCTTAAAACCTGGATTGGTGATTCAAAACCTTTCACTGATATCAAACATTACATCCTTATTCTGAAGCGGGAAAACGGGGTGACCTGGCTGGATAATTTCGGGGAAACAGACGATGAGAAAAAATAATACGGCAATAATATTCGGCAGCCTGTTTTTTTCCTGCAGCGTGATGGCCGCAAACGGTACGCTGGCCCCCACCGTGGTGCCAATGGTGAACGGTGGTCAGGCCAGTATTGCCATCAGCAATACCAGCCCGAATCTGTTTACCGTTCCCGGTGACCGGATTATCGCCGTGAACAGTCTGGATGGTGCCCTGACCAATAATGAGCAGACCGCCTCCGGCGGTGTGGTGGTTGCCACCGTCAACAAAAAGCCCTTTACGTTCATTCTGGAAACAGAACGTGGTCTGAATCTTTCCATTCAGGCCGTTCCCCGTGAAGGCGCGGGGCGTACCATTCAGCTGGTCAGTGACCTGCGCGGAACCGGAGAAGAAGCCGGTGCGTGGGAAACGTCCACGCCTTACGAATCCCTGCTTGTGACCATCAGCCAGGCCGTCCGTGGCGGAAAATTACCCGCAGGCTGGTATCAGGTCCCGGTGACAAAGGAAACCCTGCAGGCCCCGGCGGGGCTGTCTTCAGTGGCAGATGCCGTATGGACGGGGAATCACCTGAAGATGGTCCGCTTTGCCGTGGAAAATAAAACGCTGTCTGCCCTGAATATCCGGGAAAGTGACTTCTGGCAGCCGGGAACCCGTGCCGTGATGTTCAGCCAGCCTGCCAGCCAGTTACTGGCAGGTGCGCGCATGGATGTGTATGTCATCCGTGACGGGGAGGGCAACTGATGGCCAGTATCAATACCATTGTGAAACGCAAGCAGTACCTGTGGCTGGGGATTGTGGTTGTCGGTACAGCCTCCGCGATTGGTGGGGCACTGTATCTGTCTGATGTGGACATGTCCGGTAACGGTGAAACCGTGGCTGAACAGGAGCCTGTGCCGGATATGACCGGTGTGGTGGATACGACCTTTGATGACAAGGTGCGTCAGCATGCCACCACCGAGATGCAGGTGACGGCAGCGCAGATGCAGAAGCAGTATGAGGAAATCCGTCGTGAGCTGGATGTTCTGAACAAACAGCGCGGTGATGACCAGCGTCGTATTGAAAAGTTGGGACAGGACAATGCCGCCCTGGCAGAGCAGGTAAAAGCCCTGGGTGCTAATCCCGTCACGGCGACCGGTGAGCCTGTACCGCAGATGCCTGCCTCACCGCCCGGCCCGGAAGGCGAACCACAGCTAGGAAACACCCCCGTATCCTTCCCGCCGCAGGGCAGCGTTGCTGTTCCACCGCCGACGGCGTTTTATCCCGGGAATGGTGTCACGCCACCACCACAGGTGACGTACCAGTCTGTGCCGGTGCCTAACCGGATACAGCGTAAGGTGTTTACCCGTAATGAGGGAAAACAGGGACCATCACTGCCGTACATTCCGTCAGGAAGTTTTGCGAAAGCCATGCTGATTGAAGGGGCGGATGCCAATGCCTCTGTCACCGGTAATGAATCCACGGTGCCGATGCAGCTGCGTATCACCGGCCTGGTGGAAATGCCGAACAGCAAGACGTATGACGCAACGGGATGTTTTGTGGGTCTGGAAGCCTGGGGGGATGTGTCCAGTGAGCGTGCCATTGTACGCACCCGCAATATCAGTTGCCTGAAGGACGGCAAAACTATTGATATGCCGATTAAGGGGCATGTCAGCTTCCGGGGTAAAAACGGTATCAAGGGCGAAGTGGTGATGCGTAACGGCAAAATCCTCGGCTGGGCATGGGGCGCGGGATTTGTTGACGGTATCGGTCAGGGAATGGAGCGCGCCTCCCAGCCGGCTGTCGGGCTGGGTGCCACAGCCGCTTACGGGGCTGGTGATGTCCTGAAAATGGGTATCGGTGGCGGCGCATCGAAAGCCGCACAGACGCTCAGTGACTACTACATCAAACGTGCCGAACAGTATCACCCGGTGATACCGATTGGTGCGGGCAACGAAGTGACCGTGGTGTTCCAGGACGGCTTCCAGCTGAAAACCGTGGAAGAGATGGCGCTGGAACGCACGCAGAACAGAGCGGAAGAAGACAATCCGGAAAGTCCGGTTCCTGTTCCGCCATCGGCTGAAAGTCATCTTAACGGCTTTAATACTGACCAGATGCTGAAGCAGCTGGGCAACCTGAATCCGCAGCAGTTTATGTCCGGCAGCCAGGGAGGGGGCAACGATGGCAAATAATATGTCGTCCCGTCAGGCGTGCCATGCCGCCCGGTATGTTGTCGCCCGGGTTCTGCGAGGACTGTTCTGGTGTCTGAAGTACACCGTCATTCTGCCACTGGCCACAATGGCCTGATGGCTCTGTTTGTTTTATGGAAGGACAACACCACGCCGGGGAAATTACTGGTTAAGGAGATTAACTTCGTAAGACAAACAGCACCTGCCGGACAGTTCCCGGTCAGTGAATGCTGGTTTTCTTCCTCTGATTCTTCAGGCAGATCAGAAATACAGGATATCTGCCATTACCGCGCGGCTGATGCTGCAGATTATGTCAGGGAGACTGACCGGTCACTGATGCAACTGGTCACCGCATTATGGGCAACACTGGCACTGATGTATGTCTCGCTGGCAGCGATCACCGGGAAATATCCGGTGCTGCCCGGAAAAATGAAATGTATCCGGGTGGTAACCGCAGATGAATATCTGAAGGACGTTTATACGGAAGACGCTTCCCTGCCGGGAAAAATCAGGAAATGCCATGTTTATTTCCCTGATGACCGAACAAACAGAAGCAACGGAGATAAAAATGAACATGCGTAATATTAATGTTATTACAGCCCGCGTTGTGCCGGATAAAAACGTATCAGATGATTTTATGCATGCTGTTCTCAGTAACTGCGCCACAAGAATCGTACTTCCTGCACCGGAGAAATTCGGTTCTGAGTCATTGCCGGACAATTTTAATATGACTGCTGTCGGTGTGATGAAGAATTCAGAAATATAAGGAACCCTTCGATGAATAAGCTGGTTTCTGATGGCAGCGTCAAAAAAATAAATTATCCGGTGCTGTATGAGTCCGGAATAACACCTCAGTTATGTGAAGTCAGTGCACCAGAACCTGATGCGGGTGGGAAACGCATTGTGGCATATGTTTATAAATCATCACGGAGTACGGTTTTTGAAAATCCTGACATTGTAAAAACCTGTACGGTCAGGGATTTGAAGAAGGATTTTGTGAACTGCGATGAGAAAGGTGAGGGACAATGAAACAGATTTCTTTCTTTATTCCTCTGCTGGGGACCTTATTACTTTCCGGCTGTGCCGGAACCAGTACGGAATTTGAGTGTAACGCCACCACATCCGATACCTGTATGACGATGGAGCAGGCCAATGAGAAGGCCAAAAAACTGGAGCAGTCCTCAGAAGCAAAGCCGGTTGCGGCATCACTGCCGCGCCTGGCTGAAGGGAACTTCCGGACAATGCCGGTGCAGACCGTCACCGCGACCACTCCGTCCGGCAGCAGACCTGCGGTGACAGCACATCCGGAGCAGAAACTGCTGGCACCTCGCCCGCTGTTTACCGCTGCCCGGGAAGTGAAAACGGTTGTTCCGGTCAGTTCAGTTACGCCGGTAACACCTCCTCGTCCGCTAAGAACGGGTGAGCAGACGGCAGCATTATGGATAGCGCCTTATATTGATAACCAGGATGTTTATCATCAGCCATCCAGCGTGTTTTTTGTTATTAAACCGTCTGCGTGGGGAAAACCACGTATTAATTAACTGGCCCTGAAGTTGTATATCAGCCGGCAATGCCGGCGGGCTTTCTGTATTCAAAATCTGCCTGTAAAACGAGTGCCCTGTGCGTGAAAAGGGATGGGCGGTAGCGTGTCAGAACATGTCGGGAGGAATATTCCGTGAGTGATGAAGCCGATGAAGCATATTCAGTGACAGAACAACTGACCATGACAGGAATAAACCGGATACGCCAGAAAATAAATGCTCATGGTATTCCTGTTTATCTCTGTGAAGCATGCGGAAATCCTATTCCGGAAGCCCGGCGGAAAATATTTCCCGGTGTGACGTTGTGCGTTGAATGTCAGGCGTATCAGGAAAGACAGAGAAAACATTATGCATAAGTCAGTCGCAGAACATAGTGATTTAATTCCGGATGAACATGAGTGGATATTCAGAAAACAGAAATCTTTGTATATGCGCCGGGAAATGGCGCGTTAATTACAGGTATTCCCTTCATGGCTACCGCATTTCTCGCTTTATTTTTCAACTAAGGAATTCATGTGAATAACCCACTTGAGGCCGTCACTCAGGCGGTTAACTCCCTCGTCACAGCACTGAAACTGCCTGACGAATCCGCAAAGGCCAATGAAGTTCTGGGCGAAATGAGCTTCCCGCAGTTCAGCCGTCTGCTGCCGTACCGTGATTACAACCAGGAATCCGGTCTGTTCATGAATGACACCACGATGGGCTTTATGCTGGAAGCCATCCCCATCAATGGGGCGAATGAGTCCATTGTGGAGGCCCTCGATCACATGCTGCGCACCAAACTGCCGCGCGGTATTCCGTTGTGTATCCATCTGATGTCCAGTCAGCTGGTTGGTGACAGGATTGAATACGGGCTGCGTGAGTTCTCCTGGTCAGGTGAACAGGCTGAACGGTTTAACGCCATTACCCGGGCCTATTATATGAAAGCGGCAGCGACACAGTTTCCGCTGCCGGAGGGGATGAATCTGCCCCTGACCCTGCGCCATTACCGGGTGTTTATCTCGTACTGTTCTCCTTCGAAGAAAAAAAGCCGGGCCGACATTCTGGAAATGGAAAACCTGGTGAAAATCATCCGGGCGTCGTTACAGGGGGCCAGTATCACCACACAGACGGTGGATGCACAGGCCTTTATCGATATTGTCGGGGAGATGATTAACCATAACCCGGACTCCCTGTACCCGAAAAGACGTCAGCTGGACCCGTATTCTGATCTGAATTATCAGTGTGTGGAGGACAGTTTTGATCTGAAAGTCCGGGCTGATTACCTGACGCTGGGCCTGCGTGAGAACGGCAGGAACAGCACGGCCCGCATCCTGAATTTCCATCTGGCCCGTAACCCGGAAATCGCCTTCCTGTGGAACGTGGCCGACAACTACAGCAACCTGCTGAACCCGGAACTGTCCATCTCCTGTCCGTTCATCCTGACGCTGACTCTGGTGGTGGAAGACCAGGTGAAAACCCACAGCGAAGCCAACCTGAAGTACATGGACCTGGAGAAAAAGTCGAAGACCTCCTATGCCAAATGGTTTCCGTCCGTGGAGAAAGAGGCGAAGGAGTGGGGGGAACTGCGTCAGCGGCTGGGCTCCGGTCAGTCCTCTGTGGTGTCCTACTTCCTCAACATCACAGCATTCTGCAAGGACAATAATGAAACGGCGCTGGAAGTGGAGCAGGACATCCTGAACAGCTTTCGTAAAAACGGTTTTGAGCTGATTTCACCGCGCTTTAACCACATGCGCAATTTCCTGACCTGCCTGCCCTTTATGGCCGGGAAAGGGCTGTTTAAACAGCTGAAAGAGGCCGGAGTGGTTCAGCGCGCAGAGAGCTTTAATGTTGCCAACCTGATGCCGTTAGTGGCGGATAACCCCCTGACACCGGCAGGTCTGCTGGCACCCACCTACCGTAACCAGCTGGCGTTTATCGATATTTTCTTCCGGGGGATGAATAACACCAACTACAACATGGCGGTCTGTGGCACCTCCGGGGCCGGTAAAACCGGGCTGATACAGCCACTTATCCGCAGCGTGCTGGACTCCGGAGGCTTTGCCGTGGTGTTCGACATGGGGGATGGATACAAGTCCCTGTGTGAGAACATGGGCGGGGTGTATCTGGACGGTGAAACCCTGCGTTTTAACCCGTTTGCGAACATCACCGATATTGACCAGTCAGCGGAGCGTGTCCGTGACCAGTTGTCAGTGATGGCCAGCCCCAACGGTAACCTGGATGAAGTGCATGAAGGTCTGCTGTTGCAGGCGGTCAGAGCCTCCTGGCTGGCCAAAGAGAACAGAGCACGTATTGATGACGTGGTGGATTTCCTGAAAAACGCCAGTGACAGCGAGCAGTATGCCGAGTCACCGACTATCCGCAGCCGTCTGGACGAAATGATTGTGCTGCTTGACCAGTACACTGCCAACGGCACTTACGGCCAGTATTTTAACTCTGATGAGCCGTCCCTGCGGGATGACGCAAAAATGGTGGTGCTGGAGCTGGGCGGACTGGAAGACCGTCCGTCACTGCTGGTTGCGGTGATGTTCTCCCTGATTATCTACATCGAGAACAGGATGTACCGCACGCCGCGTAACCTCAAGAAACTGAACGTTATTGATGAAGGCTGGCGTCTGCTGGACTTCAAAAATCACAAGGTCGGTGAATTTATTGAGAAAGGCTACCGTACGGCCCGCCGTCATACCGGTGCCTATATCACCATCACACAGAACATCGTCGACTTTGACTCTGATAAGGCCTCCAGTGCTGCCCGCGCGGCATGGGGTAACTCCTCCTACAAAATTATCCTCAAACAGAGTGCGAAGGAGTTCGCGAAATACAACCAACTGTATCCGGACCAGTTCCTGCCACTGCAGCGCGACATGATTGGTAAGTTTGGTGCGGCCAAAGACCAGTGGTTCAGTTCCTTCCTGCTGCAGGTGGAAAACCATTCCTCCTGGCACCGTCTGTTTGTGGACCCGTTAAGCCGCGCCATGTACAGCTCTGACGGCCCGGATTTTGAGTTTGTGCAGCAGAAGCGTAAAGAGGGGCTGAGTATTCATGAGGCAGTGTGGCAGCTGGCGTGGAAGAAGTCAGGGCCGGAAATGGCTTCGCTGGAAGCCTGGCTGGAAGAACATGAGAAATACAGGAGTGTGGCATGAGTTCAACGCAGAAACCCGCCGACGTCACGGCAGAACGACGCAGCCACTGGTGGTGGACGGTGCCGGGATGCCTGGCAATGGTGTTACTGAACGCAGCCGTCAGTTACGGCATTGTCAGACTGAACGCACCGGTGACTGTCGCCTTCAACATGAAACAGACCGTGGATGCGTTTTTTGACAGCGCCAGTCAGAAACAACTGTCAGAAGCGCAGTCAAAAGCCCTTTCAGCGCGTTTTAACACGGCACTGGAAGCCAGCCTGCAGGCGTGGCAGCAGAAACACCACTCGGTCATTCTGGTGTCGCCTGCTGTGGTACAGGGGGCACCGGATATCACCCGGGAAATCCAGCAGGATATTGCCCGGCGAATGAGGGCGGAACCATGAGATGCCGGGGGCTGATTGCCCTGCTGATATGGGGGCAGAGTGTGGCCGCCGCCGATCTTGGTACCTGGGGCGATCTGTGGCCGGTAAAGGAGCCGGACATGCTGACGGTGATCATGCAGCGCCTGACGGCACTGGAGCAGTCCGGTGAGATGGGCCGGAAAATGGATGCCTTTAAGGAGCGGGTGATCCGCAACAGTCTGCGGCCCCCTGCCGTACCCGGTATCGGACGCACGGAGAAATACGGCAGCCGGTTGTTTGACCCGTCCGTCAGACTGGCTGCGGATATCCGGGATAACGAAGGGCGGGTGTTTGCCCGTCAGGGTGAAGTGATGAATCCGCTGCAGTATGTTCCTTTTAACCAGACGCTGTATTTCATCAATGGCGATGATCCGGCGCAGGTGGCCTGGATGAAACGCCAGACGCCGCCCACACTGGAGAGCAAAATTATCCTCGTGCAGGGCAGTATCCCGGAGATGCAGAAGTCTCTGGACAGCCGTGTTTACTTTGACCAGAACGGTGTGCTCTGCCAGCGCCTCGGCATTGATCAGGTCCCGGCACGGGTGAGCGCCGTTCCCGGCGATCGCTTCCTGAAGGTGGAATTTATTCCGGCAGAGGAGGGCAGAAAATGAAGCGAAGGCTGTGGCTGCTGATGTTATTCCTTTTCGCCGGTCATGTCCCTGCGGCGTCTGCGGATTCTGCCTGTGAGGGGCGTTTTGTAAACCCGATCACAGATATCTGCTGGAGCTGTATTTTCCCGCTCTCGCTGGGCAGTATCAAAGTCAGTCAGGGTAAGGTCCCCGACACGGCGAACCCGTCGATGCCCATTCAGATTTGTCCGGCACCGCCGCCGCTGTTCAGGCGTATCGGGCTGGCCATTGGTTACTGGGAGCCGATGGCGTTGACGGACGTCACCCGGTCACCGGGATGCATGGTGAACCTGGGCTTCAGCCTGCCGGCTTTTGGTAAAACGGCACAGGGAACGGCGAAAAAGGATGAGAAGCAGGTAAATGGGGCGTTCTATCACGTTCACTGGTACAAATACCCGCTGACGTACTGGCTGAACATCATCACATCGCTGGGCTGTCTGGAAGGTGGTGACCTGGATATCGCTTATCTTTCTGAAATCGACCCCACCTGGACGGACAGCAGCCTGACCACCATTCTCAATCCGGAAGCTGTCATCTTTGCCAATCCGATAGCACAGGGAGCCTGCGCAGCAGATGCGATTGCCAGCGCCTTTAATATGCCTCTCGATGTTCTGTTCTGGTGTGCCGGTTCGCAGGGAAGTATGTACCCGTTCAATGGCTGGGTGAGTAATGAGTCCAGTCCGTTGCAGTCCTCCCTGCTGGTCAGTGAACGCATGGCGTTCAAGCTGCACCGTCAGGGCATGATTATGGAAACCATCGGGAAAAATAACGCCGTCTGTAATGAATATCCGTCCCCAATCCTGCCCAAAGAACGCTGGCGTTACCAGATGGTGAATATGTATCCGGACAGCGGGCAGTGCCACCCGTTCGGGCGCAGCGTGACCCGCTGGGAAACCGGGAAAAATCCGCCCAACACAAAGAAAAACTTCGGCTACCTGATGTGGCGTAAACGTAACTGTGTCTTCCTGTGAGGCGAATGAGGAAGCTGAGTATGAAATCTCTGGCAGCACTGCTGATGATGCTGAACGGGGCGGTTATGGCGTCAGAAAACGTGAACACTCCTGAAAACCGCCAGTTCCTGAAGCAGCAGGAAAATTTAAGCAGACAACTGCGTGAAAAACCTGACCATCAGCTGAAAGCCTGGGCGGAGAAACAGGTGCTGGAAAACCCCCTTCAGCGTTCAGATAACCATTTCCTGGATGAGCTGGTTCGTAAACAGCAGGCTTCGCAGGACGGGAAACCCCGGCAGGGTGCTCTGTATTTTGTGTCGTTTTCCATTCCCGAAGAGGGGCTGAAACGAATGCTGGGCGAAACCCGGCACTACGGTATTCCGGCCACACTGCGGGGCATGGTGAACAATGACCTGAAGACCACCGCTGAAGCTGTGTTGTCCCTGGTGAAAGACGGCGCGACTGATGGTGTTCAGATCGACCCGACGCTGTTTTCACAGTACGGCATTCGCACTGTACCGGCACTGGTGGTGTTCTGCAGTCAGGGATACGACATCATCCGGGGAAACCTGCGGGTCGGCCAGGCGCTGGAGAAAGTGGCCGCCACGGGTGACTGCCGGCAGGTGGCTCATGATTTACTGGCAGGGAAAGGAGATTCCGGGAAATGAAACGTATTTTACCTCTGATACTGGCTCTGGTTGCCGGCATGGCACAGGCTGACAGCAACAGTGATTACCGGGCCGGTTCTGATTTTGCTCACCAGATCAAAGGGCAGGGAAGCAGCAGTATTCAGGGCTTTAAGCCACAGGAGAGTATCCCCGGCTATAACGCGAATCCGGACGAGACAAAATATTACGGTGGCGTGACTGCCGGCGGGGATGGCGGCCTGAAAAATGACGGCACCACGGAATGGGCGACCGGTGAAACCGGAAAAACCATTACAGAGTCATTCATGAACAAGCCGAAAGACATTCTTTCACCGGATGCACCGTTTATCCAGACCGGCAGGGATGTGGTGAACCGGGCTGACAGCATTGTGGGAAACACCGGGCAGCAGTGCAGTGCGCAGGAGATTAGCAGGAGTGAATACACGAATTACACCTGTGAGCGGGATTTACAGGTGGAGCAGTACTGCACACGAACTGCCCGTATGGAGCTGCAGGGGAGTACCACATGGGAAACCCGGACGCTGGAGTATGAAATGAGTCAGCTACCTGCACGTGAAGTGAATGGTCAGTATGTTGTCTCCATTACCTCTCCCGTTACCGGTGAAATTGTCGATGCGCATTACAGCTGGAGTCGTACTTACCTGCAGAAGAGTGTACCTATGACAATTACAGTACTGGGAACCCCACTGAGCTGGAATGCCAAATACTCAGCAGATGCCTCATTTACACCAGTACAGAAAACACTGACTGCCGGTGTGGCTTTTACGTCATCTCACCCCGTCCGGGTCGGGAATACAAAATTCAAACGTCATACGGCAATGAAGCTGCGTCTGGTTGTCAGGGTAAAAAAAGCCTCGTACACCCCGTATGTTGTCTGGTCTGAAAGCTGCCCGTTCAGCAAGGAGCTGGGGAAACTGACAAAAACAGAATGTACGGAGGCTGGCGGGAACAGGACGCTGGTGAAAGACGGTCAGTCATACAGCATGTACCAGAGCTGCTGGGCATACCGGGACACGTATGTCACGCAGTCAGCAGACAAGGGAACCTGTCAGACCTACACCGACAATCCTGCCTGTACCCTGGTGTCACACCAGTGTGCCTTTTACTCCGAAGAAGGTGCCTGTCTGCATGAATATGCCACGTACTCCTGTGAGTCAAAAACATCCGGGAAAGTGATGGTCTGTGGGGGAGACGTCTTCTGTCTCGATGGCGAATGCGATAAGGCTCAGAGCGGGCAGAGTAAGGATTTTGCCGAAGCCGTTTCTCAGCTGGCGGCACTGGCCGCAGCAGGTAAGGATGTTGCGGCGCTGAACGGGGTGGATGTCCGTGCTTTCACCGGTCAGGCGAAATTTTGTAAGAAGGCTGCAGCCGGATACAGCAACTGCTGTAAGGACAGCGGCTGGGGACAGGATATCGGGCTGGCCAAATGCAGCAGTGATGAAAAGGCCCTGGCTAAAGCAAAATCAAACAAACTGACCGTCAGCGTCGGGGAGTTCTGTTCGAAGAAAGTGCTGGGTGTCTGTCTGGAGAAAAAACGCAGCTACTGTCAGTTTGATTCGAAGCTGGCGCAGATAGTCCAGCAGCAGGGGCGCAACGGTCAGTTGCGTATCAGTTTTGGTAGTGCGAAGCATCCTGACTGTCGGGGGATTACGGTTGATGAGCTGCAGAAAATTCAGTTCAACAGACTGGATTTCACTAACTTCTACGAAGACCTGATGAATAACCAGAAAATCCCGGACAGTGGCGTTCTGACGCAGAAAGTGAAAGAGCAGATTGCTGACCAGCTGAAACAGGCAGGACAGTAAGGTATGGGAAATAACCGGGGGAAATGATGAAAGTCATATTCACGTCGAACCGTTTTATTGATTTTCTTATCCGGCTTTTGATTACAGCGATTGTCATTTCTCCGGTAATTATCTGGTCGTGGGATACGGTAAAAGAAACCACGGCAGACGGGATGCTTGCCGCTGCTTTCGTTATCCTTTACTCCGGTGTGCTCCTGTTTATTCTGTATTTTTGTTTTTCTGCCCTGACTGACCTGCAGAAACCTGATGAAAGAAAAAGTGATGAAAGGAATGAAGATGAATAAAGCATTACTGCCACTGTTACTCTGCTGCTTTATTTTTCCGGCGTCAGGAAAAGATGCAGGCTGGCAGTGGTATAACGAGAAAATAAATCCGAAGGAAAAAGAAAATAAACCTGTACCTGCAGCCCCCCGTCAGGAACCGGATATTATGCAGAAACTGGCCGCACTGCAGACGGCAACAAAGCGGGCGCTGTACGAAGCCATTCTGTATCCCGGCGTGGATAATTTTGTGAAATATTTCCGGCTGCAAAATTACTGGACTCAGCAGGCCGGGCTTTTCACCATGAGCGCCAGAAAGGCCATGCTGGCACATCCTGAACTGGACTATAACCTGCAGTACAGCCATTACAACGGCACGGTACGGAACCAGTTGGCAGCAGACCAGGCGCAGCAGCGACAGGCCATTGCGAAACTGGCTGAACACTACGGCATCATGTTTTTTTACCGGGGGCAGGACCCCATCGACGGGCAACTGGCGCAGGTCATTAATGGCTTCCGGGATACGTATGGTCTGAGTGTTATTCCCGTTTCCGTGGATGGCGTGATTAATCCGCTGTTGCCGGATTCCCGGACTGACCAGGGGCAGGCGCAGCGCCTCGGCGTGAAATATTTCCCGGCCATGATGCTGGTTGACCCGAAACAGGGCAGTGTTCGCCCGTTATCATACGGCTTTATTTCGCAGGACGACCTGGCAAAACAGTTCCTGAACGTTTCTGAGGATTTTAAACCCAATTTTTAATCGCGGATTTGATTTATGAGTGAAGATTATTTGAAAATGTTTACAGGTGTTGTTCTGTTAATATTTGTCATTATTGCCGGTTATTTCTTTTCTGAGCGTAATGACAGGAAAATGTTTCTCCTGAGCTCACTGGTTTTCCTTGTTATTAATATCGCGTGTTTATATGTGCTTACCGCCAGTCTCTGGTTTCTGTGTGGTGCAATTATGAGTCAGGGCGCAGCACTGGTTGTTTCAATAGTTGCGGCCGCATTACCGGACGTTACGAGCTTCGACAGGTTCAGAAGAATATTTATCTGTATTGTGTTGTCATCGGTATGGTCCGGAGTGATGTGGTTTTTTATAAGGGGGCTTATGACAGGCTAAGTCATATAAAACGGTCATAAAAACCATACAAAATAATGAGGTTGATTACTGAAGACCATATGATAAACCATACCGCAATTCAGTGGCTTCTGAATAGCTCACAAAAATAAATATAGATAATTGAAAATAACCATAATACAACGATGCCTGCTGCGATACTTAATAAACTTATTACAAGATAGTCAGGGAAGGCATTGACCGGTAATGAATGTGATGCTGCATATATCAGCGCAATAATTGCCGCATTTCCCAGTAACGACTCTCTTATTATGTTTCTGATTATTTCCAGTTTTTCTTTAAAAGATCGCTTTTCCATTTGTACCTCTGATTAATATCACACAAACGCGAATATTACAGACATGAATACTCTCATGTAAATAATAACCGGAGTTTAACATGATAAGTAAACGCAGATTCTCTTTACCCCGGCTTGATATTACGGGAATGTGGGTATTTTCCCTGGGTGTCTGGTTTCATATCGTCGCCCGTCTTGTTTACAGCAAACCCTGGATGGCTTTTTTTCTGGCGGAGCTGATTGCGGCCATTCTCGTACTGTTCGGCGCATACCAGGTGCTGGATGCATGGATTGCCCGTGTCAGCCGGGAAGAGCGTGAGGCACTGGAAGCCAGGCAACAGGCCATGATGGAAGGGCAGCAGGAGGGCGGACATGTCTCTCACTAAATCACTGCTGTTCACCCTGTTGCTGAGCGCCGCTGCTGTGCAGGCCTCCACCCGGGATGAAATAGAGCGACTCTGGAATCCGCAGGGTATGGCTACGCAGCCTGCACAACCGGCAGCAGGCACGTCAGCCAGGACAGCAAAGCCGGCTCCCCGCTGGTTCCGCCTCAGTAATGGCAGGCAGGTTAACCTGGCCGACTGGAAGGTGGTGCTGTTTATGCAGGGGCATTGCCCTTACTGTCACCAGTTTGACCCGGTACTGAAACAGCTGGCACAGCAGTACGGCTTTTCCGTTTTTTCCTACACCCTGGATGGTCAGGGGGATACGGCCTTTCCTGAAGCATTACCGGTGCCACCGGAGGTGATGCAGACCTTCTTCCCGAATATCCCGGTGGCCACACCGACCACCTTCCTGGTCAACGTCAACACGCTTGAGGCATTACCGCTTTTACAGGGGGCAACGGATGCCGCCGGTTTTATGGCGCGGGTGGATACCGTTTTGCAGATGTACGGAGGAAAAAAAGGTGCGAAATAAGCAGGTGGTGTTACTCATTGCCGGAATATCCGGCATCGTGACGGGAATAATCGTCAGCCTGAATATCCCCTTTATCCGTCAGGGGCTTTTTTATCCCGCCAGCCCTGTAGAAATTGTCGTTTCGCTGAGTCTTACCTTTTCTGTTTCTGTTGTGTTTTTTGTGGGGGCAATTGTGGGATGGATTTCGGTGTCTGAAATATATTACAGCCGCATGACCGGTCTGAATGAATCATCGGAAATATCAGAGGGAACTTATAATGAGAGAAAATAAAAGTAATCCTGAGCTCAAAATCAGAAGTACAGAACGAGATTATAAATGCATTTCCAGAATTACTGGCAGGTATGCTGGGTTGTCTCTGGTATTCCTGACTGCCGGAATTATTTTATGGACAGTTATGGATATTATTTTTGATGCCTGTATTGATTCGTGGAAAGCGGACCCGGAATTAAATAATTCGAGTTATATGTGGAATATCCTGATATATGCCATTCCGTATACGTTATATGCGCTTGCAGCCGGGTTTCTTGTTACATTTTTTTCTGTCCCCAATGTACGAATTAATATACGGAAATATCGAGATATTCCTGCTGAAATGTCGTATGCACCGGGAGAACACATTAAGGGAGGGCAAGAATGATGCCACGCATTAAACCTCTTCTGGTTCTTTGTGCCGCCTTACTGACGGTGACGCCTGCAGCGTCAGCGGATGTGAACAGCGACATGAATCAGTTCTTTAATAAGCTGGGATTTGCTTCCAATACCACACAGCCGGGCGTCTGGCAGGGGCAGGCCGCCGGCTATGCTTACGGTGGCTCCCTGTATGCCCGTACTCAGGTCAAAAATGTTCAGCTAATTTCCATGACGCTGCCGGATATCAATGCTGGATGTGGCGGCATCGACGCCTATCTCGGCTCGTTCAGTTTTATTAATGGTGAGCAGTTGCAGCGTTTTGTTAAGCAGATTATGAGCAATGCTGCCGGTTACTTTTTTGACCTTGCCCTGCAGACAACGGTGCCGGAAATAAAAACCGCAAAAGACTTCCTGCAGAAAATGGCAAGCGACATTAACAGCATGAACCTCAGTTCCTGCCAGGCGGCGCAGGGGATTATCGGCGGGCTTTTCCCCCGGATGCAGGTGTCCCAGCAGAAAGTCTGTCAGGACATTGCCGGTGAGAGCAATATTTTTGCTGACTGGGCGGCTTCCCGGCAGGGATGTACCGTTGGCGGTAAATCTGACAGCGTCAGGGATAAAGCCAGCGACAAGGATAAGGAGCGTGTGACCAAAAACATTAACATCATGTGGAATGCGCTTTCCAAAAACAGAATGTTTGACGGCAACAAAGAGCTGAAAGAGTTTGTGATGACGCTGACCGGCTCACTGGTGTTTGGTCCCAACGGCGAAATCACACCGCTGTCAGCCAGAACCACTGACCGCTCAATTATCCGGGCCATGATGGAAGGCGGCACAGCAAAAATTTATCACTGCAACGATTCTGATAAATGCCTGAAAGTGGTGGCAGACACACCGGTGACCATCAGCCGGGATAATGCACTGAAGTCTCAGATTACTAAACTTCTGGCCAGCATTCAGAACAAGGCTGTCAGTGACACGCCTCTGGATGACAAGGAAAAAGGCTTTATTTCCAGTACCACCATCCCCGTCTTCAAATACCTGGTTGACCCGCAGATGCTCGGTGTTTCCAACAGTATGATTTACCAGCTGACGGACTATATCGGTTACGACATCCTGCTGCAGTACATTCAGGAGCTGATACAGCAGGCACGGGCGATGGTGGCCACGGGAAATTATGACGAAGCGGTTATCGGGCATATTAACGACAACATGAATGATGCCACCCGGCAGATTGCGGCGTTTCAGTCACAGGTGCAGGTACAGCAGGATGCGCTGCTGGTTGTCGATCGTCAGATGAGCTACATGCGTCAGCAGCTTTCCGCCCGCATGCTCAGTCGTTACCAGAACAACTATCACTTCGGAGGGAGCACGCTGTGAATGAAGTTTATGTGATTGCCGGTGGTGAGTGGTTGCGGAATAACCTGAACGCCATTGCCGCCTTTATGGGAACCTGGACGTGGGATTCCATTGAAAAAATTGCGCTCACATTGTCTGTTCTCGCGGTGGCCGTAATGTGGGTACAGCGGCACAACGTGATGGATTTGCTGGGCTGGGTGGCCGTGTTTGTGCTTATCAGCCTGCTGGTTAATGTCCGCACATCGGTGCAGATTATTGATAACAGTGACCTGGTCAAAGTTCACCGGGTGGATAATGTGCCGGTCGGTCTGGCGATGCCACTTTCACTGACGACCCGTATCGGGCATGCAATGGTGGCCAGTTACGAGATGATCTTCACGCAACCGGACAGCGTCACCTACAGCAAAACGGGGATGCTGTTCGGGGCGAATCTGATTGTGAAAAGCACCGATTTCCTGTCCCGGAATCCGGAAATCATCAATCTGTTCCAGGACTACGTCCAGAACTGCGTGCTGGGTGATATTTACCTGAATCATAAATACACGCTGGAAGACCTGATGGCCTCCGCTGACCCCTACACGCTGATTTTTTCCCGCCCCAGCCCGCTACGGGGCGTTTATGACAACAATAATAATTTCATAACTTGTAAGGATGCGTCGGTCACGCTGAAAGACAGGCTGAATCTCGATACAAAGACGGGAGGCAAGACCTGGCATTATTATGTGCAGCAGATATTTGGCGGCAGACCGGACCCGGACCTGTTATTCAGACAACTGGTCAGTGACAGTTACAGTTATTTCTACGGCTCCAGTCAGTCTGCCAGCCAGATTATGCGCCAGAACGTCACCATGAATGCCCTGAAAGAGGGTATCACCAGTAATGCAGCCCGTAACGGTGACACCGCCAGCCTGGTAAGTCTGGCCACCACGTCATCGATGGAGAAACAACGTCTGGCACATGTCTCCATTGGTCATGTAACTATGCGAAACCTGCCGATGGTCCAGACTATCCTGACGGGGATTGCCATTGGTATATTCCCGCTCCTGATACTGGCGGCTGTCTTTAACAAGCTGACATTGTCTGTATTAAAGGGGTATGTGTTTGCCCTGATGTGGCTGCAGACCTGGCCGTTGTTGTATGCCATTCTGAACAGTGCCATGACATTCTATGCGAAACAGAATGGTGCGCCGGTCGTGTTGTCTGAACTCTCTCAGATACAGCTGAAATACTCTGACCTGGCCTCCACTGCCGGGTATCTTTCAGCCATGATCCCCCCGTTGTCATGGATGATGGTAAAAGGCCTTGGCGCAGGTTTTTCCAGCGTGTACAGCCACTTCGCCTCTTCATCTATCAGTCCAACGGCCAGTGCAGCAGGCAGTGTGGTTGACGGTAATTACTCCTACGGCAACATGCAGACGGAAAACGTGAACGGCTTCAGCTGGAGCACCAACAGCACCACGTCGTTTGGTCAGATGATGTACCAGACCGGCAGTGGCGCAACCGCCACACAGACCCGTGACGGTAATATGGTGATGGATGCAAGCGGAGCGATGTCCCGGTTACCGGTCGGTATCAATGCAACGCGTCAGATTGCAGCGGCACAACAGGAAATGGCCCGGGAGGCGTCGAACAGAGCCGAAAGTGCCCTGCATGGTTTCAGCAGCAGTATTGCCAGTGCCTGGAACACACTCAGTCAGTTTGGCTCTAACCGGGGGAGCAGTGACTCTGTCACTGGTGGTGCTGACAGCACGATGAGTGCTCAGGACTCCATGATGGCCAGCCGTATGCGCAGTGCAGTGGAAAGCTATGCGAAGGCGCATAATATCAGTAATGAGCAGGCGACGAGAGAACTGGCCTCGAGAAGTACAAATGCGTCGCTTGGCCTTTACGGTGATGCTTATGCTAAAGGGCATTTAGGCATAAGTGTATTGGGTAACGGTGGAGGGGTTGGTCTCCAGGCCGGAGCTAAGGCAAGCATTGATGGCAGTGATCTTGACTCACATGAAGCCAGTAGTGGTTCACGGGCCAGCCATGATGCTCGTCATGATATCGATGCCAGAGCTACACAAGACTTTAAAGAAGCCAGCGATTACTTTACCAGCCGCAAAGTCAGTGAATCCGGCAGCCATACTGACAATAATGCTGATTCCCGTGTGGATCAGTTGTCTGCAGCCCTGAATTCAGCGAAACAGAGTTACGACCAGTACACGACGAATATGACCCGCAGCCATGAATATGCTGAAATGGCATCCCGTACTGAGAGTATGAGTGGGCAGATGAGTGAAGATCTGTCGCAACAGTTTGCACAGTATGTGATGAAAAACGCACCGCAGGATGTTGAAGCTATTCTGACAAATACCAGTTCGCCGGAGATTGCAGAACGCCGTCGGGCTATGGCGTGGTCTTTTGTGCAGGAACAGGTACAGCCTGGTGTTGATAACACCTGGCGTGAATCCCGTAGAGATATAGGTAAAGGAATGGAGAGCGTACCTTCGGGTGGTGGCAGCCAGGATATTATTGCTGATCATCAGGGACATCAGGCCATTATTGAGCAAAGAACGCAGGACAGTAATATCCGTAATGATGTAAAACATCAGGTTGATAATATGGTCACAGAATATCGAGGTAATATCGGAGATACTCAGAACAGCATCCGAGGCGAGGAAAATATTGTAAAAGGGCAGTATTCTGAACTACAAAATCATCATAAAACAGAAGCATTAACTCAGAATAATAAATATAATGAAGAAAAGTTGGCTCAGGAAAGAATACCTGGTGCTGATAGTCCGAAAGAGCTTTTAGAGAAAGCAAAGAGTTACCAGCATAAAGAATAATCATAACATGTTGGGTAGGGTATGGAGAGACCATGATTACACAACAAATTATCAGTAGTGAGTTGGAAGTTTTAAAGAAACATATTGACTCAGGAGATATTAGAATTCCGTCACTATGGCAGGGATTAAAACCCGGGCTTATCATCATGGGGTGGATGATTTTTTGTCCCTTGCTAATGTCATTTCTAATAACACAAAAGACAAGTGAAACACTCACTGCTGTGTTAGCCGGAGGATGGCTTGGACTTATTATTCTGTTTATTGTGGCAAGGATTAGAATGTTATATTTCTCTCTGCCGGAAGAATTCCTAAAGACATCATCTGTAATGAGGGTTATATCATCAAAACTTAAAGTGTATTTCATTGTGTATATGGGAGTTATATTTTTATGGTCTTTTTTAGGTGGAGGGATTATATACGGTTTTGGCGCAATTTTAGTGACGGTTATTATGGCGTTCTTGATTCAATTAGATATCGGTAGATATCAATTTGTTGGTGTTATTGATGCAATCAATAGTTACGTCAAAAACAAGAAGTTATCAATAGTAAAATAAAAGATATTAGAGAGTAAATATATGATGAAAACAAAAAAACTAATGATGGTTGCACTGGTCAGTTCCACTCTGGCCCTTTCAGGGTGTGGTGCGATGAGCACAGCAATCAAGAAGCGTAACCTTGAGGTGAAGACTCAGATGAGTGAGACCATCTGGCTTGAACCCGCCAGCGAACGCACGGTATTTCTGCAGATCAAAAACACGTCTGATAAAGACATGAGTGGGCTGCAGGGCAAAATTGCTGATGCTGTGAAAGCAAAAGGGTATCAGGTGGTGACTTCTCCGGATAAAGCCTACTACTGGATTCAGGCGAATGTGCTGAAGGCCGATAAGATGGATCTGCGGGAGTCTCAGGGATGGCTGAACCGTGGTTATGAAGGCGCAGCAGTTGGTGCAGCGTTAGGTGCCGGTATCACCGGATATAATTCCAATTCTGCCGGTGCCACACTCGGTGTGGGCCTTGCTGCCGGTCTGGTGGGTATGGCTGCAGATGCGATGGTGGAAGATGTGAACTATACCATGATCACGGATGTGCAGATTGCAGAGCGTACTAAGGCAACGGTGACAACGGATAATGTTGCCGCCCTGCGTCAGGGCACATCAGGTGCGAAAATTCAGACCAGTACAGAAACAGGTAACCAGCATAAATACCAGACCCGTGTGGTCTCAAATGCGAACAAGGTTAACCTGAAATTTGAAGAGGCGAAGCCTGTTCTCGAAGACCAGCTGGCCAAATCAATCGCAAATATTCTCTGATTATCTTCCGGAGGCTGGTCTGACCGGCCTCCTGACTGACGCCTCGCTTTGCTCGTTGTCCAACCCCGGAAAGAAATAAAATAAATTTTATTTCTCCCCGGCGTTTCCGAAATAAATATGAAAACACTGAGCGGTTGTGCAAATTCTTTGTGCGACCGTGAAGTGTTGCCGGCGAAGCCGGAATTTAACGGTTATTAATCTTTTCATCATTAATAATCAGTCCGACTGACTTTTTTTCTTCGGAATATCATCATGAGTTTTAACGCAAAGGATATGACCCAGGGCGGTCAGATTGCGTCCATGCGTATCCGCATGTTCAGCCAGATCGCCAATATCATGCTTTACTGCCTGTTTATTTTTTTCTGGATACTCGTTGGTCTGGTTTTATGGGTAAAAATAAGCTGGCAGACGTTTGTGAACGGCTGTATTTACTGGTGGTGTACCACGCTGGAAGGCATGCGGGATTTAATCAAGTCCCAGCCGGTATATGAGATCCAGTATTACGGCAAAACCTTCCGGATGAATGCTGCTCAGGTACTGCATGATAAATATATGATCTGGTGCGGAGAGCAGCTATGGTCCGCATTCGTTCTGGCCACAGTTGTGGCACTGGTTATTTGCCTGATTACCTTCTTTGTTGTCTCCTGGATTCTGGGGCGTCAGGGTAAACAACAGAGCGAAAATGAAGTCACAGGTGGTCGTCAGCTGACAGACAATCCGAAAGACGTTGCCCGGATGCTGAAAAAAGACGGCAAGGACTCCGATATACGGATTGGCGACCTGCCGATTATCCGGGATTCCGAAATCCAGAACTTCTGTCTGCACGGCACGGTCGGGGCCGGTAAGTCGGAAGTTATCCGTCGTCTGGCCAACTACGCCCGTCAGCGTGGAGATATGGTGGTGATTTATGACCGTTCAGGGGAATTTGTTAAAAGTTACTATGATCCCTCCATCGATAAAATCCTGAATCCGCTGGATGCCCGCTGTGCCGCCTGGGATTTGTGGAAGGAGTGCCTGACACAGCCGGATTTTGATAATACCGCGAACACGCTGATCCCGATGGGCACAAAAGAGGACCCGTTCTGGCAGGGGTCAGGACGTACCATTTTTGCGGAAGCGGCGTACCTGATGCGTAATGACCCCAACCGCAGCTACAGCAAACTGGTGGACACACTGCTTTCCATCAAAATCGAAAAACTGCGTACCTTCCTGCGTAATTCACCGGCGGCCAACCTGGTGGAAGAGAAAATTGAGAAAACGGCGATTTCCATCCGTGCTGTGCTGACCAACTACGTGAAAGCCATCCGTTACCTGCAGGGGATTGAGCATAACGGTGAGTCTTTTACCATCCGTGACTGGATGCGTGGTGTCCGGGAAGATCAGAAAAACGGCTGGCTGTTTATTTCGTCGAATGCCGACACCCATGCCTCCCTGAAGCCGGTGATCTCCATGTGGCTGTCCATTGCCATTCGTGGTCTGCTGGCAATGGGAGAAAACCGTAACCGTCGTGTGTGGTTTTTCTGTGATGAGTTACCCACGTTACACAAACTGCCGGACCTGGTGGAGATCCTGCCGGAAGCCCGTAAGTTCGGTGGCTGTTATGTGTTTGGTATCCAGTCCTATGCCCAGCTGGAAGATATCTACGGTGAGAAAGCGGCTGCCTCGCTGTTTGACGTCATGAACACCCGTGCCTTTTTCCGTTCTCCCAGCCATAAGATTGCAGAGTTCGCTGCCGGTGAAATTGGTGAGAAAGAGCACCTGAAAGCCAGCGAGCAGTATTCCTACGGTGCTGATCCGGTACGTGACGGGGTATCGACCGGTAAGGATATGGAGCGCCAGACGCTGGTCAGTTATTCCGACATTCAGTCTCTGCCGGATCTGACCTGTTATGTCACCCTGCCCGGACCGTATCCGGCAGTAAAACTCTCTCTGAAATATCAGACACGACCGAAGGTCGCTCCGGAGTTTATTCCGCGTGACATCAACCCGGAAATGGAGAACCGTCTGAGTGCCGTACTTGCCGCAAGGGAAGCAGAAGGTCGTCAGATGGCCAGCCTCTTCGAACCGGATGTCCCGGAGGTTGTTTCCGGAGAAGACGTGACTCAGGCTGAACAGCCGCAACAGCCGCAACAGCCGCAACAGCCGCAACAGCCGCAACAGCCGCAACAGCCGCAACAGCCGCAACAGCCGGTGTCTCCTGCCATCAACGATAAGAAGTCAGATTCAGGTGTGAATGTTCCGGCAGGGGGGATCGAGCAGGAGCTGAAAATGAAACCGGAAGAAGAGATGGAACAGCAACTGCCACCCGGGATCAGTGAATCCGGTGAAGTGGTGGATATGGCCGCTTATGAGGCATGGCAACAGGAAAATCATCCGGACATCCAGCAGCAGATGCAGCGTCGTGAAGAGGTGAACATTAATGTGCACCGGGAGCGCGGGGAGGATGTTGAGCCGGGAGATGATTTCTGATGAACAGGTCAACTCCAGTCTTCAATTCTCAGGCCGCCCACACGTTCAAATTCCCGGGTGTTATTAGTCACAATAATCAGTCCCCGACTGCGGGCATGACCTGCGATCATTTGATCAAATGGCCCGACAGGGCGTGCCTGACGGGCAAGTTCTGCTCTTATCTGGCCGGTGTGTGTGGCAGCAGCAGCGTCGTAATCCAGAACGTCAATGCGGGAAACAAATCCCTCGATCACAGCGAGATTACGTTCAGGCATCTGGCTTTTTTCTGCACCATATATCAGCTCCATCAGAGTGACCGAACTGATGCACATTCTCCCCTGGTTCAGGTTAAAACGTTCCCTGACACTGGCGGGTTTGTTCTTTATCGTAAAAATGCAGATGTTGGTATCGAGCATAAACTTCAGCATCAGAATGACTCCCTTTCCTGCATACCAGGCTGTTCCCTGTTATCCATAAAATCAGCGCTGACACTGTTTCCGTCGAACCATTCGTCCCATGTCTCTCCGGCAGGCGTAATGATTCGGGTTCGTCCGACAGCAATCACTTCAACGCGTTTTACGTTTTCCGGCAATGCAACCGCTTTTGGCAGTCTGACCGCCTGGCTGCGGTTGCTGAGAAATACGGTGGTTTCCATTATTTGCCTCCTTATGTGGATATGTCTTGTGTATATCCATTGTGGGATTGATGCCGGGATATGTCAAAGGGATATACGTTTATGATGAGTATTGCGCAGGTCAGATCGGCCGGAAGTGCCGGGAACTATTATACCGACAAGGATAATTACTATGTGCTGGGCAGCATGGGAGAACGCTGGGCCGGCCAGGGGGCTGAACAACTGGGGCTGCAGGGCAGTGTCGATAAGGATGTCTTTACCCGCCTTCTGGAGGGCAGGTTGCCAGACGGGGCGGATTTAAGCCGCATGCAGGATGGCCGTAACAGGCATCGTCCCGGCTACGACCTGACCTTTTCCGCTCCCAAAAGTGTCTCCATGATGGCCATGCTCGGGGGGGACAAACGTCTTATTGATGCACATAACCAGGCCGTGGATTTTGCTGTCCGTCAGGTGGAGGCGCTGGCTTCCACACGGGTTATGACGGACGGACAGTCAGAAACGGTGCTGACCGGTAATCTGGTGATGGCACTGTTTAACCACGACACCAGTCGCGATCAGGAACCACAGTTACACACACATGCGGTAGTGGCCAATGTCACGCAGCATAACGGCGAGTGGAAGACACTGAGCAGTGATAAAGTGGGGAAAACGGGGTTCATTGAGAATGTGTACGCTAATCAGATTGCCTTCGGCAGGCTCTACCGGGAAAAACTGAAAGAGCAGGTTGAGGCGCTGGGCTATGAAACGGAAGTGGTTGGTAAGCACGGTATGTGGGAGATGCCGGGCGTACCGGTGGAGGCCTTTTCCGGACGCTCACAGACTATCCGGGAGGCCGTCGGGGAAGACGCCTCGCTGAAATCCCGGGATGTGGCGGCGCTGGATACGCGAAAATCCAAACAGCACGTCGATCCTGAAGTCAGAATGGCCGAGTGGATGCAGACGCTGAAGGAAACCAGGTTCGACATCCGGGCATATCGTGACGCGGCGGATCAGCGTGCGGAGACCCGCACGCAGGCGCCCGGGGCTGTTTCACAGGAGGGGCCGGATGTGCAGCAGGCGGTGACACAGGCGATTGCCGGATTAAGTGAACAAAAAGTGCAGTTTACGTACACGGACGTGCTGGCCAGAACGGTCGGTATACTGCCGCCGGAAAATGGTGTGATTGAACGGGCACGCGCCGGTATCGATGAGGCCATCAGCCGTGAGCAACTCATCCCCCTTGACCGTGAGAAGGGGCTGTTCACGTCCGGGATTCATGTGCTCGATGAACTGTCAGTCCGGGCACTCAGTCGCGATATCATGAAACAGAACCGGGTGACCGTACATCCGGAGAAAAGTGTCCCCCGGACGGCCGGCTACAGCGATGCCGTCAGTGTTCTGGCACAGGATCGCCCGTCGCTGGCCATTGTGTCCGGGCAGGGCGGTGCAGCCGGGCAGCGTGAGCGGGTGGCTGAACTGGTCATGATGGCCCGGGAGCAGGGGCGGGAGGTGCAGATTATCGCTGCTGACCGTCGTTCGCAGATGAACCTGAAGCAGGATGAACGGCTGTCCGGTGAGCTGATAACCGGACGTCGTCAGCTGCAGGAGGGCATGACCTTCACACCGGGCAGTACCGTTATCGTTGACCAGGGCGAAAAACTCTCCCTGAAAGAGACGTTAACCCTGCTGGACGGTGCCGCACGTCATAACGTACAGGTCCTGATAACCGACAGCGGGCAGCGAACCGGTACAGGCAGTGCACTTATGGCCATGAAGGATGCCGGGGTGAACACATATCGCTGGCAGGGGGGAGAACAGCGACCGGCCACCATCATCAGTGAACCAGACCGTAATGTCCGCTATGCCCGGCTGGCCGGAGATTTTGCGGCCAGCGTGAAAGCCGGAGAAGAGAGCGTGGCACAGGTCAGCGGGGTACGGGAACAGGCCATACTGACACAGGCCATTCGCAGCGAGCTGAAAACACAGGGCGTGCTCGGTCATCAGGAGGTGACCATGACGGCACTGTCACCGGTCTGGCTGGACAGCCGGAGCCGTTATCTGCGGGATATGTACCGCCCGGGAATGGTGATGGAGCAGTGGAACCCGGAGACACGCAGTCATGACCGCTATGTGATAGACCGGGTGACGGCGCAGAGTCACTGCCTGACCCTGCGGGATGCGCAGGGTGAAACGCAGGTGGTGCGTATTTCTTCTCTGGACAGCAGCTGGTCGCTGTTCCGGCCGGAAAAAATGCCGGTGGCAGACGGCGAGCGTCTGAGGGTGACAGGGAAAATTCCCGGACTCCGCGTCTACGGCGGTGACCGCCTGCAGGCGGCATCCGTCAGTGAAGATGCGATGACGGTTGTTGTGCCGGGGCGGGCTGAACCGGCCACCCTGCCTGTGGCTGATTCACCGTTCACGGCACTGAAGCTGGAGAACGGCTGGGTGGAAACGCCCGGGCATTCCGTCAGTGACAGTGCGAAGGTTTTTGCCTCCGTCACACAGATGGCAATGGACAACGCCACCCTGAACGGTCTGGCCCGCAGCGGTCGTGATGTCCGGCTGTATTCCTCGCTGGATGAAACCCGTACTGCGGAAAAACTTGCCCGCCATCCCTCCTTTACGGTGGTTTCTGAGCAGATAAAGGCGCGTGCCGGTGAGACATTGCTGGAAACCGCTATCAGTCTGCAGAAAGCAGGGCTTCACACGCCGGCACAGCAGGCCATTCATCTGGCCCTTCCTGTGCTGGAAAGTAAAAACCTGGCCTTCAGCATGGTGGACCTGCTGACAGAGGCGAAGTCGTTTGCTGCAGAAGGAACCAGTTTTACTGACCTGGGAGGGGAAATCAATGCGCAGATAAAACGCGGTGATTTACTGTATGTGGATGTGGAAAAAGGCTATGGCACAGGCCTGCTGGTTTCCCGTGCGTCGTATGAGGCTGAAAAAAGCATTCTTCGCCATATTCTCGAAGGTAAGGAGGCGGTCACGCCGCTGATGGAGAGAGTACCTAGCGAACTCATGGAGAAACTGACATCAGGACAGCGTGCCGCCACCCGCATGATACTGGAAACGTCCGACCGTTTCACGGTGGTGCAGGGGTATGCCGGTGTGGGTAAGACCACACAGTTCCGGGCGGTGATGTCAGCCGTGAACATGCTGCTGGAGAGTGAGCGTCCCCGTATCGTTGGGCTGGGGCCCACGCACCGTGCGGTCGGTGAGATGCGCAGCGCCGGCGTGGATGCACAAACACTGGCGTCCTTTCTGCATGACACGCAGCTGCAGCAGCGCAGCGGAGAAACGCCGGATTTCAGCAACACGCTGTTCCTGCTCGATGAGAGCTCAATGGTGGGCAATACCGACATGGCACGGGCATACGCCCTGATTGCGGCCGGTGGCGGTAGGGCGGTGGCCAGTGGTGACACGGACCAGCTGCAGGCCATCGCGCCCGGTCAGCCTTTCCGTCTCCAGCAGACGCGCAGTGCTGCCGATGTGGCCATCATGAAGGAGATTGTGCGTCAGACGCCGGAACTGCGGGAGGCGGTATACAGCCTGATTAACCGGGATGTGGAAAGGGCACTGTCCGGGCTTGAGAGTGTGAAACCGTCTCAGGTGCCACGTCAGGAGGGCGCATGGGCACCGGAGCACTCCGTGACGGAGTTCAGTCACAGCCAGGAAGCGAAACTGGCAGAAGCGCAGCAGAAGGCGATGCTGAAAGGCGAGGCTTTTCCGGATGTCCCCATGACACTGTATGAAGCCATTGTCCGCGACTATACCGGCAGAACACCGGAAGCACGGGAGCAGACGCTGATTGTCACGCACCTGAATGAGGACCGGCGCGTACTGAACAGCATGATTCATGATGTACGGGAAAAGGCCGGTGAGCTGGGGAAAGAGCAGGTCATGGTGCCTGTCCTGAACACAGCGAATATACGTGACGGGGAGCTGCGTCGTCTCTCCACCTGGGAGACACATCGGGACGCACTTGTCCTGGTGGATAATGTGTATCATCGGATTGCCGGTATCAGTAAGGATGACGGGCTGATAACCCTGCAGGATGCGGAAGGTAACACGCGGCTGATTTCTCCCCGGGAGGCGGTGGCTGAAGGTGTCACACTGTACACCCCGGACACCATCAGGGTGGGGACCGGTGACCGGATGCGCTTCACGAAGAGTGACCGGGAGCGCGGTTATGTTGCCAACAGCGTCTGGACGGTGACAGCAGTTTCCGGTGACAGTGTCACGCTGTCGGACGGACAGCAGACCCGGGAGATTCGCCCCGGCCAGGAGCAGGCAGAGCAACATATTGACCTGGCCTATGCCATCACCGCTCACGGTGCGCAGGGGGCAAGTGAAACCTTTGCCATTGCGCTTGAAGGCACGGAAGGTAACCGGAAACTGATGGCCGGCTTTGAGTCAGCCTACGTGGCCCTGTCGCGTATGAAGCAGCATGTGCAGGTGTACACCGATAACCGTCAGGGCTGGACGGATGCCATTAACAATGCCGTACAGAAAGGAACGGCCCACGATGTATTTGAGCCGAAACCGGACCGGGAGGTCATGAATGCAGAGCGGCTGTTCAGTACGGCGCGGGAACTGCGGGACGTGGCGGCAGGGCGTGCTGTTCTCCGTCAGGCGGGGCTGGCCGGGGGAGACAGTCCGGCACGGTTTATTGCACCGGGGCGCAAATATCCGCAGCCGTATGTGGCACTGCCGGCGTTTGACCGTAACGGCAAGTCAGCAGGTATCTGGCTGAACCCACTGACCACGGATGACGGAAACGGGCTGCGGGGATTCAGTGGTGAAGGACGGGTGAAAGGCTGCGGGGATGCGCAGTTCGTGGCCCTGCAGGGCAGCCGTAACGGAGAGAGCCTGCTGGCTGATAATATGCAGGATGGTGTCCGGATTGCCCGTGATAATCCTGACAGCGGTGTGGTGGTGAGAATCGCCGGTGAAGGTCGTCCGTGGAATCCCGGTGCCATCACCGGTGGTCGCGTGTGGGGGGATATCCCGGACAACAGTGTCCAGCCGGGAGCCGGAAATGGCGAACCGGTCACGGCAGAGGTGCTGGCACAGCGGCAGGCTGAAGAGGCCATCCGTCGTGAAACGGAACACCGCGCAGATGAAATTGTCCGTAAAATGGCAGAGAACAAACCTGACCTGCCGGATGGCAAAACAGAGCAGGCTGTCAGGGAGATTGCCGGGCAGGAGCGTGACCGGGCTGCCATAACTGAACGGGAAGCCGCGCTGCCGGAGGGTGTACTGCGTGAACCTCAACGGGTGCGGGAAGCTGTCAGGGAAATTGCCCGGGAAAATCTGCTGCAGGAGCGACTTCAGCAGATGGAGCGGGATATGGTCCGTGACCTGCAGAAAGAGAAAACCCTGGGCGGAGACTGATACAGGAAGACACACGCTGATGACAACAGAGAACACGACACGTAACGATTCACTGGCTGCCCGGACCGATACCTGGTTGCAGTCGTTGCTGGTCTGGTCTCCGGGACAGCGGGATATCATCAAAACGGTGGCACTGGTGCTGATGGTACTGGACCATGCAAACCGCATTTTGCATCTGGACCAGACGTGGATGTTTCTGGTCGGGCGTGGGGCCTTTCCGCTGTTTGCCCTGGTGTGGGGGCTGAATCTGTCCCGTCATACGCATATCCGGCAGGAGGCCATTAACCGGCTGTGGGGATGGGCGGTGATTGCCCAGTTCGCATATTATCTGGCCGGCTTTCCCAGGTATGAGGGGAATATCCTGTTTGCCTTTGCAGTTGCGGCACAGGTGCTGACATGGTGTGAAACGCGCAGTGGGTGGCGTACTGCAGCGGCCATTCTCATGATGGCACTGTGGGGGCCTTTGTCTGGCACCAGTTACGGCATTGCCGGGCTGCTGATGCTGGCTGTCAGCCACCGGCTGTACCGGGCGGAAGACAGAACGGAACGTCTGGCGCTGGTTGCATGCCTGCTGGCCGTGATTCCGGCACTTAACCTTGCCACCAGTGATGCCGCGGCGGTGGCCGGCCTTGTGATGACGGTGCTGACCGTTGGTCTGGTGTCCTGTGCAGGGAAATCATTACCCCGTTTCTGGCCCGGGGATTTTTTCCCGACGTTCTATGCCTGTCATCTGGCTGTGCTGGGCGTTCTGGCACTGTGAAGGGTGTGGTATCTTTGACCGTAAAGGATGATTCGTCAGAGGCAGAACACAGCATGACAGAGCAGAAACGACCGGTACTGACACTGAAACGGAAAACGGAAGGGGAGACGCCTGTCCGCAGCCGGAAAACCATCATCAATGTCACCACGCCACCAAAATGGAAGGTGAAAAAGCAGAAACTGGCCGAGAAAGCAGCCCGGGAAGCAGAGCTGGCGGCAAAAAAAGCGCAGGCCAGACAGGCGCTGTCCATTTATCTGAACCTGCCCACGCTGGATGAAGCTGTGAATACCCTGAAGCCCTGGTGGCCGGGATTATTTGACGGTGACACGCCCCGGCTTCTGGCCTGCGGTATCCGGGACGTGTTACTGGAAGATGTGGCGCAGCGGAATATCCCGCTTTCGCATAAAAAACTGCGCAGGGCGCTGAAGGCCATTACCCGTTCAGAAAGCTATCTGTGTGTCATGAAAGCCGGTGCTTGTCGGTATGACACGGAAGGGTATGTGACGGAGCATATTTCTCAGGAGGAAGAAGCGTATGCGGCAGCGCGTCTGGAGAAAATCCGTCGCCAGAACCGGATAAAGGCAGAACTACAGGCCGTGCTCAATGAGAAATAAAAAAGCCTCCGCATGGGGTCGGAGGCCGAAGGATTCATCCCAGACGTATCCTAGTGTGAATCAGTATATTTGTATATGCCTCATCATGTACAGAATCTGTGCCCACGTCCAGAGAATACCCCGGAAAGGTAGCACAGCATATTACGGTTGATAACCCCTCTGATGTAATGTTTTGTCATGAAAGTTTTACAAAAAGCATATGGAGATCATAATTATTATGGAGAAGATAATCAGGGGAGAAGATACAGAAAGATGTATTGCCCTTATTGATTATGAGAACTGCAGTAATCTGAAAAATATATCACTTAAAGAATATACAGAATTAATCATCTTTACCGGCCCCCTGCAGCAAAATGTTGTACTACCGGTTAATTCATTTCCGGATAATGTAAAAATAAGTATCAGACAGACAAGCGGAGTGTCAAAAAATAATGTTGATTTTCATCTGGTTCTTGAACTTGGCCGGATGACCTGTTGTGGTGAGAGGGATAATACATACCATATTATTTCAGCAGATAAGGGATATGACGGGATTATACAGACGCTGCGCAGGCAGGGCATTCAGAGCCGTCGTGTCACACCTGAGAGAGCTGTTCTGGCAGCATTCCCCGTTATTTGTATTGATGTTATTGTGCGCTGGGTAGATAAGATTCAGTTATATGCCAGAGAACCCCGTAATATGCCAGCGTCAGTGAAGTCATTTAATAACTATCTGAAGTCACAGATGCGGAAAGAGTGGAGTGAAACGCTGGCTAAGGATATTCGTGATGAACTGATTCGTCGGAGGGTGATAAAAGTTAAAGAAAGCAAAATTACCTGGTCATCTTTGAGTGATCGGAAGTAGCCATGATTTATAATGCTAAATAAGGAGAAAAGAATGTCATTTATTCCTGTGACAAAACAGAGGGCATCATTTAAAGATAAGGGTAATGCCAGACTGACAGTAAGAAGGACAAAATCCGGCGCGTCAGGTCTTTATGTGAGTGTTGCAGTTCGTGGAGAAAAAGAATTCATCATCACAGAGCTGGACTATGATGCGAAAGAGATAAGATTAAAACCAACAGATTCACCCGGGGAGGGATTGAAGTTGTCTTCCGGTACATTCACGCTCGCTGGTAAATTCAGCAAAGAAATACTGCCTGCAGGTGTGCGCAGTGTTTGTATTATTCTAAACAAAAAAGATGATGGATGGTGGTACGGGAATTATTAAAGTGCCTGTTGTGATTCTTTTGTGAAATTAAATGACGAGAATGAATATATGAATACTCAGGAAGCATCAGATTTGATAGCGAGATATGAGCATAATGTTCTTATTGTAGGGAATTCTGTCACCCAAATTGATAGGTTTTTTAAGAGATATTACATGCCTGATTCTAAATATTATGACTTCAGTCAGGCAAGCGGTGATGGTGATTTGGTTGCTGGCAGAAATGACTATGCTGTTTCTGTTGTCAGAGATGCCTTAAATTCTGAAGAGCACGTTATTATTTTTAATTGTGTCGGGTGGCCGGATTTGGGAGAAGGTTCGGCAATATTACAGTTTGCCATGACAGCCAGAAAACTTGATAAGCAACTTATTGTTGCAGTACATAAAAGAGATGCGTCCGGACTGAAGTGCAACTTTAGGACTGTCGGGAAGTTAACGGGTAAGGATAATATTGTTGTTGTAAGTTGTCAGGGAAGCGTCTGCCCCTGCCATCAGCCAGGTGGATAATAATTAACTTTTCTGTTGTGTAATCCTGTTTATCTTATTCATGGTTGTTTTGTTGTAATAAATCTGGATGTGCTGAAGATTATTTATGAAAAGCGGGAAATTAAATAAATGTCGCGAAAGCAAATAATGTTTCTGTCCCGTCTTTATATGGGGTTCCAAGCCGGAAACCTAGATTTTTCCGCGACCAGTAACGGCGTGGGTTGTCACATAAACGACCGATTGAGTGACACTCACAGAAACAACGATTTCGACACTGAATTCGTCACATAACCCGTCACTTATTCAATGTCATGCAAAGCTGTCTGTGACTCGCTTTAGTGACGGAATTTTCTGGGATTCCGGCTTAGACCCCCGTCCTGTCTTATTTTGATTGTAGTTCTTCTCCAGATAATATGGGTGAACAAAAATAAAGATATCACTAAGTTATTTCACTGGGGAATAAGTATGACTTTTGAAGATAATTCATGGGAAGGAACTATGAATTATGGGATTGTTACGCTGAACAGCCGTTATGCTCCGAACGCTGAAGAGAAAAAACGCTATCAGTGTGCTGATGTCGTCAATAGCATAATTGAGTCTGAGTCTTCCGTGGAGTGGATGATTAATAAAATTCTGCAGGATATAAAAACGGCTGAGGAATCAGATTTTATATCAAAAGAGTTATTACAGCTGAAGAGCGTTTCTGAAAACTTTTTACAGGAAATAACCACTCTGAAAAGAAGCACCGCCATGATACAGCGAGAGCTGGCAGATAAAGTGCTTGGTAGTCATGAACTGATGTTTGATAAACCCTGCGGGGTTAGTGTGAATGGCTACAGGTTCTCGGCAACTCCTGTCTCTCAGGAGGCTAATTATATAATATCCGATCTGTTTTGTTATACTGAGAAGGCAAATATCAATATGAAACTTTCAGATGTTTTTGTATCAGGTGGTAAAAAGATGCCAAAGAGGCAAATTCCGGGGCATCTGGTAATAAATTTATGGGATACGTCAGAGGCAAACGTTGCCTGACGCCTTCGCGTTGCTCAGTTGTCCAACCCCGGAAACGGGAAAAAGCAAGTTTTCCCCGCTTCCGGCGTTTCCGGTATTATTTAGTGAATGGCATTTGTCATATATACAAACATAATATCAACAAGATAAATTAATACGGAAAGCCCGATATTAATATTGGTTTCTTTTAACAGTGCTGAGGATTCATGAGATATAGCCAGTGTTTTTCTGGTTTTAATTTGTTGCACCAGAAACCATGTATTAAGAATGGCGATAAGAAAATAAGCCAGGTAAATTGCGTTAGCCATACTATCAACTCTCGTAAAATAAGTGAAAACAGAAACTCACAGCTATCTGACAGATAACGAACGATATCGTTATTATCTTTTTTAGGGGATTTTACGTACAAACAGGTATGGAACAATTCGGGAAATACTGATAATTATTAAGGTTATCAGATAATTAACCGACTGGCTGAAGTGTGGTACTATTGCTGCGGGTGTCTGAGCCTTTCTGGTTCAGGCAAGACGCAGGTTCCAGAAATGCGAAGACCCCACTCGTTAATCCATTAACTCGTGAGGTCTGCATGAAGTACGTTGCACTACTGATTGTAGCCTCTTCCTTGCAGAGAGGTCAAAGTTTATGACGAAGTATGCCCTTATCGGGTTGCTCGCCGTGTGCGCCACGGTGTTGTGTTTTTCACTGATATTCAGGGAACGGTTATGTGAGCTGAATATTCACAGGGGAAATACAGTGGTGCAGGTAACTCTGGCCTACGAAGCACGGAAGTAAGCTGCCGGGCGGGGACGGAAGTCCCCGCTTTCCGGAAGTGTGAGGTATTTCAGGGGCAGACACCCGAAATGCCAGAAACCGCCGGTCCCGCCCGGGGCCGGCATCCTGGTTAAGGCATTTCCTGCTTTTCAGTCATTTCATTATCAAAATCACATTAAACGGTCGTAATCAGACATGATTTGTGCGCCAACACTGATCATCGTCACAACTTTCAAGTCGCTGATTTCAAAAAACTGTAGTATCCTCTGCGAAACGATCTCTGTTTGAGTATTGAGGAGGCGAGATGTCGCAGACAGAAAATGCAGTGACTTCCTCATCAGGCACCAAGCGTGCATACCGGAAAGGTAATCCTGTTCCGGCCAGAGAGAGGCAAAGAGCTTCTCTGGCTCGCAGAAGCAACACTCATAAGGCTTTTCATGCGGTTATCCAGGCACGGTTAAAAGACAGGCTGAGTGAACTGGCGGATGAGGAAGGTATTACCCAGGCGCAGATGCTTGAAAAACTGATTGAATCAGAGCTGAAACGCAGAGCGACTTCGTAAATATTCACATTCTTGCTTATCTCAGGCGTGAGTGATAGATTGCTGATCGCTTAAGGAATTTTGTGGCTGGCCACGCCGTAAGGTGGCAGGGAACTGGTTCTGATGTGGATTTACAGGAGCCAGAAAAGCGAAAACCCCGATAATCTTCTTCAACTTTGGCGAGTACGAAAAGATTACCGGGGCCCCATAAAACCGCATAGCCATCAATTCAGCTATGCGGGGAGTATAGTTATATGCCCGGAAAAATTCAAGACTTCTTTCTGTGCTCACTCCTTCTGTGCATTGTAAGTGCAGGATGGTGTGACTGATCTTCAACAAAGGTATTACCGCCAGGTAAAGAACCCGAATCCGGTGTTTACACCCCGTGAAGGTGCCGGAACGCTGAAGTTCTGCGAAAAACTGATGGAAAAGGCGGTGGGCTTCACTTCCCGTTTTGATTTCGCCATTCATGTGGCGCATGCCCGTTCGCGTGGCCTGCGTCGACGCATGCCACCGGTACTGCGTCGCCGGGCCATTGATGCGCTGCTGCAGGGGCTGTGTTTTCACTATGACCCGCTGGCCAACCGCGTCCAGTGCTCCATCACCACACTGGCCATTGAGTGCGGACTGGCGACGGAGTCTGCTGCCGGAACACTCTCCATCACCCGGGCCACCCGGGCCCTGACATTCCTGTCAGAGCTGGGACTGATTACCTACCAGACGGAATATGACCCGCTTATTGGCTGCTATATTCCGACCGACATCACGTTCACACCGGCGCTGTTTGCTGCTCTCGATATCTCAGAAGAGGCGGTGGCTTCCGCACGCCGCAGCCGTGTGGAATGGGAAAACAGACAGCGCAAAAAGCAGGGGCTGGATACCCTGTGTATGGATGAACTGATAGCGAAAGCCTGGCGTTTTGTGCGTGAGCGTTTCCGCAGTTACCAGACAGAGCTTAAGTCCCGGGGAATAAAGCGTGCCCGTGCGCGTCGTGATGCGGGCAGGGAACGCCAGGATATCGTCACCCTGGTGAAACGGCAGCTGACACGTGAAATCTCGGAAGGGCGCTTCACTACTAATCGTGAGGCGGTAAAACGCGAAGTGGAACGTCGTGTGAAGGAGCGCATGATTCTGTCACGTAACCGTAATTACAGCCGGCTGGCCACAGCTTCCCCCTGAAAGTGACCTCCTCAGAATAATCCGGCACGCGCCGGAGGCATTCGCACGCCTGAAGCCCGTTAGTGCACAAAAAATCGGCACCACATCCAAAAAACAACCTCATCATCCACCTTCTGGTGCATCCGGTCCCCCCTGTTTTCGATACAAAACACGCCTCACAGACGGGTAATTTTGCTTATCCACATTAAACTGCAAGGGACTTCTCCATAAAGTTACAACCGTTTATGTCATAAAGCGCCAGCCGCCAGCCTTACAGGGTGCAATGTATCTTTTAAACACCTGTTTATATCTCCTTTAAACTACTTAACTACATTCATTTAAAAATAAAACCTATTCACTGCCTGTCCTGTGGACAGACAGATATGCACCTCCCACCGCAAGCGGCGGGCCCCGGCCGGAGCCGATTTAGTTACAACATGCAGACATAGACCCCGGAAAAACCCGGGTTCCGCGCAGAACCGAAACCACAAAGCCCCTCCTCATAACTGAAAAGCGGCCTCGCCCCGGCCCAAAGGGCCGGAACAGAGTCGCTTTTAATTATGAATGTTGTAACTAAACATCTCATTGCTGTCAGCCTTCTGGCTGGACGTATCGAGTACACGCTCGTAAGCGGCCCTGACGGCCCGCTAACGCGGAGATACGCCCCGACTGCGGGTAAACCCTTGTCGGGACCACTCCGACCGCGCACAGAGACATTTTCATCGCTGATAACGGGTATAGCTTTGCAGGACTGGGATGGGATAGGTGAAATCTATCAATCAGTACCGGCTTACGCCGGGCTTCGGCGGTTTTACTCCAGTATCATATGAAACAACAGAGTGCCGCCTTACATGCGCTGGCGCGCATTATTTGCCTTGTTTCGTCTGATAGTAATCACTATGATTAAATATGATTAACAACTAATCGGATATGCAAATGAAAAACAATACTGCACAGGCAACAAAAGTCATTACCGCGCATGTGCCATTACCTATGGCTGATAAAGTCGACCAGATGGCAGCCAGGCTGGAACGCTCCCGGGGCTGGGTTATCAAACAGGCGCTTTCTGCATGGCTTGCCCAGGAGGAGGAGCGTAATCGCCTGACGCTGGAAGCCCTGGACGATGTGACATCCGGACAGGTTATCGACCATCAGGCTGTACAGGCCTGGGCGGACAGCCTCAGTACTGATAATCCGTTACCGGTGCCACGCTGATGGAACTGAAGTGGACCAGTAAGGCGCTTTCTGATTTGGCGCGGTTATATGATTTTCTGGTACTGGCCAGTAAACCTGCTGCTGCCAGAACGGTGCAGGCCCTGACACAGGCTCCGGTCATTCTGTTAACTCATCCACGTATGGGAGAACAGTTGTTTCAGTTTGAACCCAGGGAGGTCAGACGGATTTTTGCTGGCGAGTACGAAATCCGTTACGAACTTACTGGCCAGACTATTTATGTATTGGCCCTGTGGCACACACGAGAAAACAGGTAGATTGTGTGTGGGGACAACTTAACATAGCCTGCAGGGTAATGACTCTAACTTATTGATAGTGTTTTATGTTCAGATAATGCCCGATGACTTTGTCATGCAGCTCCACCGATTTTGAGAACGACA
>NZ_PTRV01000028.1:0-56576 GCF_002965285.1 Escherichia sp. MOD1-EC5990 | reverse complement strand
TGTCGTTCTCAAAATCGGTGGAGCTGCATGACAAAGTCATCGGGCATTATCTGAACATAAAACACTATCAATAAGTTGGAGTCATTACCCAGAGTATACTGTTATCGAAAAAACCACTTTAAATCAAAATTTTAACATCCCATTAAAGGCGCGTTATATCAAAACGGGTAATGTAAAAAGTGGTCTGGTTAATTCTGTCGCCACCTTTGAAGTGTATTATCGATAAGCTTTCCCTGACTCCTATTTCATAAATGTTAATGTGGTTTTACTTTGCAGTGCAATCATTAACATTTTTTGATTCCTCTGGTTGATTCTTGAACTTTTATATTGAACTGAAGGGGATGCTACTTGCTATCGCCGTAGCGTTTCGAATATTATCTCATCTTTATAATAATCATTCTCGTTTACGTTATCATTCACTTTACATCAGAGATATACCAATGGCGCGTTCCAAAACTGCTCAGCCAAAACACTCACTGCGTAAAATTGCAGTTGTAGTAGCCACAGCGGTTAGCGGCATGTCTGTTTACGCACAGGCAGCGGTTGAACCGAAAGAAGACACTATCACCGTTACCGCTGCACCAGCGCCGCAAGAAAGCGCATGGGGGCCAGCTGCAACTATTGCGGCGCGACAGTCCGCTACCGGCACCAAAACCGATACACCGATTCAAAAAGTGCCGCAGTCAATTTCTGTTGTGACCGCCGAAGAAATGGCGCTGCATCAGCCTAAGTCAGTAAAAGAAGCGCTTAGCTATACGCCAGGCGTTTCGGTCGGTACGCGTGGTGCATCAAACACTTATGATCATTTGATTATTCGTGGTTTTGCAGCAGAAGGCCAAAGCCAGAATAACTATCTCAACGGTCTGAAGTTGCAAGGCAACTTCTATAACGATGCAGTTATTGACCCGTATATGCTGGAACGCGCTGAAATTATGCGTGGCCCTGTTTCTGTTCTTTACGGTAAAAGTAGCCCTGGCGGCCTGTTAAATATGGTCAGCAAGCGCCCAACCACCGAACCGCTGAAAGAAATCCAATTTAAAGCGGGCACAGACAGCCTGTTCCAGACCGGTTTCGACTTTAGCGATGCGCTGGATGATGATGGCGTTTACTCTTATCGTCTGACCGGACTGGCGCGCTCTGCCAATGCCCAGCAAAAGGGCGCGGAAGAGCAGCGTTATGCCATTGCGCCAGCGTTTACCTGGCGTCCGGATGATAAAACCAATTTCACCTTCCTTTCTTACTTCCAGAACGAGCCGGAAACCGGTTATTACGGCTGGCTGCCGAAAGAGGGAACCGTTGAGCCGCTGCCGAACGGTAAGCGTCTGCCGACAGATTTTAACGAAGGGGCGAAGAACAACACCTATTCTCGTAATGAGAAGATGGTGGGCTACAGCTTCGATCACGAATTTAACGACACCTTTACTGTGCGTCAGAACCTGCGCTTTGCTGAAAACAAAACCTCGCAAAACAGCGTTTATGGTTACGGCGTCTGCTCCGATCCGGCGAATGCTTACAGCAAACAGTGTGCCGCTTTAGCGCCAGCCGATAAAGGTCACTACCTGGCACGTAAATACGTCGTTGATGATGAGAAGCTGCAAAACTTCTCCGTTGATACCCAGTTGCAGAGCAAGTTTGCCACTGGCGATATCGACCACACTCTGCTGACCGGTGTCGACTTTATGCGTATGCGTAATGACATCAACGCCTGGTTTGGTTACGACGACTCCGTACCGCTGCTCGATCTGTACAATCCGGTGAATACCGATTTCGACTTCAATGCGAAAGATCCGGCAAACTCCGGTCCTTACCGCATTTTGAATAAGCAGAAACAAACGGGTGTTTATGTTCAGGATCAGGCGCAGTGGGATAAAGTGCTGGTCACCCTGGGCGGTCGTTATGACTGGGCGGATCAAGAGTCTCATAACCGCGTTGAAGGGACGACCGATAAACGTGATGACAAACAGTTTACCTGGCGTGGTGGTGTTAACTACCTGTTTGATAATGGTGTAACACCTTACTTCAGCTATAGCGAATCGTTTGAACCTTCTTCACAAGTTGGGAAGGATGGTAATATTTTTGCGCCGTCTAAAGGTAAGCAGTATGAGGTCGGCGTGAAATATGTACCGGAAGATCGCCCAATTGTGGTTACTGGTGCTGTGTATAATCTCACTAAAACCAACAACCTGATGGCGGACCCTGAGGGTTCCTTCTTCTCGGTTGAAGGTGGCGAGATCCGCGCTCGTGGCGTAGAAATCGAAGCGAAAGCGGCGCTGTCGGCGAGTGTTAACGTAGTAGGTTCTTATACTTACACCGATGCGGAATACACCACCGACACTACCTATAAAGGCAATACGCCTGCACAGGTGCCAAAACACATGGCTTCGCTGTGGGCTGACTATACCTTCTTTGACGGTCCGCTTTCAGGTCTGACGCTGGGCACCGGTGGTCGTTATACTGGCTCCAGCTATGGTGATCCGGCTAACTCCTTTAAAGTGGGAAGTTATACGGTCGTGGATGCGTTAGTGCGTTATGATCTGGCGCGAGTCGGCATGGCGGGCTCCAACGTGGCGCTGCATGTTAACAACCTGTTCGATCGTGAATACGTCGCCAGCTGCTTTAACACCTATGGCTGCTTCTGGGGCGCAGAACGTCAGGTCGTTGCAACCGCAACCTTCCGTTTCTAATTTCTCTTTTGGGGCACGGATTTCCGTGCCCGTTTCACAAGTTGGCTGTTATGCAGGAATACACGAATCATTCCGATACCACTTTTGCACTGCGTAATATCTCCTTTCGTGTGCCCGGGCGCACGCTTTTGCATCCGCTGTCGTTAACCTTTCCTGCCGGGAAAGTGACCGGTCTGATTGGTCACAACGGTTCTGGTAAATCCACTCTGCTCAAAATGCTTGGCCGTCACCAACCGCCGTCGGAAGGGGAAATTCTTCTTGATGCCCAGCCGCTGGAAAGCTGGAGCAGCAAAGCGTTTGCCCGCAAGGTGGCTTATTTGCCGCAGCAACTTCCCCCGGCTGAAGGGATGACGGTGCGTGAACTGGTGGCGATTGGTCGTTACCCGTGGCATGGCGCGCTGGGACGCTTTGGCGTGGCAGATCGCGAAAAGGTCGAGGAAGCTATCGCGCTGGTTGGTTTAAAACCGCTGGCGCATCGGCTGGTCGATAGCCTCTCAGGCGGTGAACGTCAGCGGGCGTGGATCGCCATGCTGGTGGCGCAGGATAGCCGTTGTCTGTTGCTCGACGAACCGACCTCGGCTCTGGATATCGCCCACCAGGTTGATGTGCTGGCGCTGGTGCACCGTTTAAGTCAGGAACGTGGTCTGACGGTCATTGCCGTGCTGCACGATATCAATATGGCTGCGCGTTACTGTGATTATCTGGTCGCCCTGCGCGGCGGTGAAATGATTGCTCAGGGAACGCCTGCGGAAATTATGCGCGGCGAAACCCTCGAAATGATTTATGGCATCCCGATGGGTATTTTGCCGCATCCGGCGGGTGCTGCACCTGTGAGTTTTGTTTATTGATGAGCGGCTTACCTCTTATTTCGCGCCGTCGACTGTTAACGGCGATGGCGCTTTCTCCGTTGTTATGGCAGATGAATACCGCCCGCGCGGCGGCTATTGATCCCAATCGTATTGTGGCGCTGGAGTGGTTGCCGGTGGAATTACTGCTGGCGCTCGGCATCGTACCTTACGGCGTGGCGGATACCATCAACTATCGCCTGTGGGTCAGCGAACCGCCATTACCTGAATCGGTGATTGACGTCGGTTTGCGGACAGAACCTAACCTTGAACTGCTGACCGAAATGAAGCCGTCGTTTATGGTCTGGTCGGCAGGGTATGGCCCTTCACCAGAAATGCTGGCACGCATTGCGCCTGGGCGCGGATTTAACTTCAGCGACGGCAAACAGCCGCTGGCGATGGCGCGTAAGTCACTGACGGAAATGGCAGATTTACTTAACCTGCAAAGCGCAGCAGAAACGCATTTAGCGCACTATGAAGACTTTATCCGCAGCATGAAACCCCGCTTTGTGAAGCGTGGTGCGCGCCCATTATTACTGACGACGCTTATCGATCCGCGCCATATGCTGGTCTTTGGCCCGAACAGCCTGTTCCAGGAAATTCTCGATGAGTACGGCATCCCAAATGCCTGGCAGGGAGAAACCAACTTCTGGGGCAGTACCGCCGTCAGTATCGATCGTCTGGCAGCGTATAAAGACGTTGATGTGCTCTGTTTTGATCACGACAACAGCAAAGATATGGACACCCTAATGGCGACGCCGCTGTGGCAGGCTATGCCGTTTGTCCGTGCCGGACGCTTTCAGCGCGTCCCCGCAGTCTGGTTTTATGGTGCGACGCTCTCGGCAATGCATTTTGTGCGTATTCTGGATAACGCCATTGGAGGTAAAGCGTGAGTAAACGTATTGCGCTTTTCCCGGCGTTATTGTTGGCGCTGCTGGTGATTGCCGCAGCGATGCTCACCTGGATGAACTTCTCGCAGGCGCTGCCGCGTAGCCAGTGGGTGCAGGCCACCTGGTCGCCGGATATCGATGTCATCGAGCAGATGATTTTTCACTACAGCTTGCTGCCGCGTCTGGCGATTTCGCTGCTGGTGGGCGCGGGTCTGGGGCTGGTGGGCGTGCTATTTCAGCAAGTGCTGCGTAACCCGCTGGCGGAGCCGACCACGTTGGGCGTCGCAACTGGTGCGCAACTGGGAATTACTGTCACTACACTCTGGGCGATCCCTGGTGCGATGGCGAGCCAGTTTGCTGCGCTGGCGGGGGCTTGCGTTGTTGGCTTAATCGTTTTTGGCGTCGCGTGGGGGAAACGGCTTTCGCCGGTAACACTGATCCTCGCGGGGCTGGTGGTGAGCCTTTATTGTGGGGCAATTAATCAGCTACTGGTTATCTTCCATCACGACCAGCTGCAAAGCATGTTCCTGTGGAGTACCGGAACGCTGACGCAAACCGACTGGGGCGGCGTTGAGCGTTTATGGCCACAGCTGCTGGGCGGCGTGATGCTGACGTTACTGCTACTTCGTCCATTAACCCTGATGGGGCTTGATGATGGCGTGGCGCGTAATCTCGGGCTGGCCTTATCGCTCGCGCGTCTGGCGGCGCTGTCGCTGGCGATAGTCATCAGTGCTCTGTTGGTGAACGCGGTGGGGATTATCGGCTTTATCGGGTTGTTCGCGCCACTGCTGGCAAAAATGTTGGGGGCGCGGCGTCTGCTGCCAAGACTGCTGCTGGCGTCGCTGATTGGTGCGCTGATCCTCTGGCTTTCCGATCAAATCATCCTCTGGCTGACTCGCGTGTGGATGGAAGTTTCTACCGGTTCGGTGACGGCGTTGATAGGTGCGCCGCTGTTACTGTGGCTGCTGCCGCGTTTACGCAGCATTAGCGCGCCGGATATGAAGGTGAACGATCGTGTCGCTGCTGAACGCCAACATGTGCTGGCGTTTGCCCTCGCGGGCGGCGTGCTGCTGTTGATGGCTGTGGTGGTGGCGCTGTCGTTTGGTCGTGATGCGCACGGCTGGACGTGGGCGAGCGGGGCGCTGCTCGATGATTTAATGCCCTGGCGCTGGCCGCGAATTATGGCGGCACTGTTTGCGGGCATCATGCTGGCAGTGGCGGGCTGTATTATTCAGCGGCTGACCGGAAACCCGATGGCAAGCCCCGAAGTGCTGGGGATTAGTTCAGGCGCGGCGTTTGGTGTGGTATTGATGCTGTTTTTGGTGCCGGGTAATGCCTTTGGCTGGCTGTTACCCGCGGGCAGTCTCGGCGCGGCGGTGACGCTGTTGATCATTATGATCGCCGCCGGACGCGGTGGATTTTCTCCACACCGCATGTTACTGGCGGGGATGGCGTTAAGTACAGCGTTCACCATGCTTTTGATGATGTTGCAGGCAAGTGGTGACCCGCGAATGGCGCAAGTTCTGACCTGGATTTCCGGTTCGACCTACAACGCGACCGAGGCGCAGGTCTGGCGCACCGGAATTGTGATGGTGATTTTGCTGGCGATTACCCCGCTGTGCCGCCGCTGGCTGACCATTTTACCGCTGGGAGGTGATACCGCACGAGCCGTGGGAATGGCGCTGACGCCGACGCGAATTGCGCTACTGCTGCTGGCGGCTTGCCTGACGGCGACCGCGACAATGACCATCGGGCCGTTGAGTTTTGTTGGCCTGATGGCACCGCATATCGCACGGATGATGGGCTTTCGACGGACGATGCCGCACATCGTGATTTCGGCGCTGGTAGGGGGATTGTTGCTGGTGTTCGCTGACTGGTGTGGGCGGATGGTGCTGTTTCCATTCCAGATCCCAGCGGGGCTGCTGTCGACCTTTATCGGCGCGCCGTATTTTATCTATTTGTTGAGAAAGCAGAGCCGTTAATTTTTCCATATAACGGCCCTTAACTCCTGGATGGATAAAGCTTTTACGCGGCAACGGATGCCCGATGCGACGCTGTGGCGTCTTATCGGGCCTACAAACGGTCCTGATCTGTAGGTCGGATAAGGCGTTTACGCCGCATCCGACAAACCATGCTGGATCACAACTTCGCAAATACCCGACGTGCAGCATCGATGGTGTTATTGATATCTTCCATGCTGTGCGCCACAGACATAAAGCCCGCTTCAAACGCTGACGGTGCCAGGTAAACACCTTCGTCCAGCATCATATGGAAGAAACGCTTAAAGCGCTCGACGTCGCAGGCCATCACATCCTGATAGCACGTCACGGACTCGGCGTCGGTAAAGAAAATACCGAACATGCCGCCAACGTGGTTAACGACCAATGGAATTCCCGCTTCTTCTGCCGCTTCCAGCAGACCTTCTGCCAGACGTGTTGTCAGCTCATCCAGCGTCTCGTGAACGCCCGGCTGCGCGACTTCATTCAGACAGGCGAAACCGGCTGCCATCGCAATCGGGTTACCGGAAAGCGTACCCGCCTGGTAGACCGGACCGGTTGGGGCCAGCGCATCCATCACATCACGACGACCACCGAATGCGCCTACTGGCATTCCACCGCCGATGATTTTGCCCAGGCAGGTGAGGTCTGGCACCACGTCGTAATAATCCTGCGCGCCAGCCAGCGCTACGCGGAAACCGGTCATCACTTCATCGATGATCAGCAACGCGCCAAATTCGTCACACAGCGCACGCAGACCCGGCATGAACTCTGGCAGCGGCGGAACACAGTTCATATTGCCTGCCACCGGCTCGACGATAATACAGGCAATCTCTTGCGGGTATTGCTCAAACGCGGCGCGTACAGAAGCCAGATCGTTATAAGTACAGGTTAAGGTATGTTTGGCGAAATCTGCCGGAACGCCCGGCGAGTTTGGCTGGCCTAACGTGAGTGCGCCAGAACCGGCTTTTACCAGCAGGCAGTCAGCGTGACCGTGGTAACAACCTTCAAATTTAATGATTTTGTCGCGACCGGTAAAACCGCGGGCCAGGCGGATGGCGCTCATCGTCGCTTCGGTGCCGGAGTTCACCATGCGCACCATATCCATGGTCGGGACCAGTTCGGTCACCAGTTGCGCCATTTTCACTTCCATTTCGGTCGGTGCGCCAAAGCTCAGACCGCGTTCGGCGGCTTCAATCACGGCATTGCGGATCGCCGGATGGTTATGGCCCAGCACCATCGGCCCCCAGGAACCGACATAATCGATATAGGCTTTGCCATCAACATCGTACAGATAAGCGCCGTCCGCTTTTTCGATAAACAGTGGAGTGCCGCCCACGCCGGTAAAGGCGCGAACAGGGGAGTTCACACCGCCAGGGATCAGCTCGCGCGCTGCGCTGTATAGATTTTCAGACTTACTCATGGAGGGTTCCTGATTCGTAGAAAAAGTGAATGGCTGCTATTCTATGTTATTCATAACAAGTTAAATACTCGTCAAACGTCAGGTTGCTTGTACTGGTACAATCCTGATTTCTTAGAGTATAAAAGTTTTGTGCATTTGAAACATTACGCTTTGCAAAGGATTTTCATGGAACGTGCGAGTAAAATGCCGTCATCTTATTTGTATGACCAATAAGTGATCATTGGATGAAAACTGATACTCCCTCTTTAGAAACACCGCAGGCCGCGCGCCTGCGACGCAGACAACTGATTCGCCAACTTCTTGAGCGCGATAAAACACCGTTAGCTATTTTGTTTATGGCTGCCGTCGTCGGCACGCTTGTCGGGCTGGCAGCGGTTGCTTTTGACAAAGGCGTCGCCTGGTTACAGAACCAACGGATGGGGGCGCTGGTCCATACGGCCGATAATTATCCGCTACTGTTAACCGTCGCTTTTCTCTGTTCGGCAGTGCTGGCGATGTTCGGCTACTTTTTGGTGCGCAAATACGCGCCGGAAGCCGGTGGCTCGGGGATCCCGGAAATTGAAGGGGCGCTGGAAGATCAACGTCCCGTTCGCTGGTGGCGTGTATTGCCGGTGAAATTCTTTGGCGGGCTTGGGACACTCGGCGGCGGCATGGTGTTGGGGCGTGAAGGGCCAACCGTGCAGATCGGCGGTAATATCGGTCGGATGGTGCTTGATATATTCCGCCTGAAAGGTGATGAAGCGCGCCATACGCTGCTGGCAACCGGTGCAGCAGCGGGGCTGGCGGCGGCCTTTAACGCGCCGCTGGCGGGTATATTGTTTATTATCGAAGAGATGCGTCCGCAGTTTCGCTATACGTTAATTTCGATTAAAGCGGTATTTATTGGTGTCATTATGTCGACCATTATGTACCGGATTTTTAATCATGAAGTTGCGTTGATTGACGTCGGTAAACTTTCTGACGCGCCGCTTAATACACTGTGGCTTTATCTGATCCTCGGTATTATTTTTGGCATTTTCGGCCCTATTTTTAATAAATGGGTGCTGGGGATGCAGGATTTGCTGCACCGTGTGCACGGCGGCAATATTACCAAATGGGTACTGATGGGCGGTGCGATTGGCGGTCTGTGTGGATTGCTGGGGTTTGTGGCACCAGCAACTTCGGGCGGCGGTTTTAACCTGATTCCTATCGCCACGGCGGGGAACTTCAGCATGGGAATGCTGGTGTTTATCTTCGTCGCGCGAGTCATTACTACCTTACTTTGCTTCTCTTCCGGTGCGCCGGGCGGTATTTTTGCCCCGATGTTGGCGCTGGGTACTGTGCTGGGTACTGCTTTCGGAATGGTTGCCGTTGAGCTGTTTCCGCAATATCACCTTGAGGCGGGGACGTTTGCTATTGCCGGAATGGGGGCGTTACTGGCGGCATCTATTCGCGCGCCGTTAACGGGGATCATTCTGGTTCTGGAGATGACCGATAACTATCAGCTCATTTTGCCAATGATTATTACCGGTCTTGGCGCAACACTATTAGCACAATTTACCGGTGGGAAACCGCTATACTCGGCGATTCTTGCACGCACGCTGGCGAAACAGGAAGCTGAGCAACTGGCGCGAAGCAAGGCCGCATCAGCCAGCGAGAATACTTGAACGAAATACCAGGGTATTAGATAATGGCGATTATTATTGGGTTAGAATTTGCCCAATTGCCGATGTCGTTTGGAGCAAAATATGAGTGATGACGTAGCACTGCCGCTGGAGTTTACCGACGCAGCAGCCAACAAAGTTAAAAGCCTGATCGCTGACGAAGATAACCCGAATCTGAAATTACGCGTGTATATCACCGGTGGCGGTTGTAGCGGCTTCCAGTATGGTTTCACCTTTGATGATCAGGTGAACGAAGGCGATATGACCATCGAAAAACAGGGCGTTGGCCTGGTGGTTGACCCGATGAGCCTGCAATATCTGGTCGGCGGTTCTGTTGACTATACCGAAGGTCTGGAAGGTTCTCGTTTCATCGTGACCAACCCGAACGCGAAAAGCACCTGCGGTTGCGGTTCTTCCTTCAGCATCTAATCTGTTGTTCATGTGCCGGATAAACTATCCGGCACATCTTCACTCTTCAACGCCCATTCTCATCCAGCGCAAACGTCGGTAGCTTAAGATGCCAACGAATAGCCGCCAGTCGAATCAATAGCGTCACGACCATGCCCATCATACTGGCTGTTTCCAGGGGCACGGAAAATGTGTAATAAGCCGTAGCGTGGACAATACCGCCGATAATACAGGCCGTTGCGTAGATTTCTGTGCGTAAAATCATGGGGATTTCGCGGGCCAGTACATCACGAATGATCCCGCCGCCAACGCCAGTAATGACGCCCATACAAACCGCGATCAACGGACCGGCTTCCGCATTAAAGGCTTTATTCACGCCAATGCCGACAAACACCGCCAGACCAACGGCATCCAGCACCGGCAACATCCATTTCGGTAAGCGTCTTGGCTGGCGCACCAGCACGATCGTCAGCATGCTGGTCACCATTGCAACAACCAGATCGGTGGGATCTTTCACCCAAAAGACCGGGCCGTGATCCAGCGCCATGTCGCGAATTGTCCCGCCGCCTACTGCGGTAACCACGCCTAATACCAGGACACCAAAAGGGTCCATACGCAATTTTCCGGCTAACAAAACGCCGGAGATGGCAAATACCGCTGTGCCGACTATATCCAGCCAATAGACGAGCATTGTTCTATCCCCACTGAGCACCTGAAAAGATCAGGCGCTAATCTACCTGTGAAAGCGCATTACAGAGCTGTTGTGCAGCGAGGATAATACGTGGGCTTGCACGTTCAAACCAGTCACTCGTGAGAGGAATAACGGGAATTTTGAGCTGTTCGCCCCAGTATTGTTTGATTTTAGGAATTTGGTCCGGTCCGCCGGTAATGATAATTGCCTGTGGCGCGCGTGCTAACACCTGTTCGCGGCTAACTTGCGGCCAGGGAACCCGGCTGTCTTTAAAGATGTTTTCTCCGCCACAAACTTCGAGTACCTGGTTTTGAATCGATTCTTTTCCACTGGTAAATGGCGGATTAATGCCGAATTGCAGAAAAACACGTTTTTTAGGTTTATCAGCATATTGCGCTTTCAATTGTGCGTACTGGTCCAGCAGAGATTGCGCGGCTTGTTCAGCCTTGTCCGGTTGTGGGCTCCAGGGGGCCAGTTGACGTAACGCATTGGCAATTTGTTCAATGCTTGTCGCATCGACCCACATCACTTTTATTCCCAGCGAAGCTAACTGGTCAACCTGCCGCTCGGCATTACCTCCACGCCAGGCAATCACCAGATCGGGTTTAAGGGCCACAATGCGTTCGAGATTCATCCCCTGCCAGGTTGAAACCTGCTCAATCTTTTGCGCTTGTGGAGGGTAGTCGGAATAACTGCTGACCCCAACCGGCGTGATCCCGGCGGCAAAAGCAAGTTCAGTGTTGGCGGGTGAAAGCGTGATGACGCGCGGTGCGGCGTTGAGCCACAGCGGCGCGAGAAAAGACAGGGCGACCAGCGCCCTGAACAGTGACTTAGCCATGTGCCAGTTTCTGCACCAGTGACTCAACCATCAGGCTGGACTGTTTAGCAGCAACAGCCAGGAACTCATCGAAGCTAAGATGAGACTGTTGATCGGCCACGTCGGAGATGGCGCGTACGACAACAAACGGGACGTTGAAATTGTGGCAGACATGAGCGATTGCCGTCGCTTCCATCTCTACAGCAATGGCCTGCGGGAAGTTGTGGCGGATTTTCGCCAGGCCAACAGAACCGTTGATGAAAGCGTCGCCGCTGACAATCAGGCCACGTACAGCGTTAAGATTCAGTTCGGCAATGCAGGCCTCAGCGGCAGCGATCAGTTTATCGTCAGCTTTGAAGCCAGCCGGGCAGCCAGGTAACTGACCGTATTCGTAACCAAATGCCGTGACATCCGCGTCGTGATAACGTGCTTCGTCCGAGACAACGATATCGCCCACTTTCAGCGTTGGCGCCAGGCCACCGGCAGAACCGGTGTTAATAATCACATCTGGCTTGCAGTGTTCCAACAGCAGAGTTGCACCCAGTGCCGCAGCAACTTTACCGATGCCCGATTTCAGAAGCGCAACCTCGGTTCCATTCAGTTGGCCGGTATAGATTTCGCAACCGCCCAGACTGATAGTTTGACGGTTTTCGATTTTGTCACGCAGCAGCGTAACTTCTTCTTCCATTGCACCAATGATGCCGATTTTCATAGATTTACTCGCGATAAGCCCGATTTGAAGGCATAGTTTACCATGCGCTTACGGGGAAGCGTATTTCTCACGCGGGAGAGGACATGGCACAGATTGATTTCCGAAAAAAAATAAACTGGCATCGTCGTTACCGTTCACCGCAGGGCGTTAAAACCGAACATGAGATCCTGCGAATCTTCGAGAGCGATCGCGGGCGTATCATCAACTCTCCGGCAATTCGTCGTCTGCAACAAAAGACCCAGGTTTTTCCACTGGAGCGCAATGCCGCCGTGCGCACGCGTCTTACCCACTCGATGGAAGTCCAGCAGGTGGGGCGCTACATCGCCAAAGAAATTTTAAGCCGTCTGAAAGAGCTTAAATTACTGGAAGATTATGGTCTGGATGAACTGACCGGCCCCTTTGAAAGTATTGTTGAGATGTCATGCCTGATGCACGATATCGGCAATCCGCCGTTTGGCCATTTTGGTGAAGCGGCGATAAATGACTGGTTTCGCCAGCGTTTGTATCCGGCTGATGCCGAAAGCCAGCCTCTGACCGATGATCGCTGCTGCGTGGCGGCATTACGTTTACGGGAAGGGGAAGAACCGCTTAACGAACTGCGGCGCAAAATTCGTCAGGACTTATGCCATTTTGAGGGGAATGCACAAGGTATTCGTCTGGTGCATACATTGATGCGGATGAATCTCACCTGGGCACAGGTTGGCGGTATTTTAAAATATACCCGTCCGGCGTGGTGGCGTGGCGAAACGCCTGAGACGCATCACTATTTAATGAAAAAACCAGGTTATTATCTTTCTGAAGAAGCCTATATTGCCCGGTTGCGTAAAGAACTTAAATTGGCGCTTTACAGCCGTTTTCCATTAACGTGGATTATGGAAGCTGCCGACGACATCTCCTATTGTGTGGCAGATCTTGAAGATGCGGTAGAGAAAAGAATATTCAGCGTTGAGCAGCTTTATCATCATTTGCACGAAGCGTGGGGCCAGCATGAGAAAGGTTCGCTCTTTTCGCTGGTGGTTGAAAATGCCTGGGAAAAATCACGCTCAAATAGTTTAAGCCGCAGTACGGAAGATCAGTTTTTTATGTATTTACGGGTAAACACCCTAAATAAACTGGTACCCTACGCGGCACAACGATTTATTGATAATCTGCCTGCGATTTTCGCCGGAACGTTTAATCATGCATTATTGGAAGATGCCAGCGAATGCAGCGATCTTCTAAAGCTATATAAAAATGTCGCTGTAAAACATGTGTTTAGCCATCCAGATGTCGAGCAGCTTGAATTGCAGGGCTATCGGGTCATTAGCGGATTATTAGAGATTTATCGCCCTTTATTAAGCCTGTCGTTATCAGACTTTACTGAACTGGTAGAAAAAGAACGGGTGAAACGTTTCCCTATTGAATCGCGCTTATTCCACAAACTCTCGACGCGCCATCGGCTGGCCTATGTCGAGGCTGTCAGTAAATTACCGTCAGATTCTCCTGAGTTTCCGCTATGGGAATATTATTACCGCTGCCGCCTGCTACAGGATTATATCAGCGGTATGACCGACCTCTATGCGTGGGATGAATACCGACGTCTGATGGCCGTAGAACAATAACCAGGCTTTTGTAAAGACGAACAATAAATTTTTACCTTTTGCAGAAACTTTAGTTCGGAACTTCGCGCTATAAAACGAATCTGAAGAACACAGCAATTTTGCGTTATCTGTTAATCGAGACTGAAATACATGAAAAAAACCACATTAGCACTGAGTGCACTGGCTCTGAGTTTAGGTTTGGCGTTATCTCCGCTCTCTGCAACGGCGGCTGAGACTTCTTCAGCAACGACAGCCCAGCAGATGCCAAGCCTTGCACCGATGCTCGAAAAGGTGATGCCTTCAGTGGTCAGCATTAACGTAGAAGGTAGCACAACCGTTAATACGCCGCGTATGCCGCGTAATTTCCAGCAGTTCTTCGGTGATGATTCTCCGTTCTGCCAGGAAGGTTCTCCGTTCCAGAGCTCTCCGTTCTGCCAGGGGGGCCAGGGCGGTAATGGCGGCGGCCAGCAACAGAAATTCATGGCGCTGGGTTCCGGCGTCATCATTGATGCCGATAAAGGCTATGTCGTCACCAACAACCACGTTGTTGATAACGCGACGGTGATTAAAGTCCAGCTGAGCGATGGTCGTAAGTTCGAGGCGAAGATGGTTGGCAAAGATCCGCGCTCTGATATCGCGCTGATCCAGATCCAGAATCCGAAAAACCTGACCGCAATTAAGATGGCGGATTCTGATGCACTGCGCGTGGGTGATTACACCGTAGCAATTGGTAACCCGTTTGGTCTGGGCGAGACGGTAACTTCCGGGATTGTCTCTGCGCTGGGACGTAGCGGCCTGAACGCTGAAAACTACGAAAACTTCATCCAGACCGATGCTGCGATCAACCGTGGTAACTCCGGTGGCGCGCTGGTTAACCTGAACGGCGAACTGATTGGTATCAACACCGCGATCCTCGCACCGGACGGCGGAAACATCGGTATCGGTTTTGCTATCCCGAGCAACATGGTGAAAAACCTGACCTCGCAGATGGTGGAATACGGCCAGGTGAAACGTGGTGAGCTGGGTATTATGGGCACTGAGCTGAACTCCGATCTGGCGAAAGCGATGAAAGTTGACGCCCAGCGCGGTGCTTTTGTAAGCCAGGTTCTGCCGAACTCTTCCGCCGCGAAAGCGGGCATTAAAGCGGGTGATGTGATCACCTCACTGAACGGTAAGCCAATCAGCAGCTTTGCCGCACTGCGTGCTCAGGTGGGCACTATGCCGGTAGGCAGCAAACTGACCCTGGGCTTACTGCGCGACGGGAAGCAGGTTAACGTGAACCTGGAACTGCAGCAGAGCAGCCAGAATCAGGTTGATTCCAGCACCATCTTCAACGGCATTGAAGGCGCTGAGATGAGCAACAAAGGCAAAGATCAGGGCGTGGTGGTGAACAACGTGAAAACGGGCACTCCGGCTGCGCAGATCGGCCTGAAGAAAGGTGATGTGATTATTGGTGCGAACCAGCAGGCAGTGAAAAACATCGCTGAACTGCGTAAAGTTCTCGACAGCAAACCGTCTGTGCTGGCACTGAATATTCAGCGCGGCGACAGCACCATCTATCTGTTAATGCAGTAATCTTCCTCAACCCCTTCCTGAAAACGGGAAGGGGTTCTCCTTACAATCTGTGAACTTCACCACAACTCCATACATCTTCCTCATCCTTTGGGCATTTGCACAATGCCGTACGTTACGTACTTCCTTATGCTAAGCCGTGCATAACGGAGGACTTATGGCTGGCTGGCATCTTGATACCAAAATGGCGCAGGATATCGTGGCGCGCACCATGCGCATCATTGATACCAATATTAACGTAATGGATGCCCGCGGGCGTATTATCGGCAGCGGCGATCGTGAGCGTATTGGTGAATTGCACGAAGGTGCATTGCTGGTACTTTCACAGGGACGAGTCGTCGATATCGATGACGCGGTGGCACGTCATCTGCACGGTGTGCGGCAGGGGATTAATCTACCATTACGGCTGGAAGGTGAAATTGTCGGCGTAATCGGCCTGACTGGTGAACCAGAGAATCTGCGTAAATATGGCGAACTGGTCTGCATGACGGCTGAAATGATGCTGGAACAGTCGCGGTTGATGCATCTGTTGGCGCAGGATAGCCGTTTGCGGGAAGAACTGGTGATGAACCTGATTCAGGCGGAGGAGAATACTCCCGCACTCACTGAATGGGCGCAACGGTTGGGGATCGATCTCAATCAACCGCGAGTGGTGGCTATTGTTGAGGTCGATAGCGGTCAACTTGGCGTGGATAGCGCAATGGCGGAGTTACAGCAACTGCAAAACGCGCTGACTACACCCGAGCGTAATAATCTGGTGGCGATTGTTTCACTGACCGAAATGGTGGTGTTGAAACCGGCGTTGAATTCGTTTGGGCGCTGGGATGCAGAAGATCATCGTAAGCGAGTTGAACAACTGATTGCCCGCATGAAAGAGTATGGTCAGCTACGTTTTCGCGTTTCGCTGGGTAACTATTTTACCGGACCAGGCAGTATTGCCCGCTCTTATCGTACGGCGAAAACGACGATGGTGGTGGGTAAACAGCGGATGCCAGAAAGTCGCTGCTATTTTTATCAGGATTTGATGTTGCCTGTGTTGCTCGACAGTTTGCGTGGCGATTGGCAGGCCAACGAACTGGCGCGACCGCTGGCGCGGCTGAAAGCGATGGACAATAACGGTTTACTGCGGCGAACGCTGGCGGCGTGGTTTCGTCACAATGTGCAACCGCTGGCAACGTCAAAGGCGCTGTTTATCCATCGTAATACCCTGGAATATCGGCTTAATCGTATATCGGAACTGACCGGGCTTGATTTGGGCAATTTTGATGACAGGTTGCTGCTGTATGTGGCGCTGCAACTAGATGAAGAGCGGTAGGTCGATTACAAAATTACAGCCGGGTGAGACTTTACCCGGCCCACAGAATGACATTATTTACGCGTCAGTTTTTCCAGATCGGCTTCAATCTCGCTGATTTTGTTAGTGACGACTGATTCCAGGTGACGTAAATCGTCGAGGATCTTACGCTTAAGATCGACCTCGCTGCGGTCACGCTGGCAGATTTGATCAAGTTCATCAATGATATACCGCAGGTTCGGGCTGATTTCCTGCACTTCTTTATAACCTTGACCCACACCATCAGCGACGACCGTTTTGCGCTGACGTGGATATTTAAATTTCACGCTCTTGGCGAAAAACTCGCCTTTGTCTTTCTGGAAATAGATTTTCAGAATATCGTTGTTGGCTTCCTGCCGGAGGCTGTAACGATCAATTTCTTCAGGATTGGTAATACCCAGACTTTTCAGATTGTCGTACATAGCGTTACCTCAAAATGAGTCAGTAAATTGTGCTTATTTTAGCATTTGGCCTGGCCCGCCCGGCTCGACTGTGATCGCAGAAAGCCTTTTTCTTCCAGACTTCTATCATGGCGTAAAAATCAAAAAATTACCTGCTTTATTCTGGCGATAAAATTCACGTTCTACACCAGTTCCAGCATCGTTACTTCCGGGCGGCTGTTCAGACGCAAACCATATAAACTGCCCACGCCGCGGGTTGTGTAGATGTGTCGTTCGCCAAAGGCATTTAATCCGGCGACGTAACGTTTATCTTCGACAGGGGCAAAAGGTTCACCAACCAACGGTACGCGCAGTTGCCCGCCGTGAGTATGGCCGCACAGCATCAGATCCCAGGGATCATCACGCATGACTTCTTTGCTGTCGGGATTATGCGCCAGCACCAGTCTTGGCAGATTGGCTTCGCTGGCGGGAGGCGGTTTGCATTGTCCGGCCCATAAGTCACCGGTGCCTACCAGTTCGAATTGCCTGTTCGGCGTGGCGATCACCGTAGCCTGGTTAAACAACACCGTGATGCCCACTGATTTCAACGTCTCGCCAATTAAGTGATTTTTTTCTGTACCAACAGGGCGATCGTGGTTGCCGAAGCAGGCAAACGTCGGCGCACATTCGGCAAGGGGGGAGAGTACGTCACTAAACGCCGAAAAATTCAGCGGCATATCAAATAATACGTAATCGCCGCCCAGTAATATCAAATCGGGCTTTTGTTCTATGCCAAGAGCAATCGCGTCAGAAATCAGGCTTAAAGGAACAAAACGAGAGTAATGGAGATCGGCCAGAAACAGAATTTTGAATGGTGCGGCTTTTTCTTCAAAAAAGGCGAAGCGGTGATGGCTTAATTCAAGCCAGCCGGGTTCCAGGTAATGCATATAACCGAAACCTGAACTCACCGTTAACGTCGCGGCGGCAGCCTGTAAAAAACGCCTGCGTGTGATCATCATTCATCCCTGTAAAAAAACGGGCAGCTTCATGCTGCCCGTGTACTTACTTTTAGTCGATGGTGCGTAGCAGTTCGTTAATGCCAACTTTGCCGCGAGTTTTCGCGTCAACTTTCTTAACGATCACCGCACAGTAGAGGCTGTATTTGCCATCTTTCGACGGCAGATTACCTGAAACAACCACAGACCCCGCCGGAACGCGACCGTAGTGGATTTCGCCGGTTTCACGGTCGTAAATACGGGTGCTTTGACCAATGTATACGCCCATAGAGATGACGGAACCTTCTTCGACAATTACGCCTTCAACCACTTCAGAGCGCGCGCCGATGAAGCAGTTATCTTCAATGATGGTCGGATTAGCCTGCAGCGGCTCCAGCACGCCGCCGATACCTACGCCACCGGAAAGGTGGACATTTTTACCAATCTGCGCACAGGAACCGACGGTCGCCCAGGTATCAACCATGGTGCCTTCATCAACATATGCGCCGATGTTGACGTAAGACGGCATCAGCACGGTGTTACGGGCAATGAACGCGCCCTGACGCACTGCCGCTGGTGGCACGACGCGGAAGCCTTCTTTCTGGAAACGTGCTTCATCGTAGTTAGCGAATTTCATTGGCACTTTGTCGAAGTAGCGGCTTTCTGCCCCTTCGATCACCTGATTATCATTAATACGGAAAGAGAGCAGCACCGCTTTTTTCAACCACTGATGCGTCACCCACTGACCGTCAATTTTTTCCGCTACACGCAGTGCGCCGGAATCCAGCAGGGCGATCACCTGATTTACCGCTTCGCGGGTAACGGTGTCTGCATTGGCTGGCGTGATCTCGGCACGGCGTTCAAAAGCGGTTTCAATAATGTTCTGTAACTGCTGCATTGTTAAACTCTTTTCATATCAGTAAACACATCACCCTTTATCGTTTGGATTGAGGGCCTCTGTCAACCGCTGATGCACTTCCTGCTGCAACTCGTTATTAAGCGCACGCCGGTCAGCGGTGGCAATTATGAATAAATCTTCTACTCGCTCGCCAATGGTTGTAATTCGGGCACCATGAAGCGAAATTCCCAGATCGGCAAAAATTTTCCCGACTCGCGCCAGCAAGCCAGGTTGGTCGAGGGCGATCAGTTCGAGGAACGATTTGCGGTCGGTATGGGTCGGCAAAAACGTCACTTCGGTTTCAACAGTAAAATGGCGCAATTTGGCAGGCTGGCGACGCGGCTGCGGTGGCTGCCAGCTACTTTGTGTCAGTACTTGCTCCAGACCAAACCGAATAACCTCATGACGATCGGCGGACAGCGGGCTGCCATCGGGTTCCAGCACTATAAAGGTATCCATCGCCATACCGTCACGAGTGGTGAAAATTTGTGCGTCGTGGACACTTAAATTGCGGCGGTCTAATTCGGCACAGACGGCAGCAAACAGATAGGGGCGGTCCGGGCTCCAGATAAAAATCTCGGTGCCTCCACGCGTAGCCTGCGGGCTAAGCAGTACCAGCGGTTTGCTTAAATCATGCTGTAATAAATGGCGTGCGTGCCAGGCCAGTTGATTTGGGCTATGACGGACAAAATAGTTAGCGCGACAGCGTGACCAAATTTGGTGCAGCGCCTCTTCGTCGATGTTATCCATGCGCAGTAGTGCCAGCGCCTGGAGTTGGTGATGGCGAACCCGTTCGCGCATATCCGGCGTGTTTTGCATTCCGCGTCGTAGCTGCTTTTCGGTGGCAAAATAGAGTTCGCGCAACAGACTTTGCTTCCAGCTATTCCACAGTGTTTCGTTGGTGGCGCAAATGTCAGCCACTGTCAGGCATACCAGATAGCGCAGACGATTTTCCGTTTGAACTTCTTCGGCAAACTGCTTGATGACTTCCGGGTCCTGAATATCGCGGCGCTGAGCTGTCACCGACATCAACAAGTGCTGGCGAACCAGCCAGGCCACCAGCTGTGTTTCGCGTGAGTTCAGCCCGTGGAGTTCGGCAAAATGCACTACATCCTGAGCACCGAGAATGGAGTGGTCTCCGCCGCGTCCTTTGGCGATATCGTGAAACAGCGCGGCGATGAAAATCAGCTCAGTTGACGGCAGGCGCGGCCAGACGTCCACACACAACGGATGGCGCTGTCGCGTTTCTTCACTGGCAAAACTCTCCAGTTTCAACATCACGCGGATAGTATGTTCATCCACCGTGTAGGCGTGGAACAGGTCAAACTGCATCTGCCCGACGATATGCGACCATTGCGGCATATACGCGCCGAGCACGCTATGGCGATGCATTGGCAATAGTCCGCGTCGCACCGCTCCGGGGTGGCGTAGAATGCTCAAAAACAGTTTTCGCGCTTCCGGAATATTGCACAGTGGTTGTTGCAGATGGCGACGGGCGTGGCGCAACTGGCGCAGCGTGGTGGAGTAAATGCCGGTGATCGCACTGTTGCGCACCATGGTGTAGAACATACGCAAGATGGCTTCCGGCTGGCGCATAAACAGTGTTTCATCGCGCAGGTCGATTAGCGTACCGCGTAGCTGAAACTCATCGTCGATTGGACGTGGTTTTTCGTCGGCGGGCAGGGCGAGGATGGCTTCATCGAACAGTTGCAGCAGCATCTGGTTGAGTTCGCTGACGCGGCGCGTAACGCGGAAGTAATCCTTCATCATCCGCTCGACGGGTTCGTTACCTTCGCCACTGTAATTCAGACGCTGGGCGACGCTAAGCTGGCGATCAAACAGCAGGCGATTATCGTAACGGCTGACGACCAGATGCAGGGCAAAGCGAATACGCCACAATATATGCAGACATTCGTTTAATTCCGCCCGCTCCGCTGAGGTTAAGAAGCCAAACCCTACCATTTCATCCAGTGAAGTCGCGCCAAAATGACGGCGGGCAACCCATTGCAGAGTGTGGATATCACGCAAGCCGCCGGGGCTACTTTTGATGTCTGGCTCAAGGTTGTAGCTGGTGCCGTGGTAACGCTGATGGCGCTGGTTCTGTTCTTCAACTTTCGCTGCGTAGAATTTGTCGGAAGGCCAGAATCCTTCGCTGAAAATATGTTTTTGCAGTTCGAGGAATAACGCAACATCGCCAATTAACAAGCGGGATTCGATTAAATTGGTGGCGACGGTTAAATCCGATAACCCTTCCAGTATGCACTCCTCAAGCGTGCGTACGCTATGACCGACTTCCAGCTTCACATCCCAGAGCAGCGTTAATAGCTCGCCAACTTTCTGTGCCTGATCGTCCGGGAGTTTCTTACGGCTTAAGATCAGTAAATCGATGTCGGAAAGTGGATGCAATTCACCGCGGCCATAGCCACCGACGGCAACCAATGCCCGGTCGGCAATCTGGCTGAATCCCGCTTCAATCCATAACCGTTGCAGGAGTTGGTCGATAAACTCGGTGCGTGCCTCAATCAATTGTTCTGCGGAGTTCCCATTGTCAAAGGCATCACCCAGCCAACGCTGGAAGGTATCAATATGGGCTTTTATCCCACAAACGGTTAATTCATCACGGGGCCAGGCGCATGGATTTTGCGGTTGACCGGGCAGGGTGGGGAGAGCGGTGTTTGCATACTGTTCTGGAAGGGTATTCATTGTGCGCCACCCATAAGATTAAATTATCGTATTAAAAAAGCCGGCATTCGCCGGCTTCATCTTATTCTTCGTGCGAGATTATCGCTGGGATGGTGTCATCCTTGCGTAGCGTCAGAATTTCGCAGCCGTTATCGGTCACCACAATAGTATGCTCATATTGTGCAGACAAGCTGCGATCTTTGGTTTTTACCGTCCAGCCATCTTTCATGGTGCGGATCTCTTTTTTGCCCGCGTTGACCATTGGCTCGATGGTGAAGGTCATCCCCGGTTTCAGCACGACGTTGGTTTCACGGGAGTCATAGTGCAGCACCTGCGGTTCTTCGTGGAAGCCGCGACCAATACCGTGTCCGCAATATTCACGAACGACGGAGAAGCCTTCTGCTTCGACAAATTTCTGAATCGCCGCACCGATTTCGCGCAGATTAATGCCCGGTTTTACCATGCGCAGCGCCAGGTAAAGGCTCTCTTGCGTTACGCGGCACAGACGTTCGCCCATGATGGTTGGCTTACCGACGATAAACATTTTTGAGGTATCGCCGTGGAAACCATCTTTGATTACAGTGACGTCGATGTTAACGATATCGCCATCTTTCAGCAGCTTGGCGTCGTCCGGGATACCGTGGCATACCACTTCATTAATAGAGATACACACGGATTTCGGATAGCCGTGATAGCCGAGGCAGGCAGAAACCGCGTGTTGTTCATTAACAATGTAATCATTACAGATGCGATCCAGCTCGCCGGTGCTGACGCCCGGTTTAACATACGGTTCGATCATTTCCAGCACTTCGGCAGCCAGTCGGCCAGCGACGCGCATTTTTTCGATATCTTCAGGGGTCTTGATTGAGATAGCCATTAATTCTGTCCATCAGCGTCGGTGATACCGACAATATATATGTAAGTGTCGTCAATGGTATCACACCCGGGCAAATTGAGAATCATTCTGAATTTCGCCAAACGTGCCACTGAACGTTTTCTATAATAGAAAATTCATCGTCTGATGCTGTACACAGCGCCAACAATTATTGGTGTCCACGACGTATTTGTGGTATAAAGCGCGCCGGACTTCCGATCCATTTCGTATACACAGACTGGACGGAAGTGACAATCTCACTTTGTGTAACAACACACACGTATCGGCACATATTCCGGGGTGCCCTTTAGGGTCGGTAATATGGGATACGTGGAGGCATAACCCCAACTTTTATATAGAGGTTTTAATCATGGCAACTGTTTCCATGCGCGACATGCTCAAGGCTGGTGTTCACTTCGGTCACCAGACCCGTTACTGGAACCCGAAAATGAAGCCGTTCATCTTCGGTGCGCGTAACAAAGTTCACATCATCAACCTTGAGAAAACTGTACCGATGTTCAACGAAGCTCTGGCTGAACTGAACAAGATTGCTTCTCGCAAAGGTAAAATCCTTTTCGTTGGTACTAAACGCGCTGCAAGCGAAGCGGTGAAAGACGCTGCTCTGAGCTGCGACCAGTTCTTCGTGAACCATCGCTGGCTGGGCGGTATGCTGACTAACTGGAAAACCGTTCGTCAGTCCATCAAACGTCTGAAAGACCTGGAAACTCAGTCTCAGGACGGTACTTTCGACAAGCTGACCAAGAAAGAAGCGCTGATGCGCACTCGTGAGCTGGAGAAACTGGAAAACAGCCTGGGCGGTATCAAAGACATGGGCGGTCTGCCGGACGCTCTGTTTGTAATCGATGCTGACCACGAACACATTGCTATCAAAGAAGCAAACAACCTGGGTATTCCGGTATTTGCTATCGTTGATACCAACTCTGATCCGGACGGTGTTGACTTCGTTATCCCGGGTAACGACGACGCAATCCGTGCTGTGACCCTGTACCTGGGCGCTGTTGCTGCAACCGTACGTGAAGGCCGTTCTCAGGATCTGGCTTCCCAGGCGGAAGAAAGCTTCGTAGAAGCTGAGTAATAAGGCTTGATAACTCCCCCAAAATAGTTCGAGTTGCAGAAAGGCGGCAAGCTCGAGAATTCCCGGGAACTTACATCAGTAAGTGACCGGGATGAGCGAGCGAAGACAACGCATCTGCGGCGCGAAATATGAAGGGGGAGAGCCCTTATAGACCAGGTAGTACACGTTTGGTTAGGGGGCCTGCATATGGCCCCCTTTTTCACTTTTATATCTGTGCGGTTTAATGCCGGGCAGATCACATCTCCGAGGATTTTAGAATGGCTGAAATTACCGCATCCCTGGTAAAAGAGCTGCGTGAGCGTACTGGCGCAGGCATGATGGATTGCAAAAAAGCACTGACTGAAGCTAACGGCGACATCGAGCTGGCAATCGAAAACATGCGTAAGTCCGGTGCTATTAAAGCAGCGAAAAAAGCAGGCAACGTTGCTGCTGACGGCGTGATCAAAACCAAAATCGACGGCAACTACGGCATCATTCTGGAAGTTAACTGCCAGACTGACTTCGTTGCAAAAGACGCTGGTTTCCAGGCGTTCGCAGACAAAGTTCTGGACGCAGCTGTTGCTGGCAAAATCACTGACGTTGAAGTTCTGAAAGCACAGTTCGAAGAAGAACGTGTTGCGCTGGTAGCGAAAATTGGTGAAAACATCAACATTCGCCGCGTTGCTGCGCTGGAAGGCGACGTTCTGGGTTCTTATCAGCACGGTGCGCGTATCGGCGTTCTGGTTGCTGCTAAAGGCGCTGACGAAGAGCTGGTTAAACACATCGCTATGCACGTTGCTGCAAGCAAACCAGAATTCATCAAACCAGAAGATGTATCCGCTGAAGTGGTAGAAAAAGAATACCAGGTACAGCTGGATATCGCGATGCAGTCTGGTAAGCCGAAAGAAATCGCAGAGAAAATGGTTGAAGGCCGCATGAAGAAATTCACCGGCGAAGTTTCTCTGACCGGTCAGCCGTTCGTTATGGAACCAAGCAAAACTGTTGGTCAGCTGCTGAAAGAGCATAACGCTGAAGTGACTGGCTTCATCCGCTTCGAAGTGGGTGAAGGCATCGAGAAAGTTGAGACTGACTTTGCAGCAGAAGTTGCTGCGATGTCCAAGCAGTCTTAATTATCGAAAAGGAGCCGCCTGAGGGCGGCTTCTTTTTGCGCCCATCTTGTAAATTCAGCTAACCCTTATGGGGCTGCGCTGAAAAGCGACGTACAATGTCGCCGGTATTAATTCATTTCAATCGTTGACAGTCTCAGGAAAGAAACATGGCTACCAATGCAAAACCCGTCTATAAACGCATTCTGCTTAAGTTGAGTGGCGAAGCTCTGCAGGGCACGGAAGGCTTCGGTATTGATGCAAGCATACTGGATCGCATGGCTCAGGAAATCAAAGAACTGGTTGAACTGGGTATTCAGGTTGGTGTGGTGATTGGTGGGGGTAACCTGTTCCGTGGCGCTGGTCTGGCGAAAGCGGGTATGAACCGCGTTGTGGGCGACCACATGGGGATGCTGGCGACCGTAATGAACGGCCTGGCAATGCGTGATGCACTGCACCGCGCCTATGTGAACGCTCGTCTGATGTCCGCTATTCCATTGAATGGCGTGTGCGACAGCTACAGCTGGGCAGAAGCTATCAGCCTGTTGCGCAACAACCGTGTGGTGATCCTCTCCGCCGGTACAGGTAACCCGTTCTTTACCACCGACTCAGCAGCTTGCCTGCGTGGTATCGAAATTGAAGCTGATGTGGTGCTGAAAGCAACCAAAGTTGACGGCGTGTTTACCGCTGATCCGGCGAAAGATCCAACCGCAACCATGTACGAGCAACTGACTTACAGCGAAGTGCTGGAAAAAGAGCTGAAAGTCATGGACCTGGCGGCCTTCACGCTGGCTCGTGACCATAAATTACCGATTCGTGTTTTCAACATGAACAAACCGGGTGCGCTGCGCCGTGTGGTAATGGGTGAAAAAGAAGGGACTTTAATCACGGAATAATTCCCGTGATGGATAAATAAGGGTAAGATTCCGCGTAAGTATCGCGGGGGCGTAAGTCTGGTTATAAGGCGTTATTGTTGCAGGCAGTTTGGTCACGGCCAGCGCGCAGCAACCGGAGCGTACACAAGTACGTGAGGATGGCGAGCACTGCCCGGGGCCAAAATGGCAAATAAAATAGCCTAATAATCCAGACGATTACCCGTAATATGTTTAATCAGGGCTATACTTAGCACACTTCCACTGTGTGTGACTGTCTGGTCTGACTGAGACAAGTTTTCAAGGATTCGTAACGTGATTAGCGATATCAGAAAAGATGCTGAAGTACGCATGGACAAATGCGTAGAAGCGTTCAAAACCCAAATCAGCAAAATACGCACGGGTCGTGCTTCTCCCAGCCTGCTGGATGGCATTGTCGTGGAATATTACGGCACGCCGACGCCGCTGCGTCAGCTGGCAAGCGTAACGGTAGAAGATTCCCGTACTCTGAAAATCAACGTGTTTGATCGTTCAATGTCTCCGGCCGTTGAAAAAGCGATTATGGCGTCCGATCTTGGCCTGAACCCGAACTCTGCGGGTAGCGACATCCGTGTTCCGCTGCCGCCGCTGACGGAAGAACGTCGTAAAGATCTGACCAAAATTGTTCGTGGTGAAGCAGAACAAGCGCGTGTTGCAGTACGTAACGTGCGTCGTGACGCGAACGACAAAGTGAAAGCACTGTTGAAAGATAAAGAGATCAGCGAAGACGACGATCGCCGTTCTCAGGACGATGTACAGAAACTGACTGATGCTGCAATCAAGAAAATTGAAGCGGCGCTGGCAGACAAAGAAGCAGAACTGATGCAGTTCTGATTTCTTGAACGACAAAAACGCCGCTCAGTAGATCCTTGCGGATCGGCTGGCGGCGTTTTGCTTTTTATTCTGTCTCAACTCTGGATGTTTCATGAAGCAACTCACCATTCTGGGCTCGACCGGCTCGATTGGTTGCAGCACGCTGGACGTGGTGCGCCATAATCCCGAACACTTCCGCGTAGTTGCGCTGGTGGCAGGCAAAAATGTCACTCGCATGGTAGAGCAGTGCCTGGAATTCTCTCCCCGCTATGCCGTAATGGACGATGAAGCGAGTGCGAAACTTCTTAAAACGATGCTACAGCAACAGGGTAGCCGCACCGAAGTCTTAAGTGGTCAGCAGGCAGCTTGTGATATGGCAGCACTTGAAGATGTTGATCAGGTGATGGCAGCTATTGTTGGCGCAGCTGGCCTGTTGCCTACGCTTGCTGCGATCCGCGCGGGTAAAACCATTTTGCTGGCCAATAAAGAATCACTGGTCACTTGCGGACGTCTGTTTATGGACGCCGTAAAGCAGAGTAAAGCGCAATTGTTACCAGTCGATAGCGAACATAACGCCATTTTTCAGAGTTTACCGCAACCTATCCAGCATAATCTGGGATACGCTGACCTTGAGCAAAATGGCGTGGTGTCCATTTTGCTTACCGGGTCTGGTGGCCCTTTCCGTGAGACGCCATTGCGCGATTTGGCAACAATGACGCCGGATCAAGCCTGCCGTCATCCGAACTGGTCGATGGGGCGTAAAATTTCTGTCGATTCGGCTACCATGATGAACAAAGGTCTGGAATACATTGAAGCGCGTTGGTTGTTTAACGCCAGTGCCAGCCAGATGGAAGTGCTGATTCATCCGCAGTCAGTGATTCACTCAATGGTGCGTTATCAGGACGGCAGTGTTCTGGCGCAGTTGGGTGAACCGGATATGCGTACGCCAATTGCCCACACCATGGCCTGGCCGAATCGCGTGAACTCTGGTGTGAAGCCGCTCGATTTTTGCAAACTCAGTGCGTTGACATTTGCCGCACCGGATTATGATCGTTATCCATGCCTGAAACTGGCGATGGAGGCGTTCGAACAAGGCCAGGCAGCGACGACAGCATTGAATGCCGCAAACGAAATCACCGTTGCTGCTTTTCTTGCGCAACAAATCCGCTTTACGGATATCGCCGCGTTGAATTTATCCGTACTGGAAAAAATGGATATGCGCGAACCACAATGTGTGGACGATGTGTTATCTGTTGATGCGAACGCGCGTGAAGTCGCCAGAAAAGAGGTGATGCGTCTCGCAAGCTGAGGATAATCCGGCTACAGAGAGTCGTGCTATTTGTTAGCGTAGGGCTTCAGTGATATAGTCTGCGCCATCTGACCATAAGTAGTTGGCTTTATAAGGTCAGGTATGCCGTGGTTTTACACGGCTTTTTTTTGTATAGGCTTCAGTATTCCTGAGTACCGTAAACCCTGTCAGGGAATAAGAAACGCGTGATGTTGTCTGCTACTCAACCACTTAGCGAAAAATTGCCAGCGCATGGCTGTCGTCATGTTGCGATCATTATGGACGGCAATGGTCGCTGGGCAAAAAAGCAAGGGAAGATTCGTGCCTTTGGGCATAAAGCCGGGGCAAAATCCGTCCGCCGGGCTGTCTCTTTTGCGGCCAACAACGGTATTGAGGCGTTAACTCTGTATGCCTTTAGTAGTGAAAACTGGAACCGACCAGCGCAGGAAGTCAGTGCGTTAATGGAACTGTTTGTGTGGGCGCTTGATAGCGAAGTAAAGAGTCTGCACCGACATAACGTACGTCTGCGTATTATTGGCGATACCAGTCGCTTTAACTCGCGTTTGCAAGAACGTATTCGTAAATCGGAAGCGCTAACAGCCGGAAATACCGGTCTAACGCTGAATATTGCGGCGAACTACGGTGGACGTTGGGATATAGTCCAGGGAGTCAGGCAACTGGCTGAAAAGGTGCAGCAAGGAAACCTGCAACCAGATCAGATAGATGAAGAGATGCTAAACCAGCATGTCTGTATGCATGAACTGGCCCCTGTAGATTTAGTAATTAGGACTGGGGGGGAGCATCGCATTAGTAACTTTTTGCTTTGGCAAATTGCCTATGCCGAACTTTACTTTACAGATGTTCTCTGGCCCGATTTCGATGAACAAGACTTTGAAGGGGCGTTAAATGCCTTTGCTAATCGAGAGCGTCGTTTCGGCGGCACCGAGCCCGGTGATGAAACAGCCTGATGGGGGTCGCTTTTGCTGAAGTATCGCCTGATATCTGCTTTTGTGTTAATACCCGTCGTCATCGCGGCATTGTTTCTGTTGCCGCCGGTGGGGTTCGCCATTGTAACGCTGGTGGTCTGCATGCTGGCAGCGTGGGAATGGGGACAGCTTAGCGGTTTTACCACTCGCTCGCAGCGAGTATGGTTGGCGGTGTTATGTGGGTTATTGTTGGCGCTGATGCTTTTTCTGTTGCCGGAATATCACCGAAATATTCATCAACCGCTGGTTGAAATCTCACTTTGGGCTTCGCTGGGTTGGTGGATTGTCGCGCTATTGCTGGTGCTGTTTTACCCAGGTTCCGCAGCAATCTGGCGTAACTCTAAAACATTGCGCATTATTTTTGGCGTGCTAACCATTGTTCCCTTCTTCTGGGGCATGCTGGCGTTACGGGCCTGGCACTACGACGAGAATCATTACAGTGGCGCAATATGGCTGCTCTATGTCATGATCCTGGTATGGGGCGCTGACTCTGGCGCATATATGTTTGGCAAATTGTTTGGTAAACATAAGCTGGCACCGAAGGTTTCTCCGGGTAAAACCTGGCAAGGCTTTATCGGTGGACTCGCGACTGCAGCGGTAATCTCATGGGGTTATGGCATGTGGGCGAATCTCGACGTCGCTCCCGTCACCTTACTCATTTGCTCTATTGTCGCAGCGTTAGCCTCAGTACTCGGCGATCTGACCGAGAGTATGTTTAAGCGTGAAGCAGGAATTAAGGACAGCGGTCATTTAATTCCAGGACACGGTGGTATTTTAGATCGTATTGATAGTCTGACGGCTGCGGTACCGGTCTTTGCTTGCTTGTTGTTACTGGTATTCAGGACGCTTTAACGGAAGGTATTATGCTGAGTTTTCTCTGGGATTTGGCTTCGTTCATCGTTGCACTGGGTGTACTTATCACCGTGCATGAATTTGGTCATTTCTGGGTTGCCCGGCGTTGTGGTGTTCGCGTTGAGCGTTTCTCAATAGGTTTTGGCAAGGCGCTCTGGCGCCGAACTGATAAGCTAGGCACCGAATATGTCATCGCCCTGATCCCGTTGGGCGGTTATGTCAAAATGCTGGATGAGCGCGCAGAACCGGTTGTTCCGGAACTCCGCCACCATGCCTTCAATAATAAATCTGTCGGCCAACGTGCGGCGATTATTGCCGCAGGTCCGGTTGCAAACTTCATTTTTGCTATCTTTGCCTACTGGCTGGTTTTTATTATTGGTGTACCTGGCGTACGTCCGGTGGTTGGCGAAATAGCAGCCAATTCGATAGCTGCGGAAGCACAAATTGCACCAGGTACGGAACTAAAAGCCGTAGATGGTATCGAAACGCCTGATTGGGATGCCGTGCGTTTGCAGTTGGTCGATAAAATTGGCGATGAAAGCACCACCATTACGGTAGCGCCATTTGGCAGCGACCAACGACGGGATGTAAAGCTCGATTTACGTCACTGGGCGTTTGAGCCTGATAAAGAAGATCCGGTATCTTCGCTGGGGATTCGTCCTCGTGGCCCGCAAATTGAACCTGTACTGGAAAATGTGCAGCCAAACTCGGCCGCAAGTAAGGCAGGTTTGCAAGCAGGCGACAGGATCGTTAAAGTCGATGGTCAGCCCTTAACGCAGTGGGTGACCTTTGTGATGCTTGTCCGGGATAACCCGGGTAAATCCTTAGCGTTAGAAATCGAAAGACAGGGGAGTCCCTTGTCTTTGACATTAATCCCGGAGAGTAAACCGGGTAATGGTAAAGCGATTGGTTTTGTCGGTATTGAGCCGAAAGTCATTCCTTTGCCAGATGAGTATAAAGTTGTACGCCAGTATGGGCCGTTCAACGCTATCGTCGAAGCCACGGACAAAACGTGGCAGCTGATGAAGCTGACGGTCAGTATGCTGGGAAAATTGATCACCGGTGATGTGAAACTGAACAACCTCAGTGGGCCGATCTCTATCGCCAAGGGGGCTGGGATGACAGCGGAACTCGGGGTTGTTTATTACCTGCCGTTTCTTGCGCTCATTAGCGTGAACTTAGGGATAATTAACCTGTTTCCGTTGCCCGTACTTGACGGGGGGCATCTGCTGTTCCTTGCGATCGAAAAGATCAAGGGCGGACCGGTATCCGAGCGGGTTCAAGACTTTTGTTATCGCATTGGCTCGATTTTGCTGGTGCTGTTAATGGGGCTTGCACTTTTCAATGATTTCTCTCGGTTATGAGAGTTAGTTAGGAAGAACGCATAATAACGATGGCGATGAAAAAGTTGCTCATAGCGTCGCTGCTGTTTAGCAGCGCCACCGTATACGGTGCTGAAGGATTCGTAGTGAAAGATATTCATTTCGAAGGCCTTCAGCGTGTCGCCGTTGGTGCGGCCCTCCTCAGTATGCCGGTGCGCACAGGCGACACGGTTAATGATGAAGATATCAGTAATACCATTCGCGCTCTGTTTGCTACCGGCAACTTCGAGGATGTTCGCGTCCTTCGTGATGGTGATACCCTTCTGGTTCAGGTAAAAGAACGTCCGACCATTGCCAGCATTACTTTCTCCGGTAACAAATCGGTGAAAGATGACATGCTGAAGCAAAACCTCGAGGCTTCTGGCGTGCGTGTGGGCGAATCCCTCGATCGCACCACCATTGCCGATATCGAGAAAGGTCTGGAAGACTTCTACTACAGCGTCGGTAAATATAGCGCCAGCGTTAAAGCTGTCGTGACCCCGCTGCCGCGCAACCGTGTTGACCTAAAACTGGTGTTCCAGGAAGGTGTGTCAGCTGAAATCCAGCAAATTAACATTGTTGGTAACCATGCTTTCACCACCGACGAACTGATCTCTCATTTCCAACTGCGTGACGAAGTGCCGTGGTGGAACGTGGTAGGCGATCGTAAATACCAGAAACAGAAACTGGCGGGCGACCTTGAAACCCTGCGCAGTTACTATCTGGATCGCGGTTATGCCCGTTTCAACATCGACTCTACCCAGGTCAGTCTGACGCCAGATAAAAAAGGTATTTACGTCACGGTGAACATCACCGAAGGCGATCAGTACAAGCTTTCTGGCGTTGAAGTGAGCGGTAACCTTGCCGGGCACTCCGCTGAAATTGAGCAGTTGACTAAGATCGAGCCGGGCGAGCTGTATAACGGCACCAAAGTGACCAAAATGGAAGATGACATTAAAAAGCTTCTTGGTCGCTACGGTTATGCCTATCCGCGCGTACAGTCGATGCCTGAAATTAACGATGCTGACAAAACCGTTAAATTACGTGTGAACGTTGATGCGGGTAACCGTTTCTATGTGCGTAAGATCCGTTTTGAAGGTAACGATACCTCGAAAGATGCCGTCCTGCGTCGCGAAATGCGTCAGATGGAAGGTGCATGGCTGGGGAGCGATCTGGTCGATCAGGGTAAGGAGCGTCTGAATCGTCTGGGCTTCTTTGAAACTGTCGATACCGATACCCAACGTGTTCCGGGTAGCCCGGACCAGGTTGATGTAGTCTACAAGGTGAAAGAACGTAACACCGGTAGCTTCAACTTCGGGATTGGTTACGGTACTGAAAGTGGCGTGAGCTTCCAGGCTGGTGTGCAACAGGATAACTGGTTAGGTACGGGTTATGCTGTTGGTATCAACGGGACCAAAAACGATTACCAGACCTATGCTGAACTGTCGGTAACCAACCCGTACTTCACCGTAGATGGCGTAAGCCTCGGTGGTCGTCTCTTCTATAATGACTTCCAGGCAGATGACGCCGACCTGTCCGACTATACCAACAAGAGTTATGGTACAGACGTGACGTTGGGCTTCCCGGTTAACGAATATAACTCGCTGCGTGCAGGTCTGGGTTATGTACATAACTCCCTGTCCAACATGCAGCCTCAGGTTGCGATGTGGCGTTATCTGTACTCTATGGGTGAACATCCGAGTACCTCTGATCAGGATAACAGCTTCAAAACGGACGACTTCACGTTCAACTATGGTTGGACCTATAACAAGCTTGACCGTGGTTACTTCCCGACAGATGGTTCACGTGTCAACCTGACCGGTAAAGTGACCATTCCGGGATCGGATAATGAATACTACAAAGTGACGTTAGACACGGCGACTTATGTGCCGATCGATGACGATCACAAATGGGTTGTTCTGGGTCGTACCCGCTGGGGTTATGGTGATGGTTTAGGCGGCAAAGAGATGCCGTTCTACGAGAACTTCTATGCCGGTGGTTCCAGCACCGTGCGTGGCTTCCAGTCCAATACCATTGGTCCGAAAGCAGTTTACTTCCCGCATCAGGCTAGTAATTATGATCCGGACTATGATTACGAATGTGCGACTCAGGACGGCGCGAAAGACCTGTGTAAATCGGATGATGCTGTAGGCGGTAACGCTATGGCGGTTGCCAGCCTCGAGTTCATCACCCCGACGCCGTTCATTAGCGACAAGTATGCTAACTCGGTTCGTACTTCCTTCTTCTGGGATATGGGTACCGTTTGGGATACAAACTGGGATTCCAGCCAATATTCTGGATATCCGGACTATAGTGATCCAAGCAATATCCGTATGTCTGCGGGTATCGCATTACAATGGATGTCCCCATTGGGGCCGTTGGTGTTCTCCTACGCCCAGCCGTTCAAAAAGTACGATGGAGACAAGGCAGAACAGTTCCAGTTTAACATCGGTAAAACCTGGTAAGTGTTCTCCACAAAGGAATGTAGTGGTAGTGTAGCGATGACTTTAGGCGATCAATATAAGATCGCCGGGCCACGCAAAGAACTGCACCCTCCGGTGCAAATGGGATGGTAAGGAGTTTATTGTGAAAAAGTGGTTATTAGCTGCAGGTCTCGGTTTAGCACTGGCAACTTCTGCTCAGGCGGCTGACAAAATTGCAATCGTCAATATGGGCAGCCTGTTCCAGCAGGTAGCGCAGAAAACCGGTGTTTCTAACACGCTGGAAAATGAGTTCAAAGGCCGTGCCAGCGAACTGCAGCGTATGGAAACCGATCTGCAGGCTAAAATGAAAAAGCTGCAGTCCATGAAAGCGGGCAGCGATCGTACCAAACTGGAAAAAGACGTGATGGCTCAGCGCCAGACTTTTGCTCAGAAAGCGCAGGCTTTTGAGCAGGATCGCGCTCGTCGTTCCAACGAAGAACGTGGCAAACTGGTTACTCGTATCCAGACTGCTGTGAAATCCGTTGCCAACAGCCAGGATATCGATCTGGTTGTTGATGCAAACGCCGTTGCTTACAACAGCAGCGATGTAAAAGACATCACTGCTGACGTACTGAAACAGGTTAAATAAGTAATGCCTTCAATTCGACTGGCTGATTTAGCGCAGCAGTTGGATGCAGAACTACACGGTGATGGCGATATCGTCATCACCGGCGTTGCGTCCATGCAATCTGCACAAACAGGTCACATCACGTTCATGGTTAACCCAAAATACCGTGAGCATTTAGGCTTGTGCCAGGCGTCCGCGGTTGTCATGACCCAGGACGATCTTCCTTTCGCGAAAAGTGCCGCGCTGGTAGTGAAGAACCCCTACCTGACTTACGCGCGCATGGCGCAAATTTTAGATACCACGCCGCAGCCTGCGCAGAACATTGCACCCAGTGCAGTGATTGACGCGACGGCGAAGCTGGGTAACAACGTATCGATTGGCGCTAACGCGGTGATTGAGTCCGGCGTTGAACTGGGCGATAACGTGATTATCGGTGCCGGTTGCTTCGTAGGTAAAAACAGCAAAATCGGTGCAGGTTCGCGTCTCTGGGCGAACGTAACCATTTACCATGAGATCCAGATCGGTCAGAATTGCCTGATCCAGTCCGGAACAGTGGTAGGCGCAGACGGCTTTGGCTATGCCAACGATCGGGGTAACTGGGTGAAGATCCCACAGATTGGTCGCGTAATTATTGGCGATCGCGTGGAGATCGGTGCCTGTACTACTATCGATCGCGGTGCGCTGGATGACACCGTTATTGGCAATGGCGTGATCATTGATAACCAGTGCCAGATTGCACATAACGTCGTGATTGGCGACAATACGGCGGTTGCCGGTGGCGTCATTATGGCGGGAAGCCTGAAAATTGGTCGTTACTGCATGATCGGCGGAGCCAGCGTAATCAATGGGCATATGGAAATATGCGACAAAGTGACGGTTACGGGCATGGGTATGGTGATGCGTCCCATCACTGAACCAGGCGTCTATTCCTCAGGCATTCCGCTGCAACCCAACAAAGTCTGGCGCAAAACCGCTGCACTGGTGATGAACATTGATGACATGAGCAAGCGTTTAAAATCGCTTGAGCGCAAGGTTAATCAACAAGACTAACGTTCCATCTTTTGTTCGCCAAACTTTACGGCCTGTCTCATTCTTACGATTGCGGCAGGCCGTGTTATTATTGTCGTTTCTTATATTTTGACAGGAAGAGTATCTTGACTACTAACACTCATACTCTGCAGATTGAAGAGATTTTAGAACTTCTGCCGCACCGTTTCCCGTTCTTACTGGTGGATCGCGTGCTGGATTTTGAAGAAGGTCGTTTTCTGCGCGCAGTAAAAAATGTCTCTGTCAATGAGCCATTCTTCCAGGGCCATTTTCCTGGAAAACCGATTTTCCCGGGTGTGCTTATTCTTGAAGCAATGGCACAGGCAACAGGTATTCTGGCGTTTAAGAGCGTAGGAAAACTGGAACCGGGCGAGCTGTACTACTTCGCCGGTATTGACGAAGCGCGCTTCAAGCGCCCGGTCGTGCCAGGCGATCAAATGATCATGGAAGTCACTTTCGAAAAAACGCGCCGCGGCCTGACCCGTTTTAAAGGGGTTGCTCTGGTCGACGGTAAAGTAGTTTGCGAAGCAACGATGATGTGTGCTCGTAGCCGGGAGGCCTGATACGTGATTGATAAATCCGCCTTTGTGCATCCAACCGCCATTGTGGAAGAGGGCGCATCGATTGCCGCCAATGCTCACATTGGTCCTTTTTGTATCGTTGGACCCCATGTCGAAATTGGTGAGGGTACCGTACTGAAATCTCACGTTGTCGTGAATGGTCATACTAAAATTGGCCGCGACAATGAGATTTATCAGTTCGCCTCCATCGGCGAAGTCAACCAGGATCTTAAATATGCTGGCGAACCGACCCGTGTGGAAATCGGCGATCGTAACCGCATTCGCGAAAGCGTCACCATTCATCGTGGCACAGTCCAGGGCGGTGGATTGACGAAGGTGGGCAGCGACAACTTACTGATGATCAACGCGCACATTGCGCACGATTGTACGGTAGGTAACCGCTGCATCCTCGCCAACAACGCAACGCTGGCGGGTCATGTATCGGTAGACGACTTCGCGATCATCGGCGGCATGACCGCAGTCCATCAGTTCTGCATCATTGGTGCGCACGTGATGGTTGGCGGCTGTTCCGGTGTGGCGCAGGACGTCCCTCCTTATGTCATTGCGCAGGGTAACCACGCAACGCCGTTCGGTGTCAACATCGAAGGGCTGAAGCGCCGCGGATTCAGCCGTGAGGCGATTACCGCTATCCGCAATGCGTATAAGCTGATTTATCGCAGCGGTAAAACGCTCGATGAAGTGAAACCGGAAATTGCCGAACTGGCGGAAACATATCCGGAAGTGAAAGCGTTTACCGATTTCTTTGCACGCTCAACGCGCGGTCTGATTCGTTAATGACTGAACAGCGTCCATTAACGATTGCCCTGGTCGCCGGAGAAACCTCCGGCGATATCCTGGGGGCCGGTTTAATCCGTGCTCTGAAAGAACGTGTGCCCAACGCCCGATTTGTTGGTGTTGCCGGGCCACGAATGCAGGCCGAAGGCTGCGAAGCCTGGTACGAAATGGAAGAGCTGGCGGTGATGGGCATTGTTGAAGTGCTCGGGCGTCTGCGTCGCTTACTGCATATTCGTGCCGATCTGACAAAGCGTTTTGGCGAACTGAAGCCAGATGTTTTTGTCGGCATTGATGCACCTGACTTCAATATTACCCTCGAAGGTAATCTTAAAAAGCAGGGTATCAAAACCATTCATTACGTCAGTCCGTCCGTCTGGGCGTGGCGACAGAAACGCGTTTTCAAAATAGGCAGAGCCACCGATCTGGTGCTCGCATTTCTGCCTTTCGAAAAAGCGTTTTATGACAAATACAACGTGCCGTGCCGTTTTATCGGTCACACCATGGCTGATGCCATGCCGTTAGATCCAGATAAAAATGCCGCCCGTGATGTGCTGGGGATCCCTCACGATGCTCACTGTCTTGCGTTGCTGCCGGGAAGTCGTGGTGCGGAAGTGGAGATGCTTAGTGCCGATTTCCTGAAAACGGCCCAGCTTTTGCGCCAGACGTACCCCGATCTGGAGATCGTGGTGCCGCTGGTGAATGCCAAACGCCGTGAGCAGTTTGAGCGTATCAAAGCGGAAGTTGCGCCAGATCTTTCGGTTCATCTGCTGGATGGGATGGGCCGTGAGGCGATGGTCGCCAGTGATGCGGCGCTACTGGCGTCGGGTACGGCAGCCCTGGAGTGCATGCTGGCGAAATGCCCGATGGTGGTGGGATATCGCATGAAGCCTTTTACCTTCTGGCTGGCGAAGAGGCTGGTGAAAACCGAGTATGTCTCGCTGCCAAATTTGCTGGCGGGCAGAGAGTTAGTCAAAGAATTATTGCAGGAAGAGTGTGAGCCGCAAAAACTGGCTGCGGCGCTGTTACCGCTGTTGGCGAACGGGAAAACCAGCCACGCGATGCACGATACCTTCCGTGAACTGCATCAGCAGATCCGCTGCAATGCCGATGAGCAGGCGGCACAAGCCGTTCTGGAGTTAGCACAATGATCGAATTTGTTTATCCACACACGCAGCTGGTTGCGGGTGTGGATGAAGTTGGACGCGGGCCGTTGGTTGGCGCGGTGGTTACCGCTGCGGTGATCCTTGACCCGGCGCGCCCGATTGCTGGGCTGAATGATTCCAAAAAGCTGAGCGAAAAACGCCGTCTGGCGCTCTGCGAAGAGATCAAAGAGAAAGCGTTAAGCTGGAGTCTGGGCCGCGCGGAACCCCACGAAATCGACGAACTGAATATTTTACACGCGACCATGCTGGCGATGCAGCGCGCCGTCGCGGGGCTGCATATTGCGCCGGAATATGTGTTGATTGATGGTAACCGCTGCCCAAAATTACCGATGCCTTCGATGGCAGTGGTGAAAGGCGATAGCCGCGTACCGGAAATCAGTGCTGCGTCTATCCTGGCGAAAGTGACGCGCGACGCTGAAATGGCGGCGCTGGATATTGTTTTCCCGCAATATGGTTTTGCCCAGCACAAAGGGTATCCAACCGCTTTTCATCTGGAAAAACTGGCTGAATATGGCGCGACTGAACATCATCGTCGCAGCTTTGGGCCTGTCAAACGCGCACTGGGACTTGCGTCCTGATTCTTGTGTCGAGATTAAGTAAACCGGAATCTGAAGATGTCTGAACCACGTTTCGTACACCTGCGGGTGCACAGCGACTACTCGATGATCGATGGCCTGGCCAAAACCGCGCCGCTGGTAAAAAAGGCGGCGGCGTTGGGTATGCCAGCACTGGCGATCACCGATTTCACCAACCTTTGCGGTCTGGTGAAGTTCTACGGAGCGGGACATGGCGCAGGGATTAAGCCTATCGTCGGGGCAGATTTTAATGTCCAGTGCGACCTGCTGGGTGATGAGTTAACCCACCTGACGGTGCTGGCGGCAAACAATACCGGCTATCAGAATCTGACGTTGCTGATCTCAAAAGCGTATCAGCGCGGGTACGGTGCCGCTGGGCCTATCATCGATCGCGACTGGCTTATCGAATTAAACGAAGGGCTGATCCTCCTTTCCGGCGGGCGCATGGGCGACGTCGGGCGCAGCCTTTTGCGTGGTAACAGCGCGCTGGTAGATGAGTGCGTTGCATTTTATGAAGAGCACTTCCCGGATCGCTATTTTCTCGAGCTGATCCGCACCGGCAGGCCGGACGAAGAAAGTTATCTGCACGCGGCAGTGGAGCTGGCGGAAGCGCGCGGTTTGCCCGTCGTGGCGACCAATGACGTGCGCTTTATCGACAGCAGCGACTTTGACGCGCACGAAATCCGCGTCGCGATCCATGACGGCTTTACTCTCGACGATCCCAAACGCCCGCGTAATTATTCGCCGCAGCAATATATGCGCAGCGAAGAGGAGATGTGCGAGCTGTTTGCCGACATCCCCGAAGCCCTTGCCAACACTGTTGAGATCGCCAAACGCTGTAACGTGACTGTGCGTCTGGGTGAATACTTCCTGCCGCAGTTCCCGACCGGGGACATGAGCACCGAAGATTATCTGGTCAAGCGTGCAAAAGAAGGCCTGGAAGAGCGTCTGGCGTTTTTATTCCCTGACGAGGAAGAACGTCTTAAGCGTCGCCCGGAGTATGACGAGCGTCTGGATACTGAACTTCAGGTTATCAACCAGATGGGCTTCCCGGGTTACTTCCTCATCGTTATGGAATTTATCCAGTGGTCGAAGGATAACGGCGTACCGGTAGGGCCTGGCCGTGGTTCCGGTGCAGGGTCACTGGTGGCCTACGCGCTGAAAATTACCGACCTCGATCCGCTGGAATTTGACCTGCTGTTCGAACGTTTCCTTAACCCGGAACGTGTCTCCATGCCTGACTTTGACGTTGACTTCTGTATGGAGAAACGCGATCAGGTTATCGAACACGTGGCAGACATGTACGGTCGTGATGCGGTATCGCAGATCATCACCTTCGGTACAATGGCGGCAAAAGCGGTGATCCGCGACGTAGGCCGCGTGCTGGGGCATCCATACGGCTTTGTCGATCGTATCTCGAAACTGATCCCGCCCGATCCGGGGATGACGCTGGCGAAAGCGTTTGAAGCCGAGCCGCAACTGCCGGAAATCTACGAAGCGGACGAAGAAGTTAAGGCGCTGATCGACATGGCGCGCAAACTGGAAGGGGTCACCCGTAACGCTGGTAAGCACGCCGGTGGGGTGGTTATCGCGCCGACCAAAATTACCGATTTTGCGCCGCTTTATTGCGATGAAGAGGGCAAACATCCGGTTACCCAGTTTGATAAAAGCGACGTTGAATACGCCGGGCTGGTGAAGTTCGACTTCCTTGGTTTGCGTACGCTCACCATCATCAACTGGGCGCTGGAGATGATCAACAAGCGGCGGGCGAAGAATGGCGAGCCGCCGCTGGATATCGCCGCGATCCCGCTGGATGACAAGAAAAGTTTCGACATGCTGCAACGCTCGGAAACCACGGCGGTATTCCAGCTTGAATCGCGCGGCATGAAGGACCTGATCAAGCGTCTGCAACCTGACTGCTTCGAAGATATGATCGCACTGGTGGCACTGTTCCGCCCCGGCCCGTTGCAATCAGGGATGGTGGATAACTTTATCGACCGTAAACATGGTCGCGAAGAGATCTCCTATCCGGATGTGCAGTGGCAGCATGAAAGCCTGAAACCGGTACTGGAGCCAACCTACGGCATCATCCTGTATCAGGAACAGGTCATGCAGATTGCCCAGGTGCTTTCTGGTTATACCCTCGGTGGCGCGGATATGCTGCGTCGTGCGATGGGTAAGAAAAAGCCGGAAGAGATGGCCAAGCAGCGTTCTGTATTTGCTGAAGGCGCAGAAAAGAACGGGATCAACGCCGAACTGGCGATGAAAATCTTCGACCTGGTGGAGAAATTCGCCGGTTACGGATTTAACAAATCGCACTCTGCGGCCTATGCTTTGGTTTCATATCAAACGTTATGGCTGAAAGCGCACTATCCAGCGGAGTTTATGGCGGCAGTAATGACCGCCGATATGGACAACACCGAGAAGGTGGTGGGCCTGGTGGATGAGTGCTGGCGGATGGGGCTGAAAATCCTGCCACCAGATATAAACTCCGGTCTTTACCATTTCCACGTCAACGACGACGGCGAAATCGTGTATGGTATTGGCGCGATCAAAGGGGTAGGTGAAGGTCCGATTGAGGCGATCATCGAAGCCCGTAATAAAGGCGGCTATTTCCGTGAACTGTTTGATCTCTGCGCCCGTACAGACACCAAAAAGTTAAACCGGCGAGTGCTGGAAAAACTGATCATGTCCGGGGCGTTTGACCGTCTTGGGCCACACCGCGCGGCGCTGATGAACTCGCTGGGCGATGCGTTAAAGGCGGCTGATCAACACGCGAAAGCAGAAGCCATCGGTCAGGCTGATATGTTCGGCGTGCTGGCAGAAGAGCCGGAACAAATTGAACAATCCTACGCCAGTTGCCAACCGTGGCCGGAGCAGGTGGTGTTAGATGGGGAACGTGAAACGTTAGGTCTGTACCTGACGGGACACCCTATCAACCAGTATTTAAAAGAGATTGAGCGTTATGTCGGAGGCGTAAGGCTGAAAGACATGCACCCGACAGAACGTGGTAAAGTCACCACGGCTGCGGGGCTCGTTGTTGCTGCGCGGGTTATGGTCACCAAGCGCGGCAATCGTATCGGTATCTGCACGCTGGATGACCGTTCCGGGCGGCTGGAAGTGATGTTGTTTACTGACGCCCTGGATAAATACCAGCAATTGCTGGAAAAAGACCGCATACTTATCGTCAGCGGACAGGTCAGCTTTGATGACTTCAGCGGTGGGCTTAAAATGACCGCTCGCGAAGTGATGGATATTGACGAAGCCCGGGAAAAATATGCTCGCGGGCTTGCTATCTCGCTGACGGACAGGCAAATTGATGACCAGCTTTTAAACCGACTCCGTCAGTCTCTGGAACCCCACCGCTCTGGGACAATTCCAGTACATCTCTACTATCAGAGGGCGGATGCACGCGCGCGGTTGCGTTTTGGCGCGACGTGGCGTGTCTCTCCGAGCGATCGTTTATTAAACGATCTCCGTGGCCTCATTGGTTCGGAGCAGGTGGAACTGGAGTTTGACTAATACAGGAATACTATGAGTCTGAATTTCCTTGATTTTGAACAGCCGATTGCAGAGCTGGAAGCGAAAATCGATTCTCTGACTGCGGTTAGCCGCCAGGATGAGAAACTGGATATTAATATCGATGAAGAAGTGCATCGTCTGCGTGAAAAAAGCGTAGAACTGACGCGTAAAATCTTCGCCGATCTCGGTGCATGGCAGATTGCGCAACTGGCACGCCATCCACAGCGTCCTTATACCCTGGATTACGTTCGCCTGGCCTTTGATGAATTTGACGAACTGGCTGGCGACCGCGCGTATGCAGACGATAAAGCTATCGTCGGGGGTATCGCCCGTCTCGATGGTCGTCCGGTGATGATCATTGGTCATCAAAAAGGTCGTGAAACCAAAGAAAAAATTCGCCGTAACTTTGGTATGCCAGCGCCAGAAGGTTACCGCAAAGCACTGCGTCTGATGCAAATGGCTGAACGCTTTAAGATGCCAATCATCACCTTTATCGACACCCCGGGGGCTTATCCGGGTGTGGGCGCAGAAGAACGCGGTCAGTCTGAAGCCATTGCACGCAACCTGCGTGAAATGTCTCGCCTTAGCGTACCGACTATTTGCACCGTTATCGGTGAAGGTGGTTCTGGCGGCGCGCTGGCGATTGGCGTGGGCGATAAAGTGAATATGCTGCAATACAGCACCTATTCTGTTATCTCGCCGGAAGGTTGTGCGTCCATTCTGTGGAAGAGCGCCGACAAAGCGCCGCTGGCGGCTGAAGCGATGGGGATCATCGCTCCGCGTTTGAAAGAACTGAAACTGATCGACTCCATCATCCCGGAACCGCTGGGCGGTGCTCACCGTAACCCGGAAGCGATGGCGGCGTCTCTGAAAGCGCAGCTGCTGGCGGATCTGGCCGATCTCGACGTGTTAAGCACTGAAGATTTAAAAAATCGTCGTTATCAGCGCCTGATGAGCTACGGTTACGCGTAATTCGCAAATGTTCTGAAAAGGGTCACTTCGGTGGCCCTTTTTTATCGCCATGGTTTGAGCGGGCTATGATTAAGGAAGGATTTTCCAGGAGGAACACATGAACATCATTGCCATTATGGGACCGCATGGCGTCTTTTATAAAGATGAGCCCATCAAAGAACTGGAGTCGGCGCTGGTGGCGCAAGGTTTTCAGATTATCTGGCCACAAAACAGCGTTGATTTGCTGAAATTTATCGAACACAACCCACGAATATGCGGCGTGATTTTTGACTGGGATGAATACAGTCTCGATTTATGTAGCGATATCAATCAACTTAATGAATATCTCCCGCTTTATGCCTTCATCAATACTCACTCGACGATGGATGTCAGCGTGCAGGATATGCGGATGGCGCTCTGGTTCTTTGAATATGCGCTGGGGCAGGCAGAAGATATCGCCATTCGTATGCGTCAGTACACCAACGAATATCTCGATAACATTACCCCGCCATTCACTAAAGCCTTGTTTACTTATGTCAAAGAGCGGAAGTACACCTTTTGTACGCCGGGGCATATGGGTGGTACCGCGTATCAGAAAAGCCCGGTAGGCTGTCTGTTTTATGATTTTTTCGGCGGGAATACCCTCAAGGCGGACGTCTCTATTTCGGTAACCGAGCTAGGTTCGTTGCTCGACCACACCGGGCCACATCTGGAAGCGGAAGAGTACATCGCACGGACTTTCGGCGCGGAACAGAGTTATATCGTCACCAACGGAACATCGACGTCGAACAAAATTGTGGGTATGTACGCCGCGCCATCCGGCAGTACGCTGTTAATTGACCGCAATTGTCATAAATCGCTGGCGCATCTGTTGATGATGAACGATGTCGTGCCGGTCTGGCTAAAACCAACACGTAATGCGTTGGGGATTCTGGGTGGGATCCCGCGACGAGAATTTACCCGCGACAGTATCGAAGAGAAAGTCGCTGCTACCACGCAGGCACAATGGCCGGTTCATGCGGTGATCACCAACTCAACCTATGATGGCTTGCTCTACAACACCGACTGGATCAAACAGACGCTGGATGTCCCCTCGATCCACTTCGATTCCGCCTGGGTCCCGTATACTCATTTTCATCCGATCTATCAGGGCAAAAGTGGTATGAGTGGCGATCGGGTGGCAGGAAAAGTTTTCTTCGAAACGCAATCGACCCACAAAATGCTGGCGGCGTTGTCGCAGGCATCACTGATCCACATTAAAGGTGAGTACGACGAAGAGGCGTTTAATGAAGCCTTTATGATGCATACCACCACTTCGCCCAGTTATCCCATTGTTGCTTCGGTTGAGACAGCGGCGGCGATGCTGCGTGGTAATCCGGGCAAACGGCTGATTAACCGTTCAGTAGAACGAGCGCTGCATTTTCGCAAAGAGGTCCAGCGGCTGCGGGAAGAGTCTGACGGCTGGTTTTTCGATATCTGGCAACCGCCGCAGGTGGATGAAGCCGAATGCTGGCCCGTTGCGCCTGGCGAACAGTGGCACGGCTTTAACGATGCGGATGCCGATCATATGTTTCTCGATCCGGTTAAAGTCACTATTTTGACACCGGGGATGGACGAGCAGGGCAATATGAGCGATGAGGGGATCCCGGCGGCGCTGGTGGCAAAATTCCTCGACGAACGTGGGATCGTAGTAGAGAAAACCGGCCCTTATAACCTGCTGTTTCTCTTTAGTATTGGCATCGATAAAACCAAAGCAATGGGATTATTGCGTGGGTTGACGGAATTTAAGCGCTCTTACGATCTCAACCTGCGGATCAAAAATATGCTGCCCGATCTCTATGCAGAAGATCCCGATTTTTATCGCAATATGCGTATTCAGGATCTGGCGCAAGGGATCCATAAGCTGATTCGTAAACACGATCTTCCCGGTTTGATGTTGCGAGCATTTGATACTTTACCGGAGATGATCATGACGCCACATCAGGCATGGCAACGGCAGATTAAAGGCGAAGTAGAAACCATTGCGCTGGAACAACTGGTCGGTAGAGTATCGGCAAATATGATCCTGCCTTATCCGCCTGGCGTACCGCTACTGATGCCAGGAGAAATGCTGACCGAGGAGAGCCGCACGGTACTCGATTTTCTGCTGATGCTCTGTTCAGTGGGCCAGCGCTACCCCGGCTTTGAAACGGATATTCACGGCGCGAAACAGGACGAAGATGGCGTTTACCGCGTACGAGTCCTAAAAATGGCGGGATAACTTGCCAGAGCGGCTTCCGGGCGAGTAACGTGCTGTTAACAAATAAAGGAGGCGTTATGCTGGGTTTAAAACAGGTTCACCATATTGCGATTATTGCGACGGATTATGCGGTGAGCAAAGCTTTCTACTGCGATATTCTCGGTTTCACGCTGCAAAGCGAAGTCTATCGCGAAGCGCGCGATTCGTGGAAAGGGGATTTGGCGCTTAATGGGCAATATGTGATTGAGCTTTTCTCATTTCCGTTCCCGCCGGAGCGCCCCAGCAGACCGGAAGCTTGCGGCCTGCGTCATCTGGCTTTTAGCGTTGATGATATCGATGCGGCAGTGGCGCATCTTGAAAGCCATAACGTGAAATGTGAAGCCATACGTGTCGATCCCTACACGCAAAAGCGCTTCACATTCTTTAACGATCCGGACGGACTGCCGTTGGAACTGTATGAGCAGTAAGGCTTGTCATCGCCATATTTGCCCGGTAACGTGCCGGGCATTGCTACTGTAAAATCGCACCATCATGACACTCACTCTCAATAGACAACTTCTCATCTCACGCCAGATTCTGGTGGCCTTTAGCGGCGGGCTTGACTCCACCGTTCTGCTGCATCAGTTGGTGCAGTGGCGGACGGAAAATCCGGGCGTCACCCTGCGCGCTATTCATGTGCATCATGGTTTAAGTGCCAACGCTGATGCTTGGGTGAAACATTGTGAAAATATCTGCCAGCAGTGGCAGGTGCCGCTGGTGGTTGAGCGTGTGCAACTTGCGCAAGAGGGGCTAGGTATTGAGGCTCAGGCGCGGCAGGCACGTTATCAGGCATTTGCTCGTACCCTGTTACCTGGTGAAGTGCTGGTTACAGCGCAACATCTCGACGATCAATGTGAAACGTTTCTGCTGGCGTTAAAACGTGGTAGCGGCCCTGCAGGGCTTTCGGCTATGGCGGAAGTCTCGGAGTTTGCCGGAACGCGGCTGATCCGACCGTTGCTCGCCCGCACACGGGGAGAACTGGAGCAGTGGGCGTTGGCGCATGGTTTACGTTGGATTGAAGACGAAAGTAATCAGGACGACTCATACGATCGTAACTTCCTGCGCCTACACGTAGTGCCGTTATTGCAGCAGCGTTGGCCGCATTTTGCCGAAGCAACGGCCCGCAGCGCTGCACTTTGTGCTGAGCAAGAGAGCCTGCTGGATGAACTGCTGGCAGATGATTTAGCACACTGTCAAACGCCGCAGGGGACGCTGCAGATTGCGCCAATGCTGGCGATGAGTGATGCCCGTCGCGCGGCGATTATCCGCCGCTGGCTGGCAGGGCAGAATGCACCGATGCCTTCCCGCGACGCGTTGGTGAGGATCTGGCAGGAAGTGGCGCTGGCGCGAGAAGATGCTTCCCCCTGTTTACGTTTGGGGGCGTTTGAAATCCGCCGCTATCAATCGCAACTGTGGTGGATTAAATCCGTCACTGGGCAAAGCGAAACCATTGTGCCGTGGCAGACGTGGTTACAACCGCTGGAATTACCGGCGGCGCTGGGAAGTGTACAGCTTACTGCGGGAGGCGATATTCGCCCTCCGCGTGCAGACGAAGCGGTCAGTGTGCGTTTCAAAGCGCCAGGATTGCTGCATATTGTCGGGCGCAATGGTGGGCGTAAGTTAAAGAAAATCTGGCAGGAACTGGGCGTACCGCCGTGGTTGCGTGACACCACGCCACTGCTGTTTTATGGCGAAACGCTGATTGCAGCGGCAGAGGTATTTGTGACGCAAGAAGGTGTGGCTGAAGGTGAGAATGGCGTAAGTTTTGTCTGGCGGCGAAACGCTTAGTTAAGTGAAAGCCGGATAAGACGCATCAAACGTCGCATCCGGCGAAAGTAAATCAGGACTCGCTCACCACCACCGTACCGATTTCCGGGTGGCTAAAGCTGGTAATTTTATCCAGACGTAGCTCGCGGGTTTCGCCAGCAGCTTCGACGACCAGATATTCCACATTTTTGCGGGAGACTAAATCGCTGGCCTTCCCCTGCAGTTTTTCGCCATCTTTCAGCTCAAGTGTCAGCATTAAATGATGCTGGCAGGCGAGCTCAAGATTATCGTAATCATCACAATTGATTGGTTGATACGTATCATTCATTGACATAATCGCTCACCAGTAAGTTTGCCGCAGCGTATGCTGCTTTTTCCCTGACAGCCTCAGAAAGGGCATCGTCGGCAGCCATTTCATTCAGCACTTTCAAAACGCAGCCCAGCGCGTCCGGAACGTATCCTAAGTCTCCGCTGGCGATTTCCGCGTACCGCTTGCGTATTAACTCACAATATTTTTCCACATGCCCTCCTGTCAGCACTCTGACTTAACCGTGGATGCAAGTCTAAGCCTACGAAGATAAACTCTGTTTCGCAAGGTGACTATACCACACTCATTTCTGCAATATCAGCGTCGCAACTGCACGTATTCCGTTACAATGGCCTCCTGATTCGAAAGGAGTTTTCTTATGGCGCTTAAAGCGACAATTTATAAAGCGACGGTTAATGTGGCCGATCTCGACCGCAACCAGTTTCTCGATGCCTCTCTGACGCTGGCGCGCCACCCTTCAGAAACACAGGAGCGCATGATGCTGCGCCTGCTGGCGTGGCTGAAATATGCCGATGAGCGTCTGCAATTTACCCGAGGTTTGTGTGCCGATGATGAGCCGGAAGCGTGGCTGCGTAATGATCATCTGGGCATTGATTTGTGGATTGAACTGGGATTGCCGGATGAGCGGCGGATTAAGAAAGCCTGCACCCAGGCCGCAGAAGTGGCGCTGTTTGCCTATAATAGTCGGGCAGCGCAAATCTGGTGGCAGCAAAATCAGAGCAAATGTGCGCAGTTTGCCAATCTTTCCATCTGGTATCTGGACGACGAGCAACTGGCAAAAGTGAGCGCCTTTGCCGATCGTACCATGACGCTGCAGGCAACGATTCAGGATGGGGTGATTTGGTTATCGGATGATAAGAATAATCTGGAAGTAAACTTAATCGCCTGGCAACAACCTTCATGATTATGATTTCCCGACATGTTGCTATCCCCGATGGCGAGCTTGAGATCACCGCCATTCGTGCGCAGGGCGCGGGCGGGCAGCATGTGAATAAGACCTCAACGGCTATTCATCTACGTTTTGACATTCGAGCGTCCAGCCTGCCAGAGTATTACAAAGAGCGCCTGCTCGCTGCCAGCCATCATCTGATTAGCAGCGATGGAGTGATTGTCATCAAGGCACAGGAATATCGCAGCCAGGAACTGAACCGCGAAGCGGCGCTGGCACGGTTGGTGGCAGTGATTAAAGAATTAACAACAGAACAAAAAACCCGGCGACCGACACGACCTACCCGCGCATCAAAAGAGCGCAGGCTGGTATCGAAAGCACAAAAATCAAGCGTGAAGGCGTTGCGCGGCAAAGTGCGCGGCGGTCGGGAATAAAAAGAAGGAATGGATGGTGAAAAAAGCGATAGTGACAGCGATGGCTGTAATCAGCCTCTTTACACTGATGGGATGTAATAATCGGGCCGAAGTCGATACGCTTTCCCCGGCGCAGGCCGCTGAACTGAAGCCGATGCCGCAAAGCTGGCGCGGCGTGCTGCCGTGTGCTGATTGCGAAGGTATCGAAACCTCACTGTTCCTCGAAAAAGACGGAACATGGGTGATGAATGAACGTTATCTGGGCGCGCGTGAAGAGCCTTCCTCTTTCGCCTCCTACGGTACATGGGCGCGAACCGCTGACAAACTGGTATTAACCGACAGTAAAGGTGAAAAGTCATATTATCGGGCGAAAGGAGATGCGCTGGAGATGCTCGATCGTGAAGGCAATCCGATCGAATCGCAGTTCAACTATACACTGGAACCGGCAAAATCCAGCCTGCCAGTGACGCCGATGACTCTACGCGGCATGTATTTTTATATGGCTGATGCGGCAACCTTTACTGATTGTGCGACCGGAAAACGTTTCATGGTAGCGAATAACGCTGAGCTGGAACGGGGCTATTTGGCTGCCCGCGGCAACAGCGAGAAACCGGTGTTACTGTCAGTAGAAGGTCACTTTACGCTTGAGGCTAATCCGGATACTGGTGCGCCGACCAAAGTATTTGCGCCCGATACGGCAGGTAAATTTTACCCGCACCAGGATTGCAGTAGTTTGGGGCAGTAAGCCATCGTGAGACAGAAACAAACGAAAAATTGCCTGATGCGCAGCGCTTATCAGGCCTACAGCCAATAATGCAACATTTTGTATTAGCACGATTTTGTAGGCCGGGTAAGGCGCTCACGCCTCATCCGGTATTTTGTGGACGAGGCTGGCTTTTATCACTGAGTCAACCCAACGAAGCGACCCGCTTTGATATAAATCCCTGGCTTCAAGTGCCCAATATACTCTAATTGCGTTTCTGGCTTAAACACAGAGACATCGCCAGTACGCATATGCATCAGATCGGCAGGGCTAATCCAGCCAGACTGTGCCAGCGTAAGCGGATGTCCGGCTTTGGCAAATGCATCAGTGACAAATTCCGAACAAAACCACGACTTTTTGTCTCCTTCGCTCACACTGCTTAACTGCGCTTTCGCCAGGCCGCTGACGCACTGTTGGCGAAAATCCTCGGAGAACGGATTCAGTGAGCACATCTGGCGAGTCACCATAAATGGAATAAATTCGACAATGCCGCGATAGTTATAACCGCTATCTTTGATTTTATTGGCAAACGCGGTAATTTCTGTGGCTTGTTGCGGGGTAAGATCCGGGACTCGTAAGACGAAAAGCTTATCACTATGCTTCATCGCTTTTTTAAGGGAAACAATCTGGATGCCATCTCCTGTCGCTTCTGCAACGTTATTATCTCCCAAAAAGATTGCAACGTGGCTCACTGAGGAAGTGCTGAAGACGCGGATACCAAATGAAGTTACCCCAAGGCTTGAGGAGAACAGTAAATCGCCGGGTTTGAGATCAGGTTCTGTTATTTCTTTTATTGATTGTTCGGTGAAAGAGCTTTGATGCTGGAATTTGACTGCCCATGTTTTTGCCTTGGCATCTACCGCTGTGGCTGATGAGTCTGGTTGGCTGATATCAACGGTACAGGCCGAAAGTAAAAGAAAGCAGGGGAGAAGCAGGCACCAGTGCGCCTTTGGTTTATCCATTTTATACAATCCATGTAAAAAAGGGTCCTGAAATTCAGGACCCTTTCTGGCATCAGCCTTTAATCTGTTTCACCAGATAATCGACGATGTCACCGGTCTTAATTAACTGTTTCTCACCGTTACGACGGTATTTGTATTCGATATCGTCGTTGTCGAGGTTACGGTCGCCCAACACGATAGTGTGCGGAATACCGATCAGTTCCATATCAGCAAACATCACGCCCGGACGTTCTTTGCGATCATCCAGCAGCACTTCGATACCCTGTGCGCGCAGTTCGCTATACAGTTTCTCAGCCAGCTCCTGTACGCGGAAGGATTTGTGCATGTTCATCGGCAGAATCGCCACCTGGAAAGGTGCGATAGCGTCAGGCCATACGATGCCGCGTTCGTCGTAGTTCTGCTCAATTGCCGCCGCTACTACGCGCGTTACGCCGATACCGTAGCAACCCATAGTCAGGATCTGATTACGGCCATCTTCACCCTGAACGGAGGCTTTAAGTGCTTCGGAGTACTTAGTACCCAGCTGGAAGATGTGACCGACTTCGATACCACGTTTGATCAGCAGCGTACCCTGTCCATCCGGGCTTGGATCGCCAGCCACTACGTTACGGATATCCGCAACTTCCGGGGTTGCGACATCGCGATCCCAGTTGATACCGAAGTAGTGTTTGCCATCGATGTTAGCACCAGCAGCAAAATCACTCATCGCCGCAACAGTACGGTCAATTACTACCGGAATCGGCATGTTTACCGGACCCAGTGAACCCGGACCGGCTTTAACCACGGCACGAATTTCTTCTTCAGTCGCGAAAGTCAGCGGGCTTGCAACCTGCGGCAGTTTCTCAGCTTTAACTTCGTTCAGCTCGTGGTCACCGCGAACCAGCAGCGCAACCAGCGGGAAGCTACTGCCTTCAACGGCTTTAACCAGCAGAGTCTTAACCGTTTTTTCAATCGGCAGATTGAATTGTTCTACCAGTTCAGCGATGGTTTTCGCGTTCGGCGTATCAACCAGCGTCATTTCCTGGGTAGCAGCAGCGCGCGGTTCTTTCGGCGCGATAGCTTCTGCCAGCTCAATGTTCGCTGCATAGTCAGAGGTGTCGGAGAAGACCACATCGTCTTCACCGCTCTGCGCCAGCACCTGGAATTCGTGAGAGGCGCTGCCGCCGATAGAACCGGTATCGGCCTGTACGGCGCGGAAATCCAGCCCCATGCGGCTGAAGATTTTGCTGTAGGCCGCATACATTGCATCGTAGGTTTCCTGCAGGGATTCCTGAGAGGTATGGAAAGAGTAAGCATCTTTCATCAGGAATTCGCGGGAACGCATGACGCCGAAACGCGGGCGTACTTCATCACGGAACTTGGTTTGGATCTGATAGAAGTTCAGCGGCAGCTGTTTGTAAGAGCTCAGCTCGTTACGAATCAGGTCGGTAATCACTTCTTCATGAGTTGGGCCAAGTACGAACGGACGGTCACCACGGTCAGCAATACGCAGCAATTCCGGGCCATACTGTTCCCAACGACCACTCTCTTGCCACAGTTCAGATGGCTGAACCACCGGCATTAACACCTCGATCGCACCGGCGTTGTTCATCTCTTCACGCACGATGTTTTCGACTTTTTTCAGAACGCGCACGCCGGTCGGCAGCCAGGTGTATAACCCGGAGGCCAGCTTGCGGATCATCCCGGCGCGTAACATCAGCTGATGGCTGATCACCTCGGCGTCGGCAGGTGTCTCCTTAAGAGTGGAGAGCAGGTATTGGCTAGTACGCATGTTGTTACGGTTCCAGTTGGAAGGTAGAGCAGGCTCAAGGCGAGCCTGGGACAAAAAAAGTGATTTAGTTTACCAGTGCAAAAGAAATGTCAAAAGAGAAGGGCGCGAATTTAACGCGGTTCCAGCGCAAAGACTTCAAAACCAGCGTCGGTGACGCGCCAGCGAACGTTAAAATTATGCAGCCAGACGGCATAGGTTTTGCCCGTTTCCTCACCTTTACGATAGGCTGGACGCGGGTCCTGCGCCAGTACTTCGCGGATAAACAGCGTTAACTGCGGATAGCGCTTCTCCAATGTCAAAAGCTGCTTTTCGACCTCTAAGGTAAAACTCACCGCCATCTCTGCCGCTGGTGCACTTTGCGCATAGCTGGCACTGGCATCAGGAAGCGATTCGGCAAAGGGAAGATACGGTTTGATATCTACCACCGGCGTACCATCGACCAGATCCAGACTGCCGAGCTTCAGAATCACGTTATCTTTATGACAAATAACTTCCTTCAGCTCTACCAGCGACATACCAATCGGGTTAGGGCGGAAAGTAGAGCGTGTGGCGAAAACGCCCATTCTGGCGTTACCGCCGAGGCGCGGTGGACGCACAGTCGGACGCCAGCCGCCTTCCATTGTTTGATGAAAGACAAAAAGGATCCATAAATGGCTAAACGCTTCCAGGCCGCGAACGGCGTCGGCCTGGTTGTAGGGAGCAATGAGATGCAGTTCACCGTTGGCGCTTTTTACCAGACCTGGCTGGCGCGGAACGGCGAATTTTTCTTTATAGGGCGAGCGAATAACGCCTATTTGCTCGAACTGGAAACTGCTCATTTCGCCGTAATGTTAAGCGCAGAACCGATACATACAGCCTGACGATAGCAGCCTGGCGTACCGCTGGTAACTTCGCAGCTATGCAGTAATACCGCATTGGCTTTCATTTTAGAGGCATTGATTTGCATCCGCTTACGCGCGGTTGGAATGCTCGGCGGAGAGTCCTGATTAGAGGCCTGGCAAGAATCGCCACTGACTTCACCGAGATCGCGGAATGGTTTGCCGACTAATTCTTCTGCATTGGTATAAATTCGGACCGGCGCGGCGCGCGGTGCTTTTGGTTTTGCAGGCTCCGCTTTCGGCTGGGGTGCAGTGCTTTGAACGGGTTCGACAGGGGATCTGCTTAACATGGAACAGCCGCTTAGCATGAGTGCTACTAAACAGATCGGTAAAGCACGCATAGTATTTCCTCAATGTATGATCAAAACGTCAATATTGAATCAGGAGCTTGTAAAAATGACAAGACGGGCAAGCGCCCGTCCTGAATGATATTACAAATTGTGGAAACAGCCTAAAAATTACCAGCCTTTAACAGCGCCACCGTTAAACACTTTGTTCGCTGCTTCGTAAACTTCGTCAGACTGATAAGCCTGGACGAATTTCTTCACGTTCTCTGCGTCTTTATTATCTTCACGCGTCACGATCAGGTTTACGTACGGAGACTCTTTATCTTCGACAAAGATACCGTCTTTCGCCGGAGTCAGGCCAATCTGGCTGGCATAGGTGGTGTTGATAACCGCCAGAGCGATTTGCGCATCGTCCAGAGAGCGCGGCAGCTGCGGTGCTTCCAGCTCAACAATTTTCAGGTTTTTTGGGTTCTCAACAACATCAAGAACTGTTGGCAACAGGCCAACGCCATCTTTCAGTTTGATCAAGCCCACTTTTTGCAGCAGCAGCAGTGAACGACCAAGGTTAGTCGGGTCGTTTGGCACGGCAACCTGCGAACCATCCTGCAGTTCATCCAGCGATTTGATTTTCTTGGAGTAACCGGCAATCGGATACACAAACGTGTTGCCTACTGCGACCAGTTTGTAGCCACGATCTTTCAGTTGCTGATCAAGGTACGGTTTATGCTGGAAGGCGTTGGCGTCGATATCGCCTTTGCTCAATGCTTCGTTTGGCAGAACATAGTCGTTGAAGGTGACCAGCTCAACGTCCAGGCCATATTTGTCTTTCGCGACTTTCTGCGCGACTTCTGCAACCTGCTGTTCGGCACCAACAATCACGCCGACTTTAATGTGGTTTGGATCTTTTTCATCCTGACCGCAGCCTACCAGTGCCAGTGATCCAATCAGGGCTCCCACTGCCGCAAAGGTTTTGAATTTGAACGCCATACCTTATTCCTTCTTCAATTATTTATGTTGTGTTGAACGTTATTTGCGAGTGACAGCCCGGACGATGCGGTCGCCTGCGAACTGAATTAAATAAACCAGAATGACCAGCAATACCAGTACCGTATTCATCACCGTCGCGTTGTAGCCGATGTAGCCATACTGATAGCCAATCTGACCTAAACCACCGGCACCGACTGCGCCACCCATTGCGGAATAACCAACCAGGGTAATCAGGGTGATAGTTGCCGCATTCACCAGACCTGGCAACGCCTCCGGTAACAGCACTTTACGGACGATCTGCATTGGCGTGGCACCCATTGCGCGGGAAGCTTCAATTAACCCGGTTGGGATCTCCAGCAGAGCGTTCTCGACCATACGGGCAATAAACGGTGCTGCACCAACTGTCAGCGGAACAATCGCTGCTTGCAAACCAATCGATGTACCGACAATAACGCGAGTAAACGGAATCATCCATACCAGCAAGATAATGAACGGGATGGATCGGAAAATGTTCACAATCGCAGAAACGGTACGATACAGCTTCGCGTTAGCAATAATTTGCCCCGGACGCGTGACATAAAGCAGGACGCCAACCGGCAGGCCAATCACAAAACCAAAAAAACCGGATACGAAGGTCATTGCCAGCGTTTCCCATACGCCACGAACCAGCAGCCACATCATCGGCTCAGACATAACCCAGTACCTCTACTTTTACATGGTGTTCCTGCAGCCAGGCAATGGCGGCTTGCGTATCTTGTTGTGTGCCGTGCATTTCAGTCAGCATGATGCCGAACTTAACGCCACCGGCGTAATCCATCTGCGCGCTAATAATGTTGTTATTGACGTTGAAACGACGCGCGGTTTCAGAAAGCAGCGGGGCATCGACCGATTGACCGGTAAACTCCAGACGCAGCATCGGCACGCAGTCAGCGAATGGTTCCGCTTGCAGTCGTTCCTGATAGTCTTCCGGGATATCCAGATGCAGGGTCGACTGAATAAACTTCTGCGCTAGCGGCGTTTTCGGATGCGAGAACACTTCACTTACCGTGTCCTGCTCGATCAACTCGCCATTACTGATCACCGCCACGCAATCACAAATGCGCTTCACAACGTCCATTTCGTGGGTGATCAACAGAATCGTCAAACCCAGACGACGATTGATGTCTTTCAGCAGTTCGAGAATAGAACGTGTTGTTGCCGGGTCCAGCGCGCTGGTGGCCTCATCACACAGCAATACTTTGGGATTGCTGGCTAACGCACGGGCAATCGCCACACGTTGTTTCTGCCCACCGGAAAGGTTAGACGGGTAACTATCATGCTTATCGCCAAGACCAACCAATGACAGTAATTCTGTCACGCGACGTTTAATCTCGTCTTTCGGCGTGTTGTCCAGCTCCAGCGGCAGTGCCACGTTGCCAAAAACAGTGCGCGAAGAGAGCAGGTTAAAATGCTGGAAAATCATACCAATCTGGCGGCGAGCTTTGGTCAACTCGGATTCTGACAGCGTGGTCAGTTCCTGACCATCGACCAGCACGCTACCCTCGGTTGGGCGCTCCAGCAGGTTTACACAACGGATAAGCGTACTTTTACCCGCACCTGAGGCACCGATAACGCCATAAATTTGTCCAGCTGGCACATGCAGGCTGACGTTGTTCAACGCCTGGATGGTGCGGGTGCCCTGGTGGAACACTTTGGTGATATTCGAAAGTTTTATCATTGATTATTTATTATCGTCATTAAGTTAGTCGTGGCATTTCGAATGCCTGAAACGGTCAAAGCCGTCAATGAAATGGATGTTAAGGCATCCAGACGTCTAAATCAATCAGGTTTATGCGAAGAGCACTTTCTTGCAGGTCGAAACATGCGATACTAGCGTCACATGCCTTATTAAGGAGCTATAAAAGGTGGCGAAGAGCGTACCCGCAATTTTTCTTGACCGTGATGGCACCATTAATGTCGATCACGGCTATGTCCATGAGATCGACAACTTTGAATTTATCGACGGTGTTATTGACGCCATGCGCGAGCTAAAAAAAATGGGCTTTGCGCTGGTGGTAGTAACCAACCAGTCTGGCATTGCTCGCGGTAAATTTACTGAAGCACAGTTTGAAACGCTGACCGAGTGGATGGACTGGTCGCTGGCGGACCGCGATGTCGATCTGGATGGTATCTATTATTGCCCGCATCATCCGCAGGGTAGTGTTGAAGAGTTTCGCCAGGTCTGCGACTGCCGCAAACCACATCCGGGGATGCTTTTGTCAGCACGCGATTATTTGCATATTGATATGGCCGCTTCTTATATGGTGGGCGATAAATTAGAAGATATGCAGGCAGCGGCTGCGGCGAACGTGGGAACAAAAGTGCTGGTGCGTACGGGAAAACCTATTACGCCTGAAGCAGAAAACGCGGCGGATTGGGTGTTAAATAGCCTGGCAGACCTGCCGCAAGCGATAAAAAAGCAGCAAAAACCGGCGTAATGATTAAAAGATGAGCGGTTGAAATAAAAATGCATTTTTCCGCTTGTCTTCCTGAGACGACTCCCTATAATGCGCCTCCATCGACACGGCGGATGTGAATCACTTCACACAAACAGCCGGTTCGGTTGAAGAGAAAAATCCTGAAATTCAGGGTTGACTCTGAAAGAGGAAAGCGTAATATACGCCACCTCGCGACAGTGAGCTGAAAGCCGCGTCGCAACTGCTCTTTAACAATTTATCAGACAATCTGTGTGGGCACTCGAAGATACGGATTCTTAACGTCGCAAGACGAAAAA
>NZ_PTRV01000027.1:0-59111 GCF_002965285.1 Escherichia sp. MOD1-EC5990 | reverse complement strand
ATGACGGTAATTTTGTCAATGATTTGTCGGGCAGACGTGGAATATACCAGGCAGGTATTAAAGCCTCATTCAGCAGTACGTTAAGCGGGCATCTCGGGGTAGGGTATAGCAATGGTGCTGGTTTGGAATCCCCGTGGAACGCGGTGGCTGGTGTGAACTGGTCGTTCTGACCATCAACGAAAAAGCCCACATCTGTGGGCTTTCATATCACCAGGAGCCGCGGCTCCTTTGCGTATCCTTTTATGTCTCCTCACCGTCTGGTCGGTGTCTTGCTGAGACTTCTAACTTCCTGTTTTTGTTGGTGTTGTCCTTACACCGTCCAATCATGATTGGTGGGCTGGCGGGAGTTGAACCCGCGTCCGAAATTCCTACATACCATTTTCACTATAGCAAAAACATTAACTTGCGTTTAAAATCAGCAAGTTAGTATTATCTTGTGTTTGTCCGTTTTACTCATTTTTAATGCTCTGTCGCCAATCTGTCGCCATTGTAGGTCAACGAAGGTTGAGCCTTCCCTTTGTTTGTTACAATTTCATCAAAGATAGCTGGATTATTATCTTTCAGTAATCTTGCTAGTATAATGATTTGCCCAGACGAGCCATCATCCTTGAATGAAAGAAAATTATCGGTAATATCAAGAATATCAATGGTAAATTTGAAGTAGGTTTCAATTGTATCGCCAAGTTCAATGCTGGACATGAAGTTAGTAATCATTTCATATCCATCAAAGTATAAAGTTGCATGTTCATTTAACTCCATGGGAGTTAGGCAAAGCATTCGATTAAGTTCGGATAAGTGTTTTTCTATTGAATGAAGAGATTGCATTTGACGGATTAAAACTTCGTCAAACTGAGAGCCACGATTAGATGAATTTATCTTCTCTAGGTTTTTTAGTATATCAACCCAGTGATTATTTACTTCACGTATGTATTCTTTATCTGTATTTTTAGGCCGTCCCTTCTCTGGTGAGCTATTTATGAAAATATATCTATATAGATGTATTGGGTAGTTAATTTTATAACTTATCTCTTTAGTACCATAATGACGTTCGCGTTTAATGGTTTTGTTAGGTAAATTGGTGAAATAATCAGTAACGAACTTTAGATGGCTATAGTAGCTATCAGATAGATTCTTTTGCTTGGTTTCCTCAATTTGTCGGTTTGTTTGAACTGTGCGGTGTATGTTTGCTACGACAGCAACAAATGGTATGGACAAAGAAAGTAAGGCGATAGGAAGCTTGCTAATTGCAATGAAATTATTAAAGCCCTCACTATCAAATTGAGGGGAATGTCCAAGCCAGGAAAATATACCAAAGTATATCGCTGAAAATACAGGAATCCTAAGTGATTGTTTAAATAAGTATTGACTTGTTAATGGCCTTTCATCCATGTTAAAGCCTTTTTTTGATACGCATAGATATAATTCAAGGCATATATATAAAAAATATATTATGATAAGTAAGTACGATATCCATGGGTATTGTTGGATATAGTTATTAACAAGCACTTTCTAATTTTCTCCATCCAAGGTTAGCAAGAGGATTTTTGGTTACAGCATCTTCCAGATGGTCGGGAGCGAAGTGGGCGTAAATCATTGTCATTTTTATATCGACATGGCCCAGAATATCGCGCAGCACCAGTATGTTTCCGCCATTCATCATAAAGTGACTTGCAAATGTATGTCGTAATACGTGTGTGCATTGCCCTTCTGGTAGCTCGATACCAGCTCGTTTAACCGCACGTTCAAAAGCTTTCCTACAAGGTGTAAATAATTTTCCCCTATTCTTAGGCAGTTCTTCATATAAATCCTTTGAAATAGGCACTGTTCGGTTTTTCTTTCCTTTAGTCTTGGTATAAGTGATACGGTATTTTGATACCTGATGACTCTGTAAGTTTTCGGCTTCGCTCCAGCGTGCGCCGGTGGCCAAGCATATTTTTGCAATCATCAGCAGACTGGGGCTTTGAGAATCAGCACAGGCATCCAGCAGACGTTTAATTTCTTCCGGGGTCAGGAACGCCAATTCACCCTCAGCAATTTTAAATGTTGGCAGCCCAGCAAGCGGGTTGGGGGCTGACCAGTGGCCCAGCTTTTTCAGTGTACCAAAAACAGATGATAGGTTGCGCTGTTCAAGATTTACCGTGCGGGGCTTAACGGGCGACATAAGCGTGCCATCTTCATTTCGTACTTCACCTTTTAACCGTGCTTCGCGGTATTTCGTAAACTCACCAGCTGTCAGTTCTGAGGCGATGGGATCGCCTAGACCATTACAGATAATTCTAAGTTTCGCCATGAGGCGCTTGGGGTCTGCGAGTGTTTGACCATACAGGGAATACCACAGCTCAATTAATTCTGATAGATGTCGCCGATCTTCCTTTTCCCCTAGCCATGGTTTTTTGTTCACTTCTTCCATTGTGAAGCTTTCAAACGCAATGGCTTCGCCTTTGGTAGCAAATTGCTTACGCACGCGCTTACCATTGCGTCCATTGGGATAGCACTCACACAACCATTTTCCGTTCGGCTGTTTTCTGATGGTCATAAGTTAGAGGTTCTTGATTACTTTGACTGCACGTCCTACGACTTCCACATCATCTACAGAACATTCAAATGAAGTGTCATCTTGGTTAACTACTATTTTGTTTCCGGGTATGCGCGCAATTTTGACGATGCTTTTAACTCCGTCCATATCGACTAACCAGAAGCCATTACTGACTTGTTTAACAGACGTATCCACTACAAAGCTATCATTAGCTGTTTTAACAAATAAAGCGTTGGATGAGTCACCATCGAGCAGGCTGCTATCAAGAAGAATTTCATCACTTGGCTGCAGTTCGCCGTTCTTCAGTTCAACACGTTTGATGCTAGGAGCAACGATCTTAGAAAGTGGTCTTACAGTGACGGGAGGTTCATTTTTGAGATTTATTTCTTCGTTCTCACACGCATACATATCTCCTTGACCAGTAGCCAGCCATAGAAGGGAAGCTCCTGTTTCAAGGGCACATTGGATTACCCATTCGGCAGGAAAGCTATCCCTTAAGTATCTGTTAGCCATAGTGCTTTTTGATACTTCCAGATGTTCGCAGAGCTGCTGTCGTGAGCTGAAGTTGTAAGCCTTAATAAGCCTATTAATCGCATCGCGCCCACCACTATCATTCCCCGCCTTGATTAAACTCATAATCAAACCTCTTGACGTATATAAAAAGTGATCTTAATATCCATTCATGGTTTGAAAAGCAAAACCAAACCACATAAAACAAGATAAAACGAAACCAAACTAAGAGATACTGCACTATGAGTACTGATATTTCAATTCGTGTACCAAAAGAGATGGCAACGCCTGCTGAGTTCGCGGAATGGGAAGGTATCTCCCGCGGCTCCGTGTATCAAAAAATTCACCATGGTCAGCTTGCTAAATACATGGTCAAGAAAGAAAAAAACAAAGGCCGCGTAAGCCTGCGTTATTTAATGTACAAAACAGATCAGGTCCGTGAATCCCTCGGTCATTCCAACTTCCGCGTCATTGTTGGTAAGTAAGTTCAATTATGAGAACTTTCTAAGGGGGTAGCATGTTTGATTATAAGATTTCCAAACACCCGCATTTTGATGAAGCCTGTAGAGCTTTTGCACTTCGTCATAATATGGCGAAGCTGGCAGAACGTGCAGGAATGAATGTCCAGACTCTGCGAAACAAACTCAACCCAGATCAACCGCATCAGCTCAATGCGCCAGAAATCTGGCTGCTTACCGATCTGACTGAAGATTCAACGCTGATAGATGGTTTTCTGGCACAGATTCACTGCCTGCCATGTGTACCGATTAATGAGGTAGCAAAAGAGAAACTGCCGCATTACGTCATGAGTGCAACCGCAGAGATCGGGCGTATTGCTGCAGGTGCGGTATCTGGCAATGTAAAAACCAGTGCAGGTCGTCGTGATGCTATCAGCAGCATTAACTCTGTAACACGACTGATGGCGCTGGCTGCTGTTTCATTGCAGGCCCGTTTACAGGCTAACCCGGCGATGGCGAGTGCAGTTGATACCATGACTGGCCTTGGTGCTTCATTCGGTTTGCTGTGAGGTGTTTATGCTGACGAAAGAACCATCATTTGCATCGCTGCTGGTAAAACAAAGCCCGGCAATGCACTACGGTCACGGCTGGATCACGGGTGAGGATGGAAAACGCTGGCATCCATGTCATTCACAAGATGAATTGCTGTCTGAATTGACCACGAGGAAACGGAGAAAGTCCAAATGTATGTGGCAGAAAGTGAAGTGGTTTATCAGTTTCGTTACAGAGGGGAGAGTTATTCAGTACCTGAAGATGATTTGCTCTGTTGCTATCCGTCATTGTCGGGCGATGGCAGTTACTTTTTCACGTTAAAGGATGGGACGTTTTTACGGGGAGAGCAGGTTAAAGAGACGATACGAAAAAATGTATCTCCTCTTGAGCGTTACCGTAAGAACAAAAAACGATAGCTGCGTTTGGGGGATATGAAGTATGGCAATTAATGGCGCTGCAGCAACTGTTCCATTAAGCCCCGGTGAACGCCTGAATGGACTTAATCACATTGCGGAGTTAAGGGCGAAAGTTTTTGGCCTGAATATTGAGTCAGAGCTTGAGCGGTTTATTAAAGATATGCGTGATCCACGGGATATCAATAATGAACAAAATAAACGGGCACTGGCTGCCATATTCTTTATGGCAAAAATTCCAGCTGAACGTCATAGCATCAGCATTAATGAGCTGACCACTGACGAAAAGCGGGAGCTGATTAAAGCAATGAATCATTTTCGTGCAGTGGTGAGCTTATTTCCCAGACGGCTAACCATGCCGAATTAACCAACTAATGAAATTAATGGCGTAAACCCGCCGGGCATCCCTTTATCTAAATCCAGGAGAATTGATTATGCGTAATATTGAAACCATCACGACTAAAACCGGACCGGATAATGCAGGGCTTAATATTTTACTGACAGAGGCTCGTCTGGAAGAACGCCGGGCAAGGGCTGAAGCAATGGCAGCTCGCCTTGATAGCCTGGCGTGTCATATCACATCCCGCCAACTAAACCACGTCGAAGCGGCAGAACTGCTGCGTGTGACTGCTGAAGCAATCCAGAACGAAGCGCAGGAGATCCACTGATGGCTGATGCAATGGATCTCGTACAGCAGCGAGTTGAAGAAGAACGCCAACGTCATATCCGTGCTGCCCGTGCCAAAACGCCGGGCGTGTCCCGCGTGCTTTGCGTTGAGTGTGAAGCGCCAATTCCGCCAGCACGCCGCCGTGCCATTCCGGGTGTGCAGCTTTGCATTACCTGTCAGGAAATCGCAGAGCTGAAAGGCAAACATTACAACGGAGGTGCTGTATGAGCACCATCCTGAAATGGGCGGGAAATAAAACCGCCATTATGTCCGAACTGAAAAAACACCTTCCTGCTGGCCCGCGACTGGTTGAACCTTTCGCGGGTTCCTGTGCTGTGATGATGGAGACGGATTACCCCAGCTATCTGGTTGCGGATATTAATCCTGATTTAATCAACCTCTATAAAAAGGTTGCCTCTGATTGTGAATCGTTTATATCTCGCGCCAGAGTTTTATTTGAGATCGCAAACAGGGAGGTGGCTTATTACAACATAAGGCAGGAGTTTAATTACTCCACTGAAATTACTGATTTCATGAAAGCGGTATATTTCCTGTATCTCAATCGTCACGGTTACCGTGGTTTATGTCGCTATAACAAGAGCGGACATTTCAACATTCCCTACGGTAATTATAAAAATCCGTATTTCCCTGAAAAAGAAATTCGCGCATTTGCAGAGAAAGCCCAGCGTGCAACGTTTATCTGCGCAAGCTTTGATGAAACGCTGGCGATGCTGCAGGTGGGGGATGTGGTGTATTGCGATCCGCCGTATGACGGTACGTTTTCCGGCTATCACACTGATGGTTTCACTGAAGATGACCAGTATCACCTGGCATCCGTTCTTGAACATCGGTCATCAGAAGGACATCCGGTCATTGTTTCTAACAGTGATACATCCCTGATCCGTTCGCTGTATCGCAATTTTACTCACCACTACATCAAGGCAAAACGCAGCATCGGTGTAGCAGCTGGTGAGAGTAAATCTGCAACAGAAATCATCGCTGTTTCCGGGCCGCGCTGCTGGGTGGGATTTGATCCTTCGCGTGGCGTGGATAGTTCTGCCGTGTACGGAGTGCGTGCATGAGCCATGCTGATATGAACAACTGCAGCGGCTTTAACAAGGTCGCCGCAGCATTCTCATGGAACAGCCCGAAAAAGGCCATTAACCCTTATCTGGACCCGGCGGAAGTTGCGCCGGTTTCTGCGCTTTCAAACCTGATCACTCTGTACGCTACCGATAACGAGCAGGAACAACTGCGCCGCGAGGCACTGAGTGATCAGGTCTGGGAGCGTTATTTCTTTAATGAATCCCGTGATCCTGTCCAACGCGAAATGGAGCAGGATAAGCTCATTAGCCGGGCAAAGATGGCGCATGAGCAGCAGCGTTTTAATCCAGACATGGTCATTCTGGCTGACGTCAACGCCCAGCCTTCCCATATCAGCAAGCCGCTGATGCAACGTATTGAATATTTCAGCAGCCTGGGCAGGCCAAAGGCTTATTCCCGCTATTTGCGTGAGACGATTAAGCCATGTCTGGAACGACTGGAGCATATACGCGACAGCCAGCTATCTGCATCTTTTCGTTTTATGGCAAGCCATGAAGGGCTGGACGGTCTGCTGATCCTGCCTGAAATGAGTCAGGATCAGGTGAAACGCCTGTCTACCCTTGTCGCTGCGCATATGAGCATGTGTCTTGATGCCGCTTGTGGTGATTTGTACGCCTCCGATGATGTTAAGCCAGAAGAAATCCGCAAGACATGGGAAAAGGTGGCTGCAGAAACCCTGCGACTGGATGTCATACCGCCTGCGTTTGAGCAACTCCGCCGGAAAAGAAACCGCCGCAAACCTGTGCCTTATGAACTCATTCCGGGTTCGCTGGCGCGTATGCTGTGCGCCGACTGGTGGTATCGGAAATTATGGAAGATGCGTTGCGAATGGCGGGAAGAGCAGTTGCGTGCTGTCTGCCTGGTCAGCAAAAAAGCATCTCCCTATGTCAGCTATGAAGCCGTGATGCATAAACGTGAGCAGCGCCGTAAGTCGCTGGAGTTTTTCCGTTCTCATGAACTGGTGAACGAAGACGGCGACACGCTGAACATGGAGGATGTGGTAAACGCCAGCAGCAGCAACCCGGCGCATCGCCGCAACGAGATGATGGCCTGTGTTAAAGGCCTGGAGCTTATCGCGGAAATGCGTGGTGACTGCGCCGTTTTCTACACCATCACCTGTCCGTCACGTTTCCATTCCACGCTAAATAACGGCAGGCCAAACCCGACCTGGACCAACGCGACAGTAAGACAAAGCAGCGATTATCTGGTCGGCATGTTTGCTGCATTTCGTAAGGCTATGCACAAAGCCGGGTTGCGCTGGTATGGCGTGCGGGTGGCTGAGCCGCATCATGACGGCACAGTTCACTGGCACCTGTTGTGTTTCATGCGCAAAAAAGACCGCCGCGCCATTACTGCATTGTTGCGTAAGTTTGCCATCCGAGAAGACCGCGAGGAGCTGGGCAATAACACGGGGCCACGCTTTAAGTCTGAGCTGATAAACCCGCGCAAAGGAACGCCGACAAGCTACATTGCGAAATATATCAGTAAGAATATTGACGGGCGTGGTCTGGCTGGCGAGATCAGTAAGGAAACGGGTAAATCCCTGCGTGATAACGCTGAATACGTTAATGCCTGGGCGTCTCTGCATCGTGTTCAGCAATTCCGCTTCTTTGGCATTCCGGGGCGTCAGGCTTACCGTGAACTGCGATTGCTGGCTGGTCAGGCGGCAAGGCAACAGGGTGACAAAAAAGCAGGTGCGCCGGTACTGGATAACCCGCGCCTTGATGCCATCCTGGCTGCTGCTGATGCTGGTTGTTTTGCCACCTACATCATGAAGCAGGGCGGCGTACTGGTTCCCCGCAAATATCACCTCATCAGAACCGCTTATGAAATCAACGAAGAGCCAACCGCCTATGGCGATCACGGTATTCGTATTTATGGCATCTGGTCACCCATTGCAGAGGGCAAGATCTGCACTCATGCAGTGAAGTGGAAAATGGTTCGTAAGGCCGTTGACGTTCAGGAGGCGGCTGCCGACCAGGGCGCTTGCGCCCCTTGGACTCGTGGCAATAACTGTCCCCTTGCTGAAAATTTGAACCAACAAGGGAAAGACAAATCAGCTGATGGGGATACCAGAACGGATATCACCCGCATGGATGACAAGGAGTTGCACGATTACCTGCACAGTATGAGCAAAAAAGAACGCCGGGAACTGGCAGCAAGGTTACACCTGGTTAAACCGAAACGGCGTAAAGACTACAAACAGCGAATTACAGACCATCAGCGACAGCAGCTCGTGTATGAGCTGAAGTCCAGAGGGTTTGATGGTAGCGAGAAAGAGGTCGATTTACTCCTTCGCGGCGGCAGTATTCCGTCAGGAGCAGGCCTGCGTATCTTCTATCGGAACCAGCGTTTGCAGGAAGATGATAAGTGGCGAAACCTGTATTAATTATGATGGTTAACCATTCGTGCTCTTAATAATACCAGGCATATCAGGCTGATAAACGTAAAAAAACGTTTTACATCAGTAAGATTATTATATACTGTAATTATAAACAGTGGTTATACATACAGTATTGCGTGTGGTGTCATAGGAGGAAAGATGCAGGACTATTTTTTGGAGTCTTTGAAGCTCCAGCGCATTGATTTTTTTCTTAAGCTTGTAGCGGCCAGTGAGTGTAGTGATGAAGAGAAGGGACTGGCTCTGCAGTGGGTTTCTGAATTGACTGATGAACTCATGGCAAAAATCAGAAGCCACGAATACAACCGCTCAATGGATGTCATCAGCTGAGGTGACTTTTATGCGCATTGAAATAATGATCGATAAAGAGCAGAAGATTAGCCAGTCTACCCTGGACGCCCTTGAATCCGAGCTTTACCGTAATCTGCGCCCCCTGTATCCCAAAACGGTAATTCGTATCCGCAAAGGTAGCTCTAACGGTGTGGAACTGACCGGACTGCAACTGGACGAAGAAAGGAAGCAAGTGATGAAAATTATGCAGAAGGTGTGGGAAGACGACAGCTGGCTGCATTAAGAAACGTTGCTGGCGTCTGAACTTGTTTCTGGCGTCAGCAAGGTTGAACAACGAGCCCTTGCGAGGCGTTAGCTCTGTAGTGCATGTCTATGCCGCATGAGATCGCATGATCGTTTGAGGATCGTTTTTGCTAAGGCCCGCCAGAACTGGTGGGCTTTTGCGTAGATCATGCAGGTGCATGAAAACCACTACATAAAGCGGGCAGGCGTGGCGGGGATACGAGCGCGCGCCGCGGGTTGAAATAGTAAAATTCACTTAGCCTCAGGCCCGCTGATGGTTTTCTTCTGAAAGGGAGGGCGCGTTTTTGTGCAATCTTGTTTGAAGGGATTTAAATAAATGTTGAATGTGTTCCGGAGTTGGCTGTAGATTTAGTGTTCTGTCACAAGTTGCAGTGATAGGTAGCAAACCTTTAAAAGGTTCTGCTATTGTTTCATTAAAGATTTATAGTCTTTGTCCGAAAATGACATTAAAGTAGTCGCCTTTAATGTCGTAAGCATGAAGGACAGAGAATTGAACTTAGAGCAGATTGCCAGTCAAAGTATAAGTAACCTTCAGTTTCTCCTCGATACTTTGAAGATGCCGTTGGCTGTTGGTCCAATCAGTGATGAAGACTATGTGATCCTGACCACAGGATATGCTCAGCTAGAATGGGATTATGGTTTTTCTCGGTTTGGCAATCGAAGTGATAAGTTTGAATTTTGTTTGAAGCTCCTTGCGGGGCCACTTAGGCATATCCCTTCTGGCGCAGCTATGTGCACCTTTGACGAGGACGCTGGAGTCATAGAGATCCATTTTGTGGAATCTTTTGTGAAAGATGATGACGTAGAGCACCCTCTTTACGGCAACATGTTCATGGTTACATTGTGGGCGGTATATCTTTTTGGTAGCGCGGTTGGGTGTCAAGAGATTCGGATCCCTGAAGCCCTGAATCAAAAAGTTGCTGACCACTATAAAAAATTTGGTTTTAAAGGTGATATAAGCTTGCTTTCGGCACCTTTTGCTACAATAACTGATGTAGTAAGACGCTACATTACTTCTAAGAAACAGTAGATAAATTTTTGCGCAGTGCTACAATGCTGCGCCAAACATCCACCACCGGATGATGAGGCTTGACCTCTAAGAGGAAATCATGACTATGACGCATAGTGACAAGAAAGCTCAGAAGCATTACTCAGTATCTGATGTTTTCAGCCGTATGGGCGTCGCGATGGAAGAACTACTTCAAGCGGCCCCACATATGATGCAGGACTGCAAATTTGAAGGAAATGAGCTGCATGGTAAGCTCAAAGAAAAGCAGAAAGCTGCTTAATTCCATGAAATGCGTTTTGCATGAAGCCCGGTAATACCGGGCTTTTTTATGCTTGCTAGTCAGTATTAAGCTCATATGGATTGAATCGGACTACCTCTTCACCAAGCCATTCATTTAGCTCCAGCAATCGCTTTTGTAACGGTACTATTTCGTTTCTTGTGAAGACGCGACTGGCCTTTTCCACATCCCCAAAACCGCCGGTATTGTTGGGAATGATACCCATCATTTGCGGCGGCACACGATGCGCCGCCATCATGTCGTCCCGGCTCACGTTCTTGATATTCAGGAACTCATCCTTCGCCGCCACTTCTGACAACGGGATAATCTGAAGCCCATCCTTTTTGCCGTTAGGCGAGTACATAAACAGGTTACGGAAGTTACCAGGACCTTTGGCACTTTTCATTGCGTTGCGGAGGTTGTTCACATCCTCCTGGTTCTGCGCGGCGTCGGTCATGTACATGATGAAGCCCGCATGGCTGCCGTTGATGTAATACTTCCGGCGGAACAGCGTGGCGGACTCGTTGAGCAGGGCTGACGGAATGGCAGAAAGATAACCGGGCAGGCCGTAGATCTCCTGGTTGATGTCCGGCTCCATCAGATGAAAAATGCTGCCTTTCGTGAACTGATACGGCTGGGTTGTCATACCGTATTGCACAAACCAGTAGGTATCCAGGTCTAACCCGCGTCGGGTGTATTTTGCCAGAGCAGGCTCAAGGGCTATAACTTCACCGAAGCGGTTCGTGCGTTTCTCCAGGTAGGCGTTACCAAAAACCAGATAGTCCTGTACAAAACGCGAAAAAGCCTGCTGGCTGAGCAGCGGGTGAGGGATGTAGGTGCTGGTCAGAATGTTGCACTTTACTGCAATCGGGGAACTATGATGAACGGCAGCGCGGAAGGTGCGCGCCAGTCCGTCAAAGCTGACGGGCGGCTCATACCAGCGGTCCATCTGTACGCATTCCACATAATCCAGCAGTTCTCGGCGGTCCAGAACAGGAACGGGATCGCCGAAGCTGAATGCTTCGGCTGTAGTTTGACTTTTAAGCTGGATCTGTTTCGTCGCCGCAGCGCGGTTCTTCTTACTCTTTCCCATCAAAAAATCTCCACAATATTGCTGGTATTGGCGGATTCGCCCTGCAGCGGTTCGTTAAACAGTGCGTGCATTGTTGCCCAGGCCAGATCGGCGTGGCTGGCTTCTTCGCTGCGGCTGGCTTCATAGGTTGGGCGGTTGCCACTGGCGGTGGTGGCGCGACGGATTGCCATGAATGACTGCGCAATGTCGGTGTGCCCGGCGTCAAACTCCAGGCGGCGGTGGCTAATAATGTCGTAGGCCTTGAGTACCAGGGCGTTTTTAACGTTGGGGTTGTAGACAAACTCCCGGACGGCAGGAAAAAACGCTTTCACGTTCTCGTAAACCCCGTGACCGACGCCGGTTGAGTCGATACCGATGTATGTCACGTTGTACTGTTCGGTCAGTTTTTTGATGGCGTCAGCCTGGGCGCGGAAGTCCATCCCGCGCCACTGGTGACGCTCAAGAATGCGGAACTTACCGCCCGGCACGGCTGGCGGTGACACCACCACGCACCCGGCGCTGTCGCCGTTTTGCGTACCTTTTGCCGGGTCATAACCGATCCACACTTCGCGCCAGCCAAACGGGCGCAGGGCCAGTGCATGAAAGTCGGTCCAGACTTCCCAACTGTCCACCATGCACGCCTGCAGCTCGCTGAGCGGGAACACGGACGCGAGATCGTCCACAAACTCGCACATCAGCAGGTTCTGGTATTCGTCCGGGCTGTACTCCATACGCAACTGATCGAGGTCGAACAGGTTACATCCGCCGCGCACTGCATCTTCCACGGTGACTATCTGGCGGTATTGCCCGTCTGCACACAGCAGGCCGGGAGCCAGATTGCTGTGGGACAGGTCGATGTCCACCTTATCGGCTTTGTTGCGCCCACGGTTGAACAGCGCACCGGACCAGAACGGATAAGCACTGTGGGTCAGGCTGGATGGCGTGGAAAAATAGGTCTGTCGCCATTTCTTGTGAATAGCCATACCGGAAGCCACTTTGCGCAGCTCCTGGAATTTCGGTATCCAGAAATATTCATCCAGATACAGGTTGCCGTGATAACTCTGGGCAGTGCGGGCATTGGTGCCGAGGAAATACAGTGTGGCCCCGTTGGGAAGCACCATCGGATCGCCTTTCAGCTCCACCTCCACTTCTTTGGCAAAGTCGATGATGTACTGTTTGAAGACGTGGGCCTGTGCCTTACTGGCAGAAAGGAAAATCTGGTTACGTCCGGTAAGCAGGGCGTCAATCAGGGCTTCACGGGCAAAATAGAAGGTCGCGCCGATCTGGCGTGACTTCAGCAGGTTGCGGATGCGGTTGGTTTTTCCGGCTTCCCACCAGTGGCGCTGGTAGTTGAACATGGAGGAATGGAAAATTTCTTCCAGCTTCTCAATCTGGTCATCGGTGAAAACATTCTTTTCAGGCTGACGGCGTGGGCCTTTGTTGCGGTTGGCGACGTTAGGGTTTAAGTCGGCTTCGTTGCCGCCATTGTTAAACTTGCCGATCCGCGCGTGGCGCTCAGACTGGCGCGCCAGCAGGTCAATCTCTTTGAAATCTTTCCCTTCTTTGTGCTCCTTCATGATGAGCTGGCAGTAGCGTGCGGCGGTGGTGAGCTGCATCTGATCCAGAGGCCCATAGTCACCCCACTTGTCGCGTTTTTTCCAGCTGTGAACGGTTGCAACTTTCTCGCCCAGCATTTCAGCAATGCGGGCTACGCGGTATCCCTGAAAGTACAGCAGCATGGCCTGCCGACGGGGATCGAGATCTGCGGGTGTCAGTGTGGTGTTCATGGCACAAACCTACAGCCTTGAATGAAGGCTTTCCCCGCCTGCGGTTTGTGTGGTTGTCGGTACAAATACCGCGCATTGTTTCACTGCCCCTATCACCGCAACCATAAGGCTCCAGTAAGTTTTTTCTAACGGAGCACGGCTCATGACAGTGAAAGCAAAGCGTTTTCGCATCGGGGTGGAAGGTGCCACCACCGACGGACGCGAAATCCAGCGTGAATGGCTGGAACAGATGGCAGCCAGCTATAACCCGGCGGTGTATACCGCGCTGATTAACCTTGAGCACATCAAGTCTTATCTGCCGGACAGCACCTTTAACCGCTACGGCAAGGTGACGGCGCTGTTTGCTGAAGAAATCACGGAAGGTCCGCTGGCAGGCAAGATGGCGCTGTATGCCGACGTTGAGCCAACGGAGTCCCTGGTGGAGCTGGTGAAAAAAGGCCAGAAATTATTCACCTCTATGGAAGTCAGCCCGAAGTTCGCTGATACGGGCAAAGCCTACCTGGTCGGCCTGGCTGCCACTGATGACCCTGCCAGTCTGGGCACTGAAATGCTGACATTCAGCGCCAGTGCAGCCCATAACCCGCTGGCAAACCGCAAGCAGAATCCCGCCAATCTCTTTACCGCCGCAGAGGAAACGGTGATCGAACTGGAAGAAGTCCAGGACGACAAACCGTCCCTGTTTGCCCGCGTCACGGCGCTGTTTACCAAAAAAGAGCAGTCCGATGACGCCCGGTTCTCTGATGTGCATAAGGCCGTGGAGCTGGTCGCCACTGAGCAGCAGAACCTGAGCGCACGCACCGAAAAATCCCTGTCTGAGCAGGAAGAACGTCTGTCTGAGCTGGAGACTGCCCTGCAGGCACAGCAGACCGCCTTTAACGAACTGGTGAATAAGCTGAGTCATGTAGACAGCCGCCAGGACTACCGCCAGCGTGCAACAGGCGGTAACGCCCCCGCTGACACTCTGACCAATTGCTGATGGAGCACAAAACCCGATGAAGAAGAATACCCGCTTTGCTTTTAACGCTTACCTGCAGCAGCTGGCGCGTCTGAACGGTGTGGCAGTTGAAGAACTGTCCAGCAAATTCACTGTGGAGCCGTCTGTGCAGCAGACGCTGGAGGACCAGATCCAGCAGTCCGCCGCTTTCCTGACGCTGATTAACGTCACGCCAGTGACTGAGCAGTCCGGTCAGCTGCTGGGGCTGGGTGTTGGCAGCACCATTGCCGGAACCACTGACACCACCGCGAAAGAGCGTGAACCCGTCGATCCGACCCTGATGGTCGATGTGGAATATAAATGCGAGCAGACCAACTTTGACACGGTGCTGACCTACGCGAAGCTGGATCTGTGGGCGAAGTTTCAGGATTTCCAGGTGCGCATCCGTGACGCCATCGTGAAACGTCAGGCACTGGACCGCATCATGATCGGCTTTAACGGCGTGAAGCGTGCGAAAACCTCCAACCGTAGCGAAAACCCGCTGCTGCAGGATGTGAACAAAGGCTGGCTGCAGAAAATCCGTGAGGATGCACCGGATCACGTCATGGGCAGCACCACCACGGGCGGTGAAACCACTCCGGGTGCGGTGAAAGTCGGGAAAGGTGGCGAATATGCCAACCTGGACGCTGTGGTGATGGATGCCGTCAATGAGCTTATCGACGTGGTTTACCAGGACGATGACGATCTGGTGGTGATTTGCGGTCGTGAACTGTTGTCTGACAAGTATTTCCCGCTGGTCAACAAAGAGCAGGAAAACAGTGAAAAACTGGCTGCCGATATGATCATCAGCCAGAAACGCATGGGTGGCCTGCAGGCCGTGCGTGCGCCGTTCTTCCCGCCGAATGCGCTGCTGATCACCCGTCTGGATAACCTGTCCATCTACTGGCAGGAAGACACCCGCCGCCGTTCAGTTATCGACAACCCGAAACGTGACCGGATTGAAAACTTTGAATCCGTTAATGAAGCCTATGTGGTTGAGGACTACCGCTGCGCCGCACTGGTGGAAAACATCCAGATTGGTGATTTCAGCGCCGCCGCAGCCGAAACCGGAGCGTAATCCATGAGCCTGAGTCCCGCACGGCAGCATCGCCTGCGCGTTCAGGCTGAACAGGCCGCCCGCGAGGGCGGCAGTGTTCGCCACGCATCGGGCTATGACCTGATGCTGCTGCAACTGGCGGAAGACCGCCGCCGTCTCAAGGGCGTTCAGTCCACGGTCAAAAAAGCGGAAATCAAGGTGGAGCTGCTGCCGAAGTACGCCGCCTGGGCAGAGGGTGTCCTGGCTGCCGGAGGCGCTCAACAGGATGACGTGCTGATGTACGTGATGCTGTGGCGCATTGATGCCGGAGATTATGCCGGGGCGCTGGAGATCGGGCGTCATGCCCTGCGTCATGGCTGGGTGATGCCGCTGGGTAACCGCAACGTGCAGACCGTGCTGGCAGAGGAAATGGCAGACGCCGCGCAGAGCGCAATGCTTGCCGCCACCGGCTTTGATGCCGATCTGTTGTTGCAGACGCTGGAGCTGACAGACGGTCTGGATATGCCGGACCAGTCACGGGCGCGTCTGCATAAAGCGATTGGCGCTGTCCTGAGTGAAAGCAATCCGGCTTCCGCCCTTAATCATCTCAACCATGCGTTACAGCTTGATCCCCGCTGTGGCGTGAAAAAAGACAAACAGCAGCTGGAGCGCAGACTGCGCAATGACAGCCGCTGACAGAACGTGCCCCCGCGCACGGGCGGCACGGGGTGGCGAAAGGCACTGCCACATCAAAACCCCGTCCACCGCCCTCTATTTCAGGAGAAAGCAGCATGAAGTTTGTTGCGCCAGAACAGGCACCGGAACAGGCGGAAATCATCAGAAATACGCCGTTCTGGCCTGATGTGGACCTGTCGGAGTTTCGCAGTGTCATGCGCACTGACGGCACGGTGACGCAGCCGCGTTTAAAGCAGGTTGCGCTGTCGGCAATTTCGGAGGTCAACGCAGAGCTGTATGAGTTTCGCAGACGTCAGCAGATGCTGGGGTATGTGTCGCTGGCTGAGGTTCCGGCGGAACAGCTGGACGGCAAAAGTGAGCGCATTCAGCACTATTTCAACGCGGTTTACTGCTGGGCACGCGCCATGCTCAACGAACGATACCAGGACTATGACGCCACGGCATCCGGTGTGAAGCGAGGCGAGGAACTGGCGGAATCCAGCGGTGATTTGTGGCGTGACGCCCGCTGGGCTATCAGCCGGGTGCAGGATGCGCCGCACTGCACAGTGGAGCTTATCTGATGAAAGTGCGTGCGCATCAGTATGACACGGTGGACGCGCTTTGCTGGCGTCATTACGGGCGCACGCAGGGTGTCACGGAGCAGGTACTGAAGGCAAATCCGGGGCTTGCCGAATATGGCCCCTTTTTACCTCACGGGCTGCAGGTGGAGCTGCCGGACATTCCGACCACCACCACCGTGCAGACCGTCCAGCTATGGGACTGAATTATGACGCTTGAGCGAATCAGCGCCTTTATCACGTACTGCATCGCCGTTGTGCTGGCCTGGCTGGGCGATTTGTCCATCAAGGATGCCTCAACGCTGGGCGGCCTGATGATTGGTGTGCTGATGCTGGCTATCAACTGGTACTACAAACACAAAGCCTACCAGCTTCTGCGCGACGGGCAGATCTCGCGGGAGGACTATGAATCCATCAATCGTTAAACGCTGCCTTGTCGGGGCCGTGCTGGCTATTGCTGCCACGCTGCCGGGGTTTCAGCAGCTTCACACCTCCGTGGAGGGGCTGAAACTGATTGCCGATTACGAAGGCTGTCGTCTGCAGCCGTATCAGTGCAGCGCGGGCGTCTGGACCGACGGCATTGGTAACACGTCAGGCGTCATTCCCGGCAAAACCATTACGGAACGACAGGCAGCAGAAGGACTGATTTCCAACGTGCTGCGTGTGGAGCGGGCGCTGGAAAGGTGTGTGAAACAACAGCCGCCGCAGAAGGTATATGACGCTGCGGTGTCGTTTGCCTTCAACGTGGGAACGGGCAATGCCTGCAGTTCCACGCTGGTGAAATTACTCAATCAGCGGCGCTGGGCGGATGCGTGCCGACAGTTGCCGCGCTGGGTTTATGTGAAAGGTGTGTTTAATCAGGGGCTGGATAACCGCCGTGCGCGGGAGATGGCCTGGTGTTTACAGGGAGCAAACTGAAATGAAAAAGAAATTAATCAGCGGGCTGTTTCTGATGTTATGGATGGCGCTGTTAATCGCAGCAATGGTGTATCCCCAGGGGATTTTTCCGGTACTGGCAGCGTCCGGCGTTTGGGTAGCCTGTTTACTGATATGGGCGGTAATTCCGGTAGCACTGGCTGCGTTAATTAAGAATGGCCCGCTCTGGCAGGAGTTGAGGGCATCTTTGCTGAAGACAATTACCCGAAAAGAAAACGTATTTATCAGCTGGGTGATGCGATTGCTGATTGTCGTAAGTCTCGCCTGGACGGGGTGGGCTATTACCCTGGTCTTTTATCTACTGACCGTTATTGCCTTCTGGATCACCCGTAATCAGATGGCGCAACAGGTATCAGCATGAACCGGTTGCTGCTGGTTGTGCTGGCGTTATTACTGGCGGCGCTGGGCTGGCAGACGTGGCGGCTGGCTGATGCCAGCCAGACCATCAGCACGCAGGCAGACGAGCTGCAGAGCAAAAGCCAGGCACTGGCAAAGAGCAATAGCCAGCTTATCAGCCTGTCCATTCTGACTGAAACCAATAACCGGGAGCAGGCGCGGCTCTATGCCGAAGCAGAACAGACCAGTGTACTGCTGAGACAACGACAACACCGGATTGAGGAACTGAAACGTGAGAACGAGGATTTACGCCGCTGGGCTGATACACCTTTGCCTGCTGACATTATCCGGCTGCGGGAACGCCCCACACTCACCGGAGGTGCAGCTTACCGTCAGTGGTTGTCCGCGAGTGACGCCGTGTCGGCTGGGACAGGCAGCGCCGCGCACTAACGGTGGCCTGAACGCGTTGCTGGATGAAACGGAGGCCGCCTGGGCGGTCTGTGCAGACAAAGTGGACATGATTATTGCGTGTCAGGAGCGAAACAGTGAACAAACCACAATCCCTGCGCCACGCCCTCAATAAAGCGGTGCCTTATGTCCGCAATAACCCGGACAAACTGCATCTGTTTGTGGATAACGGTTCGCTGGTTGCCACGGGGGCCAGCTCCATGTCGTGGGAGTACCGTTACACACTGAACGCGGTGATTGAGGATTTCAGCGGCGACCAGAATCTGCTGATGGCCCCGGTTTTGCTGTGGCTGAGGGATAACCAGCCCGATGCCATCAATAACCCGGCGTTACGGGAAAAGCTATTCACCTTTGAGGTGGATATTCTGCGCAACGATGTCTGTGATATCAGCCTGAACCTGCAACTGACGGAACGTGTGCTGGTCAGCACTGACGGCAGTGTGTCGAGCGTTGAAGCTATAGCGGAACCTGATGCACCTGAAGAAATGTGGACGGTGAAACGTGGCTGAACTGCAGAAGGTGGACGACTGGCTGAGTGCCTTGCTGGCGAATCTGGAACCAGCCACGAGAAGCCGCATGATGCGCCAGCTGGCGCAGGAACTGCGCCGGACACAGCAGCAGAATATCAGGATGCAGCGCAATCCAGATGGCAGCAGTTATGAACCGCGCAGGGTAACAGCACGCAGCAAGAAAGGCCGCATCAAACGTCAGATGTTTGCAAAGTTGCGCACCACAAAATACCTGAAAACTGCCGCCAGCGCCGACTCTGCCAGCGTACAGTTTGAAGGCAAGGTGCAGCGTATTGCCCGTGTTCACCATTACGGCCTGCGTGATCGCGTCAGTCGCAAAGGACCGGAGGTCCGTTACGCAGAGCGCCGCCTGCTGGGTGTAAATGATGATGTTGAGGCAATGACCCGCGACATGATTCTGCAATGGCTGGCGGGATGATCTTTGTATCAGCACTGATACAAGTTGCAGCACTGCCGCCTTTCTTCCCCTGATGGCAACCTTTCCCTATGAACGCACAATTAACCGAAATCATGCGCCTTATCACCAACCTGATCCGCACTGGTGTAGTCACCGAAGTGGACCGGGAAAACTGGCTTTGCCGGGTGAAAACGGGCGACCTTGAAACCAACTGGATTAACTGGCTGACGCTGCGCGCGGGTAATGCCCGCACATGGTGGAAACCATCGGAAGGTGAGCAGGTGGTGCTGCTGAGTCTGGGCGGCAATCTGGAGACGGCCTTTGCGCTGCCCGCTGTCTATTCGAATCAGTTCGCACCACCGTCGACGTCGGCGGACGCCTGCGTGACAGAACATCCTGACGGTGGCTGGTTTGAATACGAACCCGCCAGTGGGCGCTGGTATGTCAGGGGCATCAAATCAATGGTCATTGAGGCCGCTGACAACATCACCATGAAAACCAGTGAGTTTGTACTGGAGGCTGACCGCACGCGCATTAACAGCGAAGTGGTGATCAATGGTGGCGTTACCCAGGGCGGCGGAGCGATGAGTTCTAACGGGATCGTGGTTGATGCGCATCAGCATACTGGCGTCCTGAAAGGCGGCGATACCACCGGAGGTCCGGTATGACGCTTTATAGCGGGATGAACAATACCAGCGGTAAAGCTATTACTGATATTGACCATCTGCGCCAGTCGGTGCGGGACATTCTGCTGACACCGCAGGGTAGCCGCATTGCCCGCCGGGAATATGGTTCCCTGCTGTCGGCTTTAATAGATCAGCCACAAAATCCGGCGTTACGCCTGCAGGTCATGTCGGCTGTGTATGTGGCACTGAGTCGCTGGGAGCCACGGCTGACGCTGGATTCCATCACCATCAACAGCAATTTTGACGGTTCAATGGTGGTGGAGCTGACCGGGCGGCGGAATAACGGTGTGCCTGTGTCCCTTTCCGTATCAACAGGAGCAGAGAATGGCAGTGATTGACCTTTCGCAGTTGCCTGCGCCGCAGATTGTGGATGTGCCGGACTTTGAGACGCTGCTTGCCGAACGCAAGGCAGAATTTGTGGCGCTTCATCCGAAAGATGAGCAGGAGGCTGTGATCCGCACGCTGGAACTGGAATCTGAACCCGTCACCAAATTGCTGCAGGAGAACGCTTACCGTGAGTTGCTTCTGCGCCAGCGCATTAACGAAGCCGCGCAGGCGGTGATGGTGGCTTACGCGATGGGCGGCGATCTGGACCAGCTCGCTGCCAACTACAACGTGAAACGCCTGACGGTGACGCCTGCTGATGATGACGCTGTGCCGCCCGTTGCAGCTGTGATGGAAAGCGATGAAGCGTTACGCCTGCGTGTGCCTGCAGCCTTTGAGGGGCTTTCAGTTGCGGGGCCAACTGCAGCTTATGAATTTCATGCCCGAAGCGCCGACGGTCGGGTGGCGGATGCCAGTGCAACCAGTCCGGCACCTGCAGAGGTGGTGCTGACAGTCCTTAGCCGCGAAGGCGACGGAACAGCAGAAAAAGACCTGCTGGATGTGGTGGAAAAAGCCCTGAACAGTGAGAACGTCCGCCCGGTGGCTGACCGTCTGACGGTTCGCAGTGCAGAAATCATCCCGTACCGTGTGGAAGCCACCATTTTTCTCTATCCGGGACCGGAAGCGGAGCCGGTAATGGCAGCGGCAAAAGCCAGCCTGCAGAAGTACATCGCCAGTCAGACGCGGCTTGGTCGGGATATTCGCCGTAGTGCCATTTTTGCCGCGCTGCATGTTGAGGGGGTTCAACGTGTGGAGCTGGCTTCACCGCTGGCGGATGTGGTCCTGAACAAAACACAGGCCGCATCATGTACGCAGTGGAGCGTAACCAACGGAGGAACGGATGAATAGTCTGCTGCCACCGGGTTCAACTTCACTGGAGCGCCGACTGGCGCAAACCTGCAGCGGGATTTCTGATCTGCAGGTGCCGCTTCGTGACTTGTGGAATCCGGCAACCTGTCCGGTCAGTTTCCTGCCTTATCTCGCCTGGGCGTTCTCTGTGGATCGCTGGGACGAGGGCTGGACAGAAAGCGTCAAGCGCCAGGTGGTGAAGGATGCTTTTTATATTCATCAGCATAAAGGGACCACCAGTGCCGTGCGGCGGGTGGTGGAGCCGTTCGGCTTTCTGATCCGCATTATTGAGTGGTGGCAGACCGGAGAGGCACCGGGCACGTTTCGCCTGGATATCGGCGTGCAGGACCAGGGCATCACTGAAGATACCTATCTGGAACTTGAGCGACTGATAAGCGATGCCAAACCATGTAGCCGCCACATGATCGGCATGTCCATCAATCTGCAGACCAGCGGCCCGCATTGGGTGGGAGCCGCCAGCTATCTTGGCGAAGAAATCACGATCTATCCGTATATCAACGAAACGATTATTTCCGGTGGCACCGCGCATGAAGGCGGGGCGGTCCATGTTATTGACACAATGAGAGTGAATCCATGAGCACAAAATTTTATACCCTGCTGACGGATATTGGCGCGGCGAAACTTGCCAGCGCCGCCGCGCTCGGTGTGCCGCTAAAAATTACCCATATGGCGGTGGGCGATGGCAGTGGAGTATTGCCAACGCCGGACGCAAAGCAGACGGCACTGGTAAATGAGAAACGCCGGGCTGCGCTGAATATGCTTTATATCGACCCGCAGAACAGCAGCCAGATTATTGCCGAACAGGTGATCCCTGAAAACGAGGGCGGTTGGTGGATACGTGAAGTGGGCTTGTTTGATGAGTCCGGGGCATTGATTGCCGTGGGCAACTGCCCGGAAAGCTATAAGCCGCAACTGGCTGAAGGTAGCGGGCGCACTCAGACCGTGCGCATGGTGCTGATTACCAGCAGCACGGACAATATCACCCTGAAAATCGACCCTGCTGTAGTGCTGGCAACCCGCAAGTATGTGGATGACAAGGCACTGGAGCTGAAGGTGTACGCGGATGATCAGATGGCAAAACATCTTGCCGCACCGGACCCGCATTCACAGTACGCGCCAAAAGCCAGCCCGACATTTACCGGAACCCCCAAAGCGCCAACGCCAGCGGCGGGGAATAATACCACGCAGGTTGCGACCACTGCGTTTGTACAGGCGGCACTGACGGCCCTTATTAATGGTGCGCCAGCCACGCTGGACACGCTGAAAGAAATAGCCGCAGCCATTAACAATGATCCGAATTTCAGTACCACCATTAACAATGCGCTGGCACTAAAAGCACCGTTGTCGAGTCCGGCACTCACCGGAACGCCAACAGCCCCCACGGCGGCGCAGTCGGTCAACAATACACAGATTGCCACTACGGCTTTTGTGAAATCGGCGATTGCAGGAATGGTGGGTTCTGCACCTGCTGCACTGGATACACTGAACGAACTGGCGGCGGCACTGGGGAATGACCCGAACTTTGCCACGACAATGCTTAATGCGCTGGCAGGTAAACAACCGCTGGACAATACGCTTACCAATTTGAGTGGAAAGGATGTAGCTGGTCTTCTCACATACCTTGGTTTGGGAGAAGGTGCTCCAGCTATTGGCGTTCCGTTCTTCTGGCCGTCCGCTGCAATGCCAAATACTGTAATCGACAGCTGGTCCAGTATGGTGTTTTTGAAGTTCAACGGCGCGAAATTCTCTGCCACTGATTATCCTGTGCTGGCGAAAGTGTTTCCTTCGCTGGTATTACCTGAAGCCCGCGGTGATTTCATTCGTATCTGGGATGACGGGCGAGGTGCAGACGGTGGTCGCGAATTATTAAGCTGGCAGGAAGCTACAAACTTTTCTCAGTTTGCCGGGGATATAGGCGGAGGTGCGGGACACGCAATTAACTTTCATGATGGCATCGCCGGAAATCAGCCAGGATTTTCACGATTTAATTTCACCAGTAACTCTGTGGGTGATGGTGTGAATTTTGTTGCTGTCAGACCGCGAAATATTGCATTTAACTTTCTGGTGAGGGCTAAATAATGAAACCTGTTTTTGATGAAAATGGGCTGGCTACAGTGCCGGGCGATATGCGTTGTTTTTATTATGATGCTGAAACATCTGAGTATACGGGCTGGTCTGATGAATATATTAATACTGGCGTAAGTATGCCCGCCTGTTCCACTGGTATTGACCCGGGCGAAAACATTCCGGGGAAAGTGGCAGTATTTACGGGTAAGGGATGGAGCCATGAAGAAGACCATCGCAATGAGACTGTTTACTCAACAGAAAATGGCGCAGCTGTTACAGTGGATTATATCGGTGCCATCAAAAACGGTTATGTCACGCTTTCACCGTTAACGCCATATGATAAATGGGATGGTGAGAAATGGGTGACAGATACTGAGGCACAGCATAACGCCGCAGTAGAAGCAGCAGAAGCACAGCGCCAGTCACTGATTGATGCAGCAATGGCTTCCATTAGTCTGATTCAGCTGAAATTACAGGCCGGACGGAAACTGACTCAGGCAGAAACAACCCGACTTAACGCCGTGCTGGATTACATTGACGCGGTGACGGCAACAGATACCAGCACCGCGCCGGATGTCATCTGGCCTGAACTGCCGGAGGCGTAGGCCATTCAATATCGGGTGCTGTTGAAGTATCAACACGCATCAGCAGCACACGGTATTTCTTCCATTCGGTGAGAGTTGAAGTTTCTTCATCAGTTGCGATATCAGCATCAACAGCATCCTGACGCCAGGATATTTCACTGTCAGCTTTTTCCCGTAATTGGGATTTTTTAACTTCAGCAATAGCTATTAATTCCTTTTTGGTCGGCTGAGGAATATCTATCAGTGCTGGTTTTCCATTCAGTGTTCCAATCTGTTTTCCTGGTGGAATATCCATAAATAACTTTTTATGTTCTTCCTCACTGACTATTACACCATCATCAGGCCACAGACCTGATGCCTCAAATTTTTCTTTCTCCGATATGGGGAAAAAGCCATTTGCTTTAGCGCTCCATACGTACATATCAATACCCCACCGCTATAATGTCCACATTAAATCCCCCGGGACCTGCCTGCCAGATGCTGGCCCCTGTTAATGATTTTGTTTGATGAACAACCGCCACATTTGCTGGCGATTGTGTTTCAGTTGTTACAGTACCGATATCATTCCAGTTAATTGAGATGGAATAGTTCGTTGTTGTAAACGACCGGGGGAAAGTTATGTGTCTTACATTGGTGCCAACAGGAAATCCAAGATAAACACGCTGAATTATCATTCCTCCAGGTAACATAACCCAGTTAGCACCTTCTCCAAAACCAACGTTTAAGAAAATGCAGAGGTAACAGCTAACTGGCATCATCTCCGGTTTTTATTCAGGGGGATGATCATGCTTATTGGCTATGTACGCGTGTCAACAAATGACCAGAACACCGATTTGCAACGTAATGCACTGAACTGCGCGGGATGTGAGCAGATTTTTGAGGACAAAATCAGTGGCACTAAGTCCGACAGACCGGGGCTGAAAAAACTACTCAGGACACTATCGGCAGGAGACACGCTGGTTGTCTGGAAGCTGGACAGGTTGGGGCGCAGTATGCGGCATCTTGTTACGCTGATAGAAGAGTTGCGCCAGCGTGGTGTGAATTTCAGAAGCCTGACTGACAGTATTGATACCAGTACCCCAATGGGCCGTTTCTTTTTTCATGTCATGGGTGCCCTGGCTGAAATGGAACGCGAACTGATAGTTGAACGTACCAGGGCAGGGCTGGCTGCAGCTCGTGCCAAAGGCAGAGTAGGTGGACGCCGTCCTAAGTTGACCACCGAACAGTGGGCACAGATTGGGCGTTTACTCGAGGCCGGAGAATCAATACAGCGTATTGCACTGATTTTTGATGTAGGCGTTTCTACCATTTATAGAAAATTTCCGGCAAATAAGATCAATGAATCCCCCTGAATCAGCATTATGTTGATTATCCCTGCAAGCAGACAAATACCGTTATTTTGTGTGAATAACGACACAACTGCGCTTAGCTGTTTGTCAGGCACAATCACTTCAACATAGGGCGAAGCCTAATCCAATCAGGAGGTTCGCCACTATGGCTCAGGATTACCACCACGGGGTGCGCGTTGTTGAAGTCAACGAAGGCACCCGATCTATTACCACGGTGAGCACCGCCATCGTGGGTATGGTCTGCACGGGCGATGATGCCGATGCAAAAATGTTTCCTCTTAATAAACCCGTGCTGATCACTGATGTGCTGACTGCCAGCGGTAAAGCGGGTGAGTCAGGTACTCTGGCCCGTTCGCTGGATGCCATCGCTGACCAGGCAAAACCCGTGACCATTGTTGTGCGTGTGCCGCAGGGTGAAACGGAAGACGAAACCACGACCAATATCATCGGCGCAGTGACTGCTGAAGGTAAAAAAACAGGTATGAAAGCCCTGTTATCTGCCCAGTCACAGCTCGGCGTTAAACCGCGCATTCTCGGCGTGCCAGGCCACGACACCAAGGCGGTAGCTACTGAGTTGCTGAGCGTGGCGCAAAGCCTGCGTGGATTTGCTTACCTGTCAGCGTATGGCTGCAAGACAGTGCAGGAGGCGATCACTTACCGCGAAAACTTCAGCCAGCGCGAAGGGATGCTGATCTGGCCTGACTTTACTGGCTGGGACACGGTGCTGAATGCCGAAGCAACGGCATATGCCACCGCCCGTGCGCTTGGTCTGCGCGCCAAAATTGACGAGCAGACCGGATGGCACAAAAGCCTGTCCAACGTGGGCGTGAACGGTGTCACCGGAATTTCTGCAGATGTGTTCTGGGATCTGCAGAACCCGGCAACCGATGCAGGTCTGCTGAACCAGAACGACGTCACCACGCTTGTGCGTAAAGACGGTTTCCGCTTCTGGGGTTCCCGCTGCCTGAGTGATGACCCGCTCTTTGCCTTCGAAAACTACACCCGCACGGCGCAGGTGCTGATGGACACGATGGCAGAAGCACACATGTGGGCGGTGGATAAACCGCTTAACCCGTCGCTGGCCCGCGACATTATCGAAGGTATCCGCGCCAAAATGCGCAGCCTGGTCAGTCAGGGCTATCTCATTGGTGGTGATTGCTGGCTGGATGAGTCGGTGAACGACAAAGACACGCTGAAAGCCGGAAAACTCACCATCGACTACGACTACACGCCAGTGCCGCCACTTGAAAACCTGATGCTGCGTCAGCGCATCACCGATCAGTACCTGGTGAATTTCGCCAGCCAGGTCAGCGCGTAAGGGGACAACATGGCTTTACCACGCAAATTAAAACACCTGAACCTGTTTAACGACGGGAACAACTGGCAGGGGATCGTTGAGTCGCTGACGCTGCCGAAATTTACCCGCAAATATGAGAAGTATCGCGGCGGCGGAATGCCGGGTGCGGTGGATGTGGATCTGGGGCTTGATGACAGTGCGCTGGACACAGAATTTTCCATTGGTGGTACTGAATTGCTGCTGTTTAAACAGATGGGTAAAGCCACGGTGGATGGCATCCAGCTGCGCTTTACCGGCTCTATTCAGCGTGACGATACCGGGGAAGTGCAGGCCGTGGAGCTTGTCGTGCGTGGACGTCACAAAGAAGTGGATTCCGGCGAGTGGAAGACGGGCGAAAGCAACACCACCAAAGTGACCAGTACCAACAGCTACGCGAAGCTGACCATCAATGGTGAGGTGCTCTATGAAGTGGACCTTATCAACATGGTGGAAATTGTGGACGGTGTGGACCTGATGGAAGCGCACCGCAACGCCCTCGGCCTCTGATATATCTGAACGGCGCGGGATACCGCGCCAGAACCCAATTGACAGGACAGCAAAATGAGCGATAAGCAGACTGAAAAGACCATTCAACTGGATACCCCCATCAAGCGCGGTAAAACAGAAATCACCGAAATTGTGCTGCGTAAACCGCAGTCCGGTGCGCTGCGCGGTACACGCCTGCAGGCCATTATGGATATGGATGTAAACGCGATGATGACCGTGATCCCCCGCATCTCCAGTCCGGCACTGACTGCACAGGAAATTGCAGAGATGGACCCGGCAGATCTCACTGCCATGTCGGTTGAGGTTGTCACTTTTTTGTTGAAGAAGTCGGTGCTTGCCGGTTTACCGACAGCCTGACGGTTGACGATCTGGTGGCAGATATCGCCACCATTTTTCACTGGCCGCCATCCGTTACTGACGTTATGCCGCTGACCGAAGTGCTGGAATGGCGGTATAAAGCGATTCAGAGAAGCGGGGCCAACGATGAGTGATAACAACCTGCGTCTGCAGGTCATTCTTAATGCGGTTGACAAGCTCACCCGCCCATTTCGATCTGCGCAGGCCAGTTCAAGAGAACTGGCTGCTGCTGTCAAAAAATCCCGCGATGCAATAAAGCAGCTTGATCAGGCCGGGAGCAGTCTGGACAGCTTCCGAAAGCTGCAGGCAGAAAATCAGAAATTAGGCGACAGGCTGAACTATGCCCGCCAGCGTGCAAATTTGCTCAGTCAGGAACTGGGAGCGATGGGGCCGCCTTCGCAACGTCAGGTTGTTGCTCTGGGCCGTCAACGGCTGGCTGTTCAGCGCCTGGAAGAACGCCAGAAAAAGCTGCAGCAGCAGACGGCGCTTGTGCGTGCTGAACTGTACCGGGCGGGAATTTCTGCGAAAGACGATGCGGGAGCAACTGCCCGTTTAGCCCGTGAAACATCACGTTATAACCAGGAACTTTCGAAACAGGAGGCGCGGCTGAAGCGACTGGGGGAAGCTCAGCGCAGGATGAATGCAGCGCGTGCCAGTTATGCCCGTTCGCTGGAGGTGCGTGATCGTATTGCAGGTGCCGGAGCCACCACCACGGCTGCAGGGCTGGCAATGGGTGCGCCAGTGATGGCGGCAGTAAAAAGCTATACCAGCATGGAAGATGCCATGAAAGGTGTGGCAAAGCAGGTCAATGGTCTGCGTGACGATAATGGCAACCGCACTGCACGTTTTTATGAAATGCAGGATGCCATCAAGGCTGCCAGCGAACAGTTGCCGATGGAAAACGGTGCGGTGGACTTCGCTGCACTGGTTGAAGGTGGTGCGCGCATGAACGTCGCAAACCCTGACGACAGCTGGGAAGATCAGAAACGTGACCTGCTGGCCTTCGCCAGTACGGCAGCAAAGGCGGCAACAGCCTTTGAGCTGCCAGCGGATGAACTGTCAGAAAGTCTGGGGAAAATCGCCCAGCTCTACAAAATCCCCACCCGCAATATTGAACAGCTCGGTGATGCGCTGAACTATCTGGATGATAACGCCATGTCGAAAGGGGCAGACATCATTGATGTGATGCAACGTCTGGGCGGTGTGGCTGACCGTCTGGATTATCGTAAAGCGGCGGCGCTGGGTTCCACCTTCCTGACACTGGGCGCTGCGCCAGAGGTTGCAGCCAGTGCAGCAAACGCGATGGTGCGTGAATTGTCCATTGCCACCATGCAAAGCAAGAGTTTCTTTGAAGGGATGAATCTGCTGAAACTCAATCCTGAAGTGATTGAAAAGCAGATGACGAAGGATGCGATGGGAACCATCCAGCGCGTGCTGGAGAAGGTAAACGCGCTGCCGCAGGACAAGCGCCTGTCTGCCATGACTATGTTGTTTGGTAAAGAGTTTGGCGATGACGCGGCGAAACTGGCAAACAACCTGCCGGAACTGCAGCGTCAGTTAAAACTGACAGCGGGCAATGATGCGCTTGGCTCCATGCAGAAAGAATCCGACATTAACAAGGATTCACTTTCTGCGCAGTGGTTGCTGGTCAAAACCGGAGCGCAGAACACCTTCAGCAGCCTGGGCGAAACGCTGCGCCAGCCGCTGATGGATATTCTGTACACGGTGAAAAGCGTTACGGGGGCGTTGCGTCGCTGGGTGGAAGCTAACCCGGAACTGACAGGCACACTGATGAAAGCATCGGCTGTTGTGGCTGCGGTTACCGTCGGCCTCGGCACCTTAGCGGTGGCGCTGGCTGCAGTGCTGGGGCCGCTGGCAGTGATCCGTCTGGGATTCTCTGTGTTGGGTATCAAAACGTTATCTTCCGTTACGGCAGCAGTAACTCGAACCAGCAGCGCGTTGTCCTGGCTGGCTGGCGCACCACTGGCACTGCTGCGACGCGGGCTTGCTTCATCGGGCAACGCCGCAGGTTTACTTACTGCGCCGTTGTCGTCTTTGCGCCGCACGGCATCACTGACGGGAAATGTCCTGAAAACTGTAGCAGGTGCGCCGGTTGCACTTTTGCGGTCTGGATTATCCGGTTTACGTGCTGTTGCTGTGATGTTTATGAATCCTCTGGCGGTACTGCGCGGTGGACTGGCCGCCGCAGGCACGGTGCTGCGAGTACTGGCATCTGGTCCACTGGCGATGCTGCGCGTTGCCCTGTATGCCATATCTGGTCTGTTAGGTGCTCTGCTCAGTCCGATAGGTCTTGTGGTTACTGCACTGGCGGGCGTGGCGCTGGTTGTCTGGAAATACTGGCAACCCATCACCGCATTTCTCGGTGGCGTGGTGGAAGGATTCAAAGCGGCGGCAGGTCCCATCAGTGCAGCGTTCGAACCGCTTAAGCCCGTGTTCCAGTGGATTGGCGACAAAGTGCAGGCGCTGTGGGGCTGGTTTACTGATCTGCTGACGCCCGTTAAGTCGACCTCTGCCGAACTGCAGAGCGCAGCGGCAATGGGGCGGCGATTCGGGGAGGCACTGGCGGAAGGGCTGAATATGGTTATGCATCCGCTGGACTCCCTGAAATCCGGCGTTTCCTGGTTGCTGGAGAAGCTCGGCATTGTCAGTAAAGAGGCCGCAAAGGCAAAACTGCCGGAAAGCGTGACGCGTCAGCAACCTGCGACGGTGAATGCAGACGGTAAAGTGATGATGCCATCGGGTGGTTTTCCATCATGGGGATATGGCTTTGCGGGGATGTATGACAGCGGCGGGTATATCCCGCGCGGGCAGTTTGGCATCGTCGGTGAAAACGGGCCGGAAATTGTTAACGGCCCGGCAAATGTGACCAGCCGGAGAAATACAGCTGCACTGGCTGCCGTTGTTGCCGGAATGATGGGCGTTGCTGCCGCGCCAGCAGAGCTTCCACCGTTGCACCCCTTGGCACTTCCCGCGAAAGGTGGAGAAGCAATTGTGAGTCGCGCAGCCACTGTGCCGCTCGTTCAACGGATTGAGGCACCGACGCAGATCATCATTCAGACGCAGCCAGGACAAAGTGCGCAGGATATTGCGCGGGAGGTGGCACGCCAGCTTGATGAACGTGAACGCAGGCTGAAGGCAAAAGCCAGGAGTAACTACAGCGATCAGGGGGGATACGACGCATGATGATGGTGCTGGGATTGTACGTGTTTATGCTGCGCACCGTTCCGTATCAGGAACTGCAGTATCAACGCAGCTGGCGACATGCGGCAAACAGCCGGGTAAACCGACGTCCGTCCACGCAGTTTCTGGGACCGGACAACGACATGCTGACGCTTTCCGGTGTTCTTATGCCGGAAATAACAGGCGGCAGGCTGTCGTTGCTGGCACTGGAGCAGATGGCAGAACAGGGGAAAGCATGGCCCCTGATTGAAGGCAGCGGCACGATTTACGGCATGTATGTGATTGAGGGACTGAATCAGACTAAAACGGAGTTTTTCCGCGACGGTATGCCGCGCCGGATTGAGTTCACCCTGTCGCTCAAACGAGTGGATGAATCCCTGTCCGATATGTTCGGTGATCTCAGTGCGCAACTGAATAATCTGCAGGACACGGCAACGTCTGCCTTAAGCGATATCAGTAAAACGGTGGGAGGGCTGCTGTCGTGAATTTCAGCTCTGAACTGCTTAACAAAGGCAACAAAACTCCCGCATTCAGCATCAGTATTGAGGGCAGGGATATCACCACTGTGCTGGATAACCGCCTGATGAGTTTGACGCTGACGGATAACCGGGGCTTTGAAGCGGACCAGCTTGATCTGGAGCTGGATGACGCTGACGGAAAAATCGTGCTGCCGCGCCGTGGTGCGGTTATTACGCTGGCGCTGGGCTGGAAGGGGCAGCCGCTTTTCCCGAAAGGGGCATTCACAGTGGACGAGATTGAACACACTGGCGCACCGGACCGCCTGACTATCCGGGCGCGAAGTGCTGATTTTCGGGAAACGCTGAATACCCGCCGTGAAAAATCGTGGCATAAGACCACCGTCGGGGAAGTGGTGAAGGAAATAGCCGCGCGGCACAAGCTGAAGATGGCACTGGGTAAAGACCTGTCGGATAAGGCCGTGGAGCATATAGACCAGACTAATGAGAGTGACGGCAGTTTTCTGATGCGGCTGGCGCGACAGTACGGTGCCATCGCGTCGGTGAAAAATGGCAATCTGTTATTCATCCGGCAGGGGCAGGGCAAAAGCGCCACTGGTAAACCTCTGCCAGTGATCACTATCACACGCAAGGACGGCGACAGTCACCGATTTACCCTGGCAGATCGCGGAGCCTACACGGGCGTAATTGCCAGCTGGTTGCATACCCGCGAACCTGCGAAGAAAGAAAGCACCACGGTGAAGCGTAAGCGCAGAACTAAGAAGCAGAAGAAAGAGCCGGAAGCGAAGCAGGGCGATTACCTGGTGGGTACGGATGAAAACGTGCTGGTACTTAATCGCACTTATGCCAACCGGAGCAACGCTGAACGGGCAGCGAAAATGCAGTGGGAACGCCTGCAACGCGGCGTTGCGTCATTCTCGCTACAACTGGCGGAAGGGCGGGCAGATCTTTACACGGAAATGCCAGTGAAAGTTAGTGGCTTTAAACAACCGATAGATGATGCGGAATGGACCATTACGACTCTGACTCATACCGTCAGCCCGGATAATGGTTTTACGACCAGTATTGAACTCGAAGTGAAGATTGATGATCTTGAAATGGAATAAAGTGTTCTCAATATTGATATTTTGTGTATCATTACAATGATTCTGATAGCAAAGGTAGGGATCTGGATATGATGAATTGTCCAAAGTGTGGTCATGCGGCACACACAAGGAGCAGTTTTCAAGTAACTGAAAGCACCAAAGAGCGTTACTGCCAGTGCCAAAATATTAACTGCGGGAGCACTTTTGTTACCCATGAAACAGTGGTCCGGTTTATTGTGACACCCGCACTTATTGCTACTGCTCCTCCACATCCATTGCCAGGTGGTCAGGGGCATATGAATTTTTGAGAAAGAGAACCTGCTACGGCAGGTTTTTATTCATCTGGGATCTCACCCGTTTCAAGAAAATGTATAAAGCCAGGCTCATCTATGATGATTGTGCCTTTCATCCTGGCTGCCGATACTTTTGATGGGCCTGCATTGTAACCGCAACAGAGCATCTGAAGGCTTTGGGTTACAGAGGTTCTTACCGTTAATCCTTGTTCATTCGCCTTATCAACCAATCTTTCTTTATCTGCTTTCTTAAATCCGGTGAAACACACATCGAATGTATTTTTTTTCGGACCAGACTGCTTAGTGAGGTGTGAGTAGTTTTCGGGGAGGAATGACGCGCATTCCTGAATGGCTTGTTCTGGTGAATCGTACTGTTTAAGAATGCGGTCTTTTCGGAAGGTTTTTATTCGATCGGTGTTCTTACAAATGCCCTGTATATGATTTTCGCTATAACTGATGCTCTGTATTGAGTGAACTCCGATACGACCATTTGCATTGATGTAAACAAAGTGAAGTTCTTCCATGTGAAACCTCTTTGCATGATTTCAAGATGGCGACAGGCAAGATGGACGCAAAAGTCTGTCGCCATTTTGCCGCCACTACCAAAGAAAAAGGGGCTACGCTTTTACGTAACCCCTTGATTTATTTGGTGGAGCTGGCGGGAGTTGAACCCGCGTCCGAAATTCCTACATCCTCGGTACTACATGCTTAGTCAGTCTTTACATTCGCTTGCCAGCTGCGGACGGACACGCCACTAACAAACTAGCCTGATTAAGTTTTAACGCTTCAACCCCAGGCAGGGCTTCCACGCGATCTCTTTTGGGTTTGACCTCTCTTGATCCCCGTCCTAAGAGCGGAGGCTAGGGAGAGAGGGCTCTAAGCAGGTTATTAAGCTGCTAAAGCGTAGTTTTCGTCGTTTGCGACTATTTTTTGCGGCTTTTTACGAGGCCAACCGCCCCTCGGCATGCACCTTGGGTTTCGCAAATCCCGTCGAATCCAGAATCAGCCCCAATGTGTAACGGTAAGTATACCAGATTCATGAGTGCCATGACCAGCCTCAATGGCGTTATCGTTAAAGATTTAGCACCCGTGTAGCCTGATATTTATTCGATTAAGCAATGGGATGGCAACATTTGGGTCGGATGTGATAGCCAATAAGATGTTCATTCGCGCCGCCGGAGAGGGTGGCGCGGTGAGGAACTGGTCAATAATTGGAGTGCAGATTTAACGGTGGGCGTTTTTCATGATACGCGCTTTATCCACCTGCCATTCGCGTTCTTTGATGTCTGAACGTTTATCGTGCTGTTTCTTACCTTTAGCGACGCCGATTTTCACTTTGCACCAGGCATTTTTCCAGTACAGGGAGAGCGCCACTACGGTATAGCCTTCTCGATTGACGCGACCGTACAATGAGTCCAGTTCGCGCTGGTTGAGAAGTAACTTGCGGGTACGGGTAGGATCGCACACCACATGCGTGGATGCCACAGCCATTGGCGTGATGTTAGCGCCAAACAGAAATGCTTCTCCATCACGTAGAAGGACGTAGCTGTCGCTGATATTGGCTTTTCCTGCGCGCAGGGATTTAACCTCCCAGCCTTGCAGGGCAAGTCCCGCTTCGAACTCTTCTTCGATAAAGTATTCGTGACGGGCGCGCTTGTTAAGCGCGATGGTCGCTGAACCAGGTTTATGTGCTTTTTTCTTCGTCATAAGCGTCGTGAATCATCGGTAATCTGAAATCGAAAACACCCCATATCAATCCTGCGGGGGACAAGGCTCTATCTTAGCATGAACCCGATGTTACCCAGCGCCGGGATAGCGTTTTTTTTACAGCAGGATAAATGATATTATTTGTTGGATTTTTGTTGATGGAAATTGTTATGCCTCAGATTAGCCGGACCGCACTGGTACCCTACAGCGCGGAGCAAATGTATCAGTTAGTGAATGACGTTCAGTCTTATCCTCAGTTTTTGCCGGGTTGTACCGGAAGTCGGATTCTGGAGTCCACTCCTGGGCAGATGACCGCGGCGGTAGATGTCTCTAAGGCTGGGATCAGCAAAACGTTTACTACCCGCAACCAGTTGACCAGTAACCAAAGTATTCTTATGAATCTGGTGGATGGGCCGTTCAAGAAATTGATCGGTGGATGGAAGTTTACGCCGCTGAGCCAGGAGGCGTGTCGTATCGAGTTTCATCTCGACTTTGAGTTTACCAATAAGTTGATTGAACTCGCCTTTGGCCGCGTGTTTAAAGAGCTGGCGGCTAATATGGTCCAGGCTTTTACGGTTCGTGCGAAAGAGGTTTACAGTGCCAGGTAAAATTGCCGTTGAGGTGGCTTATGCTCTACCTGAGAAGCAGTACCTGCAGCGCGTGACGCTGCAGGAGGGCGCGACGGTTGAAGAAGCTATTCGCACCAGTGGCTTGCTGGAATTGCGTACCGATATCGATTTAACTAAAAACAAAGTCGGCATTTACAGCCGTCCGGCAAAACTGAGCGATACCGTGCATGATGGCGATCGGGTGGAGATTTATCGTCCTCTCATTGCCGATCCGAAAGAGCTTCGCAGGCAACGAGCAGAAAAATCAGCGAATAAATAACAGACAGAAAAAAGGTGCTCATTGAGCACCTTTTTTAACGTCTTTGAGAGCAACTTTATTATTAGTTACCACTCAGCGCAGGTTTGTTATCAATGTTGGTCAACACCCCGCTACTGTTAAAGGTCAGCGTCAGCGTTTGCTGCGTTACACCTTCATGACCTGGTTGCTGGCGGAAGACATAGAACCAGGTATTCGTACCAAATGGATCGGACATCAGCGGTGTACCCAATGCGTACGCAACTTGTTGTTGCGTCATGCCAACACGTATTTTGGATACGTCGTTAGCGGTCAGATAGTTCCCCTGGTTGATGTCAGGACGGTAAACCACTCGCTCCAGAGTGGAACAGCCTGCGGTCAACATCAATAGTACTGCTGCTGCAGCAGTCAGCGTTTTACAGCGCATAGTGATTTGATTCCTTTTCGGGCCCGAGCAGTACGTGGCTCATCTGTAATATGCCGATGATAATAGACCTTTCATCACTTTAAAACCTTTTGCTTTCCGGTCTTACGGCGTTTTGCTGTTTACTCTGACCGTGAAGCAGGAAAAAAGTTTACGCCGCAAGCAGTTCTTTCGCATTCGCCAGTGTGTTACGTGTGACTTCACTGCCACCAAGCAGGCGCGCCAGCTCTTGTAACCGCGCTTTTTTGTCCAGCGACTCCATATGCGTTTCTGTCATCGCACCATCGGTTTCTTTGCTGACAAAATAGTGTTGATGACCACATCCCGCGACTTGTGGCAGGTGGGTAACACACATCACCTGAGTTGATTCGCCGAGTTGACGCAGCAGTTTGCCGACAACTGCCGCTGTTGGACCGCTAATCCCTACATCCACTTCATCAAAAATCAGTGCCGGGGTTTCCATTTTACGCGCTGTGATGACCTGAATTGCCAATGCGATGCGGGACAATTCACCACCAGATGCGACTTTGGCAATAGGCTGCATTGGCTGACCTGGGTTGGTGGTTACCCGAAACTCAATACGATCAGCGCCGTCAGCGCCCAGGTGATGCTCGTCAAATTTAACATCAATCGTAAACTGCCCATGCGGCATAGAGAGTGCATGCATACTGTCGGTGATCAGCTGTGCCAACTCATTTGCATAATGCTGGCGTTGCTGGTGTAACGCGCGCGCCGTTTCCAGTGCCTGCTGATGATGTTTCGTTACCGCCAGCGCGAGCGTTTCTTGTGAGTCGGCCTGATCGTCCAGTTGCTGCTGTTCTTCCAGTAGCGACTGGTAATACTGTGGCAATACCTCAGGGCTGACGTGATGTTTACGTGCCAGCGAAATCTGTTTTGAGATGCGCTGTTCAAGTTCAAACAGTCGGTTGGGATCAAGATCCAGACGATCGCAGTAGTGGCGCAGTTCGTCGCTGGCTTCAGCAATCTGGATGGTAGCCTCTTCCAGCATATCAAGTACGCCGGACAGTTTGCTGTCCATGCCAATCAATTCGCTCACCAGTTGTTTAGCCGTGTAAAGCTGGCTTTGCAGGTTTGCGTCTTCGCCGTCGGCCATTAATGCCAATGCATTCTGGCTGGTGGTCAGCAATTGACCGCTGTTCGCCAGACGTTTGTACTCTTCGTCGATTTGCTCAAACTCTCCGGGCTGCGGATTAAATTCGTTCAGTTCTTTTAATTGGTATTGCAGCAGCTCCGCACGAGCGGCGCGTTCCTGACTTAACTGTTGATGATGCGCGAGGTCGCGGCAGCTTTGATGCCACAACTGATAACGTGCGGTCATTTCCTGAAGCAGAGAGGTTTCATTGGCATAGCCATCAAGCAGGAATTTTTGGTGCTCGGGTTTGGTGAGTAATTGATGGGCGTGCTGACCATGGATCTGAATGAGCAACTGGCCCAGTTCGCGCAGTTGTGACAGTGGAACAGCTGTACCGTTGATAAAACCACGAGAGCGACCATCGCTACTGATTACGCGACGAAGCAGGCATTCACGGCCATCTTCCAGTTGGTTTTCTTCCAGCCAGCGCAGTGCTGCGGGTGTATCTTTCAGAGAAAAACGGGCGCACAGATCTGCGCGAGCAGCGCCGGTACGCACCATGTCGGCTTCAGCGCGACCGCCGAGACAAAGGCCCAGGGCATCTATTGCAATAGATTTACCCGCGCCGGTCTCGCCGGTGATTACGGTCATGCCGCTGTGAAAATCAATCTCAAGCTCACGAACGATAGCAAAGTTGCTGATGGTCAGTTGTGCCAACATAGTTGTTTTCCTGTATGAAAAACCATTACTGTTATTGTGTACAGTATAAACTGGTTTTATATACAGTAAAGAGGCTGGCGTAAAATTAGAATAATTTTTTTGACCAGCCGAGCTTGGTGCTTAATGTATTGAAATAGCTGTAATCTTTCGGATGAATCAGATTCAGATGGTAATCACAGCGACGAATCAGGACATCTTCTCCTTCCTGAATCGGTAGTGCTATCTGGCTGTCGCAACTGATTTCCAGGTCGTTACGGCGATGCGAAAAACGTAGACGGATCGTGCTGCAGCTGTTTATGACCAGTGGTCGTGCTGACAACGTATGCGGGAACATTGGCACCAGGGTAATCGCATCCAGAGAGGGTGTTAGAATAGGACCCCCCGCAGAGAGGGAATATGCGGTGGAGCCTGTTGGTGTCGAAATAATCAGGCCATCGGAACGCTGCGAAAACGCAAAGATCTCGTCGATATACACTTCGAACTCAATCATATGCGCCACTTTGCCAGGGTGAAGTACCACTTCGTTAATCGCCGTGCTGATGCGTTTCTGGCAATCTTGCTGACAGACTTGCGCTTCCAGCAAAAAACGTTTCTCGCTGATGTAGTGGCCTTCCAGCACATCGGCTAATTGTTGCTGGGCGTTATCGGGATCAAGGTCGGTCAGGAAACCCAGGTTGCCACGGTTGATTCCAATAACTTTAATATCGTAACGGGCGAGTGTGCGCGCCGCGCCCAGCATATTACCGTCGCCACCAACGACTACCGCGAGATCAGCCAGTTGCCCAATCTCCGCGAGCGTGCCAGTTTTCACATTCTTCAGTTGCAGTTCGTGAGCGATTTGTTGCTCGACGATGACCTCGTAACCTTTTGTGCACAGCCAGCGGTAGAGCATTTCATGTGTTGTCAGTGCAGTAGGGTGCCGTGGGTGTCCCACAATGCCAATACACTTGAAATGATTATTCATTTTTCCGAGGTCCTTGTTGCGAAGATTGATGACAATGTGAGTGCTTCCCTTGAAACCCTGAAACTGATCCCCATAATAAGCGAAGTTAGCGAGATGAATGCGAAAAAAAACGCGGAGAAATTCATGAGTAGTAAAGAACAGAAAACGCCTGAGGGGCAAGCCCCGGAAGAAATTATCATGGATCAGCACGAAGAGATTGAGGCAGTTGAGCCAGAAGCTTCTGCTGAGCAGGTGGATCCGCGCGATGAAAAAATTGCGAATCTCGAAGCTCAGCTGGCTGAAGCCCAGACCCGTGAACGTGACGGCATTTTGCGCGTAAAAGCCGAAATGGAAAACCTGCGTCGCCGTACTGAACTGGATATCGAAAAAGCACATAAATTCGCGCTGGAGAAATTCATCAACGAATTGCTGCCGGTGATTGATAGCCTGGATCGTGCGCTGGAAGTGGCTGATAAAACTAACCCGGATATGTCCGCGATGGTTGAAGGTATTGAGCTGACGCTGAAGTCGATGCTGGATGTTGTGCGTAAGTTTGGCGTTGAAGTGATCGCCGAAACTAACGTGCCGCTGGACCCGAACGTGCATCAGGCCATCGCAATGGTGGAATCTGATGACGTTGCGCCAGGTAACGTACTGGGTATTATGCAGAAGGGTTATACGCTGAATGGTCGTACGATTCGTGCGGCGATGGTTACTGTAGCGAAGGCGAAGTAAATGTCTGATGGCCGACGTGAAGTCGGCCATTTTTTTAGCTTAAAAAATCCTGTACTTCCAGCCACGGCGTGTTGAAATCATCTATTTTTTTATAGTCGTTCATTGGCAGAACGACCACGTTATAGGTGTCAGAACCTTCATTCAGATCAAAAATCTGAAAGCCTCTCTTATTGAGTTCGGTCTGGATGCGTTCAAAGATCTCGTCAAGGTAGCGGTCTCCGGCTTCACAGACATCGGAGATTTCATCCTCTTGGGTTATTTCGACAAGAAGATTCCTTAATTCCTCAGAAGCTGTCAGGTTTTTTGTGAGTTCATAAAAGCGATCTGCAGCAAAATTAGCCAGCTCACCTTCTTCATCTTCACCTTTCCAGTCAACGAGTTGAATTAATCCTTCACTGCGTAGAACCTGTAAAAATGCCTGCGCCAGGTCATGATTTCCGAGATCGCCTCCACTGCAATCGAGAACGTCTTGCAATCCATATTCGTCTTCATCTTCGTCTTCAAAGATTTCAGGTTGCGTCGAAAGTTGAGAGAAAATAGTGGGCCATAAGGTTGGGGTGTGCTGTAAAAAAACGCTGGCGACGACGTTGAGGTCGTCGGAAAAATCCTTATCCCATTCAATTACATAATCTTCTGACATAACATCAATATCCTTTCCGAATGCTTGAAAAGACATTATTACATTGCTAAGTAAATGACAGGAATTGATGGAATCCTAAAAGATGGCGATAAAAAAGGCGAACCGGAGTTCGCCATTGTGTTACTCCGCCACACTCTCGCGCAGCGGTTTCACAGGAAAAACTTTTACCTGCTTAATCATATTGTCCTGTACATCGAGAATATCGATATCGTACTCGCCAATACGCACGCGAGTTCCTGCGACAGGAATCTCTTCCAGTGCCTCAAGAATGACGCCATTAACCGTTCGTGCATCATCTTCCGGTAGATGCCAGTTAAAGGCTTTGTTGATTTCCCGCACGTTGGCAGTGCCATCGATAATCACCGAACCGTCGTTTTGCGGCGTGACCTCTTCGGCGAGCGTTGGCGACATCGACGTGGTGAAATCACCAACAATCTCTTCGAGAATATCTTCGACCGTCACCAGACCCTGAATATCTCCATACTCGTTGACGACCAGGCCGACTTTCTTTTTGTTGCGCTGAAACTTCACCAGCTGCGTGCTGAGCGGCGTACCTTCCGGGACAAAATAGATTTCGTCCGCGGCGCGTAGCATGGTTTCTTTGGTGAACTCTTTTTTCTCCGACATCAACCGCCAGGCTTCACGCACACGCAGCATACTGATGGCGTCGTCCAGCGAGTCACGGTAGAGCACGATGCGTCCGTGAGGTGAGTGGGAGAGTTGGCGGAGAATCGATTTCCAGTCATCGTTGATATCAATACCGATAATTTCACTGCGCGGCACCATGATGTCATCGACAGTCATTTTTTCCAGATCGAGTACCGACAACAGCATATCCTGATTGCGACGGGAAATTTGTGACCTCGATTCGTGCACAATGGTGCGTAATTCTTCTTTGCTTAAAGAGCCACTGACCACAATATCGGTTTTGATGCCCATCATGCGCATTAACATGCGGGTAATAGCGTTCAGCAACCAGACCAGCGGCATCATCAAAATTTGCAGCGGCGCCAGCAGAAAACTACTTGGATAGGCGACTTTTTCCGGGTACAGCGCGGCAATGGTTTTCGGCAATACTTCAGCAAAAACCAGTACGACAAAAGTAAGCACACCAGTCGCAATTGCCACGCCCGCATCCCCGTACAAACGCATCCCCACAATAGTGCCGAGCGCGGAGGCAAGAATATTGACCAGGTTATTGCCGATTAACACCAGGCTTATCAGGCGGTCTGGCTTACGCAGCAATTTTTCGACACGTTTGGCCGAGCGATTACCCTGTTTCGCCATATGCCGCAGACGATAGCGGTTGAGGGTCATCATTCCGGTTTCGGACCCGGAAAAATAGGCTGAAATGACCACCATGATGATCAGAATAATGATCAACGTGGTAGTAGATATGTGTTCCAGGGGAAACTCCTTTTCTGGGGTTAGCTGATTAACTGCTGGACAATTCGGCTACCGAAGTAGGCCAGTGTCAGAATGACCGCACCCGCAACGTTAAACCAGACGACGCGGCGTCCACGCCATCCTTCATGATAATGTCCCCACAGCAGCACAATATAGACAAACCACGCCACGATAGAGAGCACGGCCTTGTCGATATTTTCCATGCTAAATAAGTTGTGCATGTAGAAGAGACCAGTGCAAAGAGTGAGCGTTAACAGCACCACGCCAATCTGCGTGATGTGGAACATTTTACGCTCGATACTCATCAACGGCGGCATTTCCTGGTTAAACGCCAGCTTCTTGTTCTTCAGTTGGTAATCAATCCACGCCAGTTGTAATGCATACAGAGCGGCGATAATCAGCGTGGCATAGGAAAAGAGCGATAAGCCAATGTGAACCAGCATCCCAGGCGTTGCTTCCAGATGGGTGATGTATTCATTGGGCATAAAGGTGGCCAGCGCCAGGTTGATAAGCGCAAAGGCATAGACAATGGGTAGCAGCAACCAGCCACGATTGCGAGAAGCCACGATGGTCATTACCGTACAGATCATCAAACTGACCAGCGAACCAACGTTCAGCAGGCTGAGGTTTTGTCCGCTATCACCGTCGGGCAAGATACGGGCTTCCAGAGCGATTGCGTGGCAGACCAGCGCGATGACCGCAGAAATAATAGCCATGCGCCGCCAGCCGCCGTTTTTTTGCAGCAGACCGGGAACAATCAGCGCAAGACTGACGGAGTAGGCGACAAGCGCGAGCAGAGCAAAAACGGGCATAGTAATGTCGACAGTTTGAGCAATAAGAAAGAGAAGCAGTATAGCGTCAGGTGAACGCTGCTCCAACCGTTGCATAACAACAAAGACGCCTTCATGTTATACTGCGGCAAAATACTGATGATGTGTCGCGATTGCGGCCAACCGTTTCCACCCCAGGCGAGAGACAATGTTTGATAATTTAACCGATCGTTTGTCGCGCACGCTGCGCAATATCAGTGGCCGTGGACGCCTCACTGAAGACAACGTAAAAGATACGCTGCGCGAAGTGCGCATGGCGCTGCTGGAGGCGGACGTCGCCCTGCCGGTAGTGCGTGAGTTTATCAATCGCGTAAAAGAGAAAGCGGTTGGTCATGAAGTTAATAAGAGCCTGACGCCGGGGCAGGAGTTCGTCAAAATCGTCCGTAACGAACTGGTTGCGGCGATGGGCGAAGAGAACCAGACCCTGAATCTGGCTGCGCAACCGCCAGCGGTGGTACTGATGGCGGGCCTGCAAGGTGCCGGTAAAACAACCAGCGTGGGCAAGCTCGGTAAGTTCCTGCGTGAGAAGCACAAGAAAAAAGTGCTGGTGGTTTCTGCCGACGTTTATCGTCCGGCGGCAATCAAACAGCTGGAGACGCTGGCAGAGCAGGTGGGTGTCGACTTCTTCCCTTCAGATGTTGGTCAGAAGCCGGTTGATATCGTTAACGCGGCGCTGAAAGAAGCCAAACTGAAATTCTACGACGTGTTGCTGGTGGATACCGCCGGTCGTTTGCACGTTGACGAAGCGATGATGGACGAGATCAAACAGGTCCATGCATCGATTAATCCGGTTGAAACCCTGTTTGTGGTTGATGCCATGACTGGTCAGGATGCGGCCAATACGGCAAAAGCATTCAATGAAGCGTTACCGCTGACCGGTGTGGTACTGACTAAAGTCGACGGCGATGCTCGTGGCGGTGCGGCGCTCTCGATTCGTCACATCACTGGCAAACCGATCAAATTCCTCGGCGTTGGCGAGAAAACCGAGGCGCTGGAGCCGTTCCATCCGGACCGTATCGCTTCCCGTATTCTCGGCATGGGCGACGTACTGTCGCTGATCGAAGATATCGAAAGCAAAGTTGACCGCGCGCAGGCAGAGAAATTAGCCAGCAAGCTGAAAAAAGGCGACGGCTTCGATCTCAACGACTTCCTTGAGCAACTGCGCCAGATGAAAAATATGGGCGGCATGGCTAGCCTGATGGGCAAACTGCCGGGTATGGGGCAGATCCCGGATAACGTCAAGTCGCAGATGGACGATAAAGTGCTGGTGCGTATGGAAGCCATCATCAACTCGATGACGATGAAAGAGCGCGCTAAGCCAGAAATCATCAAAGGTTCGCGTAAACGCCGTATCGCTGCCGGTTGCGGTATGCAGGTGCAGGACGTTAACCGTCTTCTGAAACAGTTCGACGACATGCAGCGCATGATGAAGAAAATGAAGAAGGGCGGAATGGCGAAGATGATGAGAAGCATGAAAGGGATGATGCCGCCGGGATTTCCTGGTCGCTAAATGACCTTATGCGACAGAGTTATTAACTGCTGATTGCATTTTCTCCAGAAATCAGTAAAATTTTCGGGCTTTTAATATGACACCGGACTCCGTTCCTCGATGGGGTCCGGTTGTTTTATTCACACAAGAGGATGTTATGGTAACTATTCGTTTAGCACGTCACGGCGCTAAAAAGCGTCCGTTCTACCAGGTTGTTGTCGCTGACAGCCGTAATGCACGCAACGGTCGCTTCATCGAGCGCGTTGGTTTCTTCAACCCAATCGCTAGCGAAAAAGAAGAAGGCACTCGCCTGGATCTGGATCGCATCGCTCACTGGGTTGGCCAGGGCGCAACTATTTCTGATCGCGTTGCTGCGCTGATCAAAGAAGTAAACAAAGCAGCTTAATCTGTCACGGTGGTCATGATGAGCAAACAACTCACCGCGCAAGCACCTGTTGATCCCATCGTTTTGGGAAAAATGGGTTCGTCTTACGGTATTCGTGGGTGGCTCAGAGTGTTTTCTTCCACCGAAGACGCCGAAAGCATTTTTGACTATCAGCCCTGGTTTATCCAGAAGGCGGGTCAGTGGCAGCAAGTCCAGCTGGAAAGCTGGAAGCACCACAATCAGGACATGATCATCAAGCTGAAAGGCGTTGACGATCGTGATGCGGCGAACCTGCTGACGAATTGTGAAATTGTCGTGGATTCATCGCAGTTGCCTCAGCTTGAAGAGGGTGACTACTACTGGAAAGACCTGATGGGCTGCCAGGTAGTAACCACTGAAGGCTACGATCTCGGTAAAGTCGTCGATATGATGGAAACCGGATCTAATGACGTTCTCGTCATTAAGGCAAACCTGAAAGATGCGTTTGGTATCAAGGAACGTCTCGTACCGTTCCTCGATGGGCAGGTTATCAAGAAAGTCGATCTCACTACTCGTTCAATCGAAGTAGATTGGGATCCTGGTTTTTAAACCACCGGATAAACGGTAAAAGACGGCGCTATGTGGATTGGCATAATTAGCCTGTTTCCTGAAATGTTCCGCGCAATTACCGATTACGGGGTAACTGGCCGGGCAGTTAAAAATGGCCTGCTGAGCATCCAGAGCTGGAGTCCTCGTGACTTCACGCATGACCGGCACCGTACCGTGGACGATCGTCCTTACGGCGGCGGACCGGGGATGTTAATGATGGTGCAACCTTTACGGGACGCCATTCATGCAGCAAAAGCCGCGGCGGGTGAAGGCGCAAAGGTGATTTATCTGTCACCGCAGGGGCGCAAGCTTGATCAAGCAGGCGTCAGCGAACTGGCAACGAATCAAAAATTGATTCTGGTGTGCGGTCGCTACGAAGGTATAGATGAGCGCGTGATCCAAACCGAAATTGACGAAGAATGGTCAATCGGCGATTACGTTCTCAGTGGTGGTGAGTTACCAGCAATGACGCTGATTGACTCCGTTTCCCGGTTTATTCCGGGAGTACTGGGACATGAAGCTTCGGCAACGGAAGATTCCTTTGCTGAAGGATTGCTGGATTGCCCGCACTATACGCGGCCTGAGGTGTTAGAAGGGATGGAAGTTCCGTCAGTGTTACTGTCGGGCAACCATGCTGAGATACGTCGCTGGCGTTTGAAACAGTCGCTGGGCCGTACCTGGCTTAGAAGACCTGAACTTCTGGAAAACCTGGCTCTGACTGAAGAGCAAGCAAGGTTGCTGGCGGAGTTCAAAACGGAACACGCACAACAGCAACATAAACATGATGGGATGGCGTAAGCCCCCGAGATATCAGTTTACCCAGGATAAGAGATTAAATTATGAGCAACATTATTAAGCAACTTGAACAAGAGCAGATGAAGCAGGACGTACCTTCCTTCCGTCCGGGTGATACCGTGGAAGTGAAAGTATGGGTTGTTGAAGGTTCCAAAAAACGTCTGCAGGCATTCGAGGGCGTGGTTATCGCTATTCGTAACCGCGGTCTGCACTCTGCATTCACTGTTCGTAAAATTTCCAACGGCGAAGGCGTTGAGCGTGTCTTCCAGACTCACTCTCCGGTAGTTGACAGCATTTCTGTCAAACGTCGTGGTGCTGTTCGTAAAGCTAAACTGTACTACCTGCGTGAGCGTACTGGTAAGGCTGCTCGTATCAAAGAGCGTCTTAACTAAGATTTCGCTTAAGCGACATCCTGTTAAGAAGGGCTGGCCAATTGGCTGGCCCTTTTTTTATCTGTTTGATCGTGTTTTAAGGTGTAGTAATCACCACTGCGACGCGGCGGTTCTCGGCTCTGCCCTGAGCGGTCTTGTTACTGGCGATGGGATATTTTTTTCCTAAACCCTGTGTGGTGAGGTTGCTGCGCGGAATTTGTCCACCTATAGCCCATGCATCGGCCACAACATTCGCCCGTTTCAATGATAAGGCTTCGTTGTAACTGTCTTCACCATAGTTGTCGGTGTGTCCATCCATACGGGCATGCGTTAGCCCTGTCGAGGCCAATTTGGCTGCCATGGTTTGGATCTGTTGCTGGCTTTCCGGGAGCAATTTGTAGTCATTTTTTGCGAACAGAATGGCATCTGATAATCCCAGCGACCAGTCGCCGGCGGATTCAGTAAATCCATAAGATTGCATAGCGGCAACTTGCTCAGGAGTAAACTTTCCCTGAGGGGACTGGCAGCCAGTCAGTACTAGCGAGGTGAAAATCAGGGGTGCTACCAAGTGCTTTATCATATCGATATATCCTTGTTATCTCACCAGCTTTTCGGCACGCTGGTGTTTGGCCTGATACATATTGTGATCGGCCAGCTCTTGTAATTTTTCCGCAGAGGCATGCTCAATGGTCATCGCGTAACCAATGCTTAATGTCATGGTGGTCTGATGACCATTATGAAGATCAAACGGGCGATTAAAGATTTGTGTCAGTGCTGAGCAAATCCGATGTACTTCGGATTCCGACTGTACACCAAAGAGGACCATCGCAAATTCATCGCCGCCTATGCGGTATGCTTTATGTTGCAGCCCGCCAAATTCAGCTAACCGTTTTGCTACCTCAATCAAGACACGATCGCCCGTCGCATGACCCCAGGTATCATTGATATATTTGAAATTATCGCCATCAAGAAATAGTAACGCCGACGTTTTTCGGGCGTCGGAACTGCTCATCAACGTGTTGATGCCGCTACGAAACGCAGCCCGGTTCGCCAGCCCGGTTAATGGGTCATGTAGCGCGGTACGTAGAAGCTGCGCATTTTTGGCCTGTAAACGAAGCTGCCACTCTTCCATTTCATCCAGCAGACTGTTGAAGTCGAGAGCGAAGCGGTGAAACTCAGCGATACGTTCTTCCGAAACTCGTCGGGAAAAATTGCGGTTGGAACGCACATCATGTACGACATCGGTGATATTTTTCAGCGCTTCCACCAGGCCATTGTGCAAATGGCGGGTGAGGGTAATTGCGATGCCTGATGCCAGCAGAATACAACCGGTCAGGACAGCGAGCGAAAACCAGATAAAATGGCTGATTGAACTGTCGCGAGCGGTTAAGCGTACTTCGCCAATGGTTTCACCATTGTGACGAATCGGCTGAGTGATGGGGGCAGGGAAGAGCCAGTGGCTTATGAAATTGCTGAAAGTATCGCCTGGATCCTTACGGGTGTAATGCCAGGATGCCAGAATATTTTGCTGCTTATCACGCACTTCTGCAGTTGAAAATTGCCCTTGCTTCCCCAGCGCTGCCAGTGTTTGAGTTGCTGCAGGGCCATCGGCAAAAACGACCGCTGCTTCCAGACTGTAAGTCATTGTTGCTGCTGTCAGTGCCAGGTTTTTTTGCGCGTACTGTTTCAGGGTCAGCACCGAGGTCACGGAAAGCAGCAACCAGATCAGCATCATAGTGATAAATATGCTGGTCATACTGATGTTGCGTAATGCTCTTTTAAACGTGGGGCGCTTATTAAGAGAATTATCGTTATCCATCATTTTTCTTCCGTGCGAGCATTAAGACATCTGGGTTCACCTTTACACCGCTACGCGATAAGGCATCCAGGTTTACGGCAAATCTGACGTCATTATTGTGGATGATCAGACAAAAGGCGCTGCCAATAATGCACTCGGCATTTTGTTCGGCAATTAATAATAACGCCTTTGACGGATATTGTTCGGTTAATTCCATCTGGAATGTTGGTGACTCGTTGCCAAAATAAAAACCATTGCAGCCTGATATCATCGCCTCTTGTTGAGAGTGAATGATGACAGGCAGATAAGGCAAAGATGTCGCGCCATTCTCTTGTAGGGCGGTACTAAAACGTGAAGATGAAAAGATACATAACTTTGGTAGGCCTGATAGCGCAGGCCAGCGAGTGTAACTGACAATACCGGAAACCATCGTACGCACGTTTTTCGCAACGTCTGAAGGTTCCTGAGCGAGTATTGGTGCTCCCGTCAGGAGGAGAATCAGCAGTAAGAACAGACGATGAGAAAAACGCATTCAGGGATCCTCACCATCTTCGCTTGCAATGCATCGATAATTTTTCAGAATGCTCATTAAAATATCATTCTTTCATGCGGTCGTCATCAATGTGAGAAATAAAACACAATGAGTAGAATCTCATGTTTAATTTATTTGTGGGGGGGTAATTAATTTAATCGTATTGTGCTGGCATTTTCATCAGCCCCTTTTTGCCATACTTCATGCAGTTGGCTGGCATTTTCAACATTGTTGCAGCTGGCAGGAAAGCTTTTACCGGAAAGTCCTCGGGCATAAGTAAAATCGGTCTGGCAAGTTTTCTTTTGTCCTTCGGCATATCCTTTAAGGTATAGACCGCGATCCGCCTGTGAATCGCTAAATGCATCGTCATCTTTTATGGCGTTGCCCGATATCGCATCTTCCATACCAACATCATACCAGTCGGTGCTGGTCAAGGTTGGCGCGTGAGTATAAGGATCAATCTGACATCCGCTAACCAGTAAAGCCAACAAGGGGGCGATAAACTTTTTCATCATTTCTTTCTCCTTTTTCAAAGCATAGCGGATTGTTTTCAAAGGAGGTGTAAATTTATTTATACATAAACAAGGGTTAAAAGCGCGAATAAATTGCCTGTGTAAAGAAAAATGTACGAAATATGGATTGAAAACTTTACTTTATGTGTTATCGTTACGTCATCCTCGCTGAGGATCAACTATCGCAAACGAGCATAAACAGGATCGCCATCATGCAAAAAGACGCGCTGAATAACGTACATATTACCGACGAACAAGTTTTAATGACTCCGGAACAACTGAAGGCCGCTTTTCCATTAAGCCTGCAACAGGAAGCCCAGATTGCTGACTCGCGTAAAACCATTTCAGATATTATCGCCGGGCGCGATCCTCGTCTGTTGGTAGTATGTGGTCCTTGTTCCATTCATGATCCGGAAACTGCTCTGGAATATGCTCGTCGATTTAAAGCCCTTGCCGCAGAGGTCAGCGATAGCCTCTATCTGGTAATGCGCGTCTATTTTGAAAAACCCCGTACCACTGTCGGCTGGAAAGGGTTAATTAACGATCCCCATATGGATGGCTCTTTTGATGTAGAAGCCGGGCTGCAGATCGCGCGTAAATTGCTGCTTGAGCTGGTGAATATGGGACTGCCACTGGCGACGGAAGCGTTAGATCCTAATAGCCCGCAATACCTGGGCGATCTGTTTAGCTGGTCAGCAATTGGTGCTCGTACAACGGAATCGCAAACACACCGTGAAATGGCCTCCGGGCTTTCCATGCCGGTTGGTTTTAAAAACGGCACCGATGGCAGTCTGGCAACGGCAATTAACGCTATGCGCGCCGCCGCCCAGCCGCACCGTTTTGTTGGCATTAACCAGGCAGGGCAGGTTGCGTTGCTACAAACTCAGGGGAATCCGGACGGGCATGTGATCCTGCGCGGTGGTAAAGCGCCAAACTATAGCCCTGCGGATGTTGCGCAATGTGAAAAAGAGATGGAACAGGCGGGACTGCGCCCGTCTCTGATGGTAGATTGCAGCCACGGTAATTCCAATAAAGATTATCGCCGTCAGCCTGCGGTGGCAGAATCCGTGGTTGCTCAAATCAAAGATGGAAATCGCTCAATTATTGGTCTGATGATCGAAAGTAATATCCACGAGGGCAATCAGTCTTCCGAGCAACCGCGCAGTGAAATGAAATACGGTGTATCCGTAACCGATGCCTGCATTAGCTGGGAAATGACCGATGCCTTGCTGCGTGAAATTCATCAGGATCTGAACGGGCAGCTGACGGCTCGCGTGGCTTAAGAGGTTTATTATGGTTGCTGAGTTGACCGCATTACGCGATCAAATTGATGAAGTCGATAAAGCGCTGCTGAATTTATTAGCGAAGCGTCTGGAACTGGTTGCTGAAGTTGGCGAGGTGAAAAGCCGCTTTGGACTGCCTATTTATGTTCCGGAGCGCGAGGCATCTATGTTGGCCTCGCGTCGTGCAGAGGCGGAAGCTCTGGGTGTACCGCCAGATCTGATTGAGGATGTTTTGCGTCGGGTGATGCGTGAATCTTACTCCAGTGAAAACGACAAAGGATTTAAAACACTTTGTCCGTCACTGCGTCCGGTGGTTATCGTCGGCGGTGGCGGTCAGATGGGACGCCTGTTCGAGAAGATGCTGACGCTCTCGGGTTATCAGGTGCGGATTCTGGAGCAACATGACTGGGATCGAGCGGCTGATATTGTTGCCGATGCCGGAATGGTGATTGTTAGTGTGCCCATCCACGTTACTGAGCAAGTTATCGGCAAATTACCGCCTTTACCGAAAGATTGTATTCTGGTTGATCTGGCATCAGTGAAAAATGGACCATTACAGGCCATGCTGGCGGCGCACGATGGCCCGGTGCTGGGGTTACACCCGATGTTCGGCCCGGACGGCGGTAGCCTGGCAAAGCAAGTTGTGGTCTGGTGTGATGGACGTAAGCCCGAAGCATACCAATGGTTTCTGGAGCAAATTCAGGTCTGGGGCGCTCGGTTGCATCGTATTAGCGCTGTCGAGCACGATCAGAATATGGCGTTTATTCAGGCACTGCGCCACTTTGCTACTTTTGCTTATGGGCTGCACCTGGCAGAAGAAAATGTTCAGCTTGAGCAACTTCTGGCGCTTTCTTCGCCGATTTACCGCCTTGAGCTGGCGATGGTTGGGCGACTGTTTGCCCAGGATCCGCAACTGTATGCCGACATTATTATGTCGTCAGAGCGTAATCTGGCGTTAATCAAACGTTACTATAAGCGTTTCGGCGAGGCGATTGAGTTGCTGGAGCAGGGCGATAAGCAGGCGTTTATTGATAGTTTCCGCAAGGTGGAGCACTGGTTCGGCGATTACGCACAGCGTTTTCAGCATGAAAGCCGTGTGTTATTGCGTCAGGCGAATGACAGTCGCCAGTAATCATCTTGTGCCGGGTGGAATATTTCACCCGGCTCGATTTCATTATGCCGGATCGACAGGCACTACATTCTCACTTGGGTAACAACCTAATACCTTCATCGAACGGGTGATTTCCCCTAACTCTTTCAATGCTTTTTGCATTTCCGCTGATTCAAGATTGGCCTGAATATCCAGATAAAACATCTCTTCCCACGGATTACCGTGAATCGGGCGTGATTCCAGACGGGTCATAATCAGATTGTGGTTGCGCAGTACCAACAACGCTTCAACCAGTGCACCAGCTTGTTGTCCGGTCGCCATTAACAACGTCGTTTTCGCCGGAACCTGGTCAGACACGTTAATGGCTTTACGTGCCAGCACCACAAATCGGGTGAAGTTTTGGCGCTGATTCGCTTCAATACGCTCGAGCACCTGCAAACCGTACAATGTGCCGCCTGCTTCGCTTCCCAGCGCAGCAACATGCGGTGATTTTGCCTGTGCAACCTTTTCCATTGCCGCAGACGTACTTTCGGTATATTCAATCTTCCAGTGCGGATAACGATTAAGGAATTTACTGCATTGCTGGAATGGCTGCGGATGGCTGTAGACCGTGTTGATGTTGGATAAATCAGTAGTGCCGGAAACCAGCAGGCAGTGGTCGATGGTCAGCGTCATTTCGCCAACAATCGACAAACTGGTATGTTGCAGTAAATCGTAAACGTCGTTTATGGCCCCGGAGCTGGTGTTTTCGATCGGTACTACTGCATAGTCGGCCTGGCCGGTTTCCACTTGATTAAAAATATCCGCAAATTTCGCACAACCACTTTCAATAAATTGTTCGAAGTGGCGAGCCGCGTACTGACGAGCGGCAAGATGTGAATAGGAGCCTTTGGGGCCGAGAAAAGCAATGCGAGCAGAGTGAGGATTAATTTTATTGAGATGTTGCTGGAGCAGTGCCTGCTGAGTTAATACGGAATCTTCAATGATGAGCTGGAACAGGCGAGTAATGTAATGGGCGTCCAGATGGTGCGCTTTACCGAGCGTAATTAATCTTTCCAGCAAATCGCGTTCACGATCAATATCACGTACCGGGCGATGCGAGAGCAGTTTGGCTTTTCCCACCTCGACGGCCAGTTCGCGTCGCTCTGCCAGTAATGCTAATAATTTTTCATCCAGCGCGCTGATTTTCTCTCGCAGCGCCAGTAACGGGTTTTCCGATGTCATAGTGTTGCCTTTTTGTTATCAATAAAAAAGGCCCCCCGATTTGGGAGGCCTTATTGTTCGTCTTCGCATTCTGTTTCACACGACGAAACGCCTCCCATTCAGGGGAAGGTAAAAAAGAATGCGAAGAAAAACGGTGTGTGTTTCATGTTTGTTTCCTTAAGTGACTTTAGTACAGTACCCGTACTGTTTTCACGCTGTCAACAAAAAACGCGCCCGAAGGCGCGTTGGCGATACACTCAATATAAAGGACTACTCTTCTTCAACTTCTTCGACGAAGTTGGCGTCTTTCACCGATGTTGCGGCACGACGTGCTTCGCCTTTGTGCTGCAGTTTATTGAGCTGCCGTTCCAGCTTGTTGATCAATTCGTTAATTGCGGTGTACATATCTTCATGTTTACCACTGGCAACCAGAACGCCGTTAGGTGTATTGATTGTGGCGTCAGCAACAAAACCTTGTGGCTCTTTAGACAGAATGATATGTGGATTAATCAGATGTGTTTGCCATTTTTCCAGTTTGGCGAGACGGTCTGCGACATGTTGGCGGATGGCCGGAGTAATTTCCATTTGTTTGCTGGTAATGTTCATTGTCATAAATTTTACCTCTTGTCTTCCCGTCTTGGTGAATTCAGCATACCGTTCCTGATGTCAAAATGTGTGATGGAAATCTCATAATTTTGTCACTTTTTGTCAACGAATCTTTTTTGTGAGAAATCGCAGGAAGAGGTGTTTTTTTACTTGAGGAATATCTCAAAGCGAGCCATATTTGATGAGATCGATAGTGACTAAATCGCTTCAGTTTCACAACTAACAGAATAAAAAAACGGCAGCTCAAGGCTGTAATGCCAGTCAGTTAAGCAACTGACTGGCTCTTTTTCGGGGCTGTGGGGTATTTCCAGGGCCTCTCCTTTACCACTCTCGGGAAGGCCCTTTCCCTTCTTGTCGGTAATTTCACTGGTTGTCCCATACTTGCAAGATCGCGCATCAGCTCCGGTATACGTCCCGGTGAAGCGCATGGCGTCCGTCATCGACGTCAGCAGATGGCTGGTCAGTTCCATCTGGCAGACCATTTTGACCTGCGGGTAGAGCGCCGGGTTCTCGGCATGTGTCTGGCGGGGGAAGGCTGCATCGTTCTCTGGTGTATCCGGTGTGCGCCAGAACACACCATCGATGGCCAGCAGGGTCAGGCCGCACCAGTGCGGATGCAGCGTGGCGTTATGCCAGAGCTGCGCTGTTTTCGTGAACACGCGTCGGACAGCCTCACTTCCCAGGCGCTGGCGGGCCTGAATAACGGCACTGGGGGCAACGAAGGGGCGATTGCCCGGCAGCATGATGTCCAGGCGATTCACAATCTGGTGAAGAGGTTCTTTACGCTCAAGCGCCATGCCAACAATACACCAGACCATCATTTCGAGGGGAAGACGGCGCTTGCGTAGCGTTACAGTACCTGATTCGGCAAGGCAACGAGAGATGAGTTCGGGGTCGAGGTAATCCCCCAGAGAAGTCAGTGGGTTACGCAGAGAATCGTAACGGGATACCAAATCAAGGGCCTGTCCAATGAGCATAAAAAAATCCGGAAACGAGTGAGCGTTTCCGGATTCTTACACAGGCACTGGATCGGTCAACTGATCCTTAACTGATCGGCATTACAGCTCAAGGCTGCCGTTTTGTGTTTCAGGTTTCTGTTATGTATTGCTGCTGTTTGCGGCGATGATTTTCGCTACTTTTTCAGCTTGCGCATTCATCTGCATCTGACGGTATGCATTTTCCATCAGCGGCAGCGCATCACGCGTAGCCTGGGTATCCGGGTAGTCGCGCAACATGCCTTCTACGCGGTTAACGACGGCAACCCATGCGCCACGTTCTGTATAGTACTCGGCAACGGAGTATTCATATTTCGCCAGACGATCTTTCAGGAATACCAGACGTTTGGTGGCATCGGTGGTGTACTGACTGTTCGGATAGCCGCGCACCAGTTTGGAAAAGTCACTAAACGCAGCTCGTGCATGTTGAGGATCGCGATCGCTACGATCGACGCCAAAGAACCCTTGCAGTGCACTGTCATCGAGCGCCATATTGGTCAGGCCACGCATGTACATGACATAATCGATATTCGGATGGGTCGGGTTAAGGCGAATAAAACGATCGATGGCAGCCTGTGCTAACGGCAAATCGGCGTTTTTATAGTAGGCGTAGATGAGATCCAGCTGCACCTGCTGCGAATACGGACCAAACGGATAGCGATTATCTAACGCTTCCAGTTGCGTTATTGCCTGTCTCCAGTTACCGTCCTGCAGCTTTTGTTGTGCAGTCGCGTAAATTTCATTTGGCGGATTATCAGGTACTTCTTCCTTTGACCCCGAGCAACCCGCCAAAAACAGGCTTAGTGTGGCGGCTGCCACCAGATATTTCATGCGCGTCATGACGTTTTGACTTTCCTCAAAATGTAATACGGGAGATTCTCTGTTCCTGCTCCCGGTTAAGACCAGCTACAATAGCACACTATATTAAACGGCAAAGCCGTAAAACCCCAACGATAAACGAAGAAGCAGTATATATGGCACAACGAGTACAGCTCACTGCAACGGTGTCCGAAAACCAACTCGGTCAACGCTTAGATCAGGCTTTGGCCGAAATGTTCCCGGATTATTCACGTTCGCGAATAAAAGAATGGATCCTCGACCAGCGCGTGCTGGTTAACGGCAAAGTTTGCGATAAGCCGAAAGAAAAAGTATTGGGTGGCGAGCAGGTGGCCATCAACGCTGAGATTGAAGAAGAAGCGCGTTTTGAACCGCAGGATATCCCGCTGGATATCGTCTATGAAGATGAAGATATCATCGTCATTAATAAACCACGCGACCTGGTGGTACATCCTGGCGCGGGTAACCCGGATGGCACGGTACTGAATGCGTTGCTTCATTATTATCCGCCCATTGCCGATGTACCGCGTGCGGGCATCGTCCATCGTCTGGATAAAGACACCACCGGCCTGATGGTTGTGGCAAAAACCGTTCCGGCTCAGACGCGTTTAGTCGAATCTTTGCAACGGCGTGAAATTACTCGTGAGTATGAAGCGGTGGCAATTGGTCATATGACCGCTGGCGGTACAGTAGATGAACCAATCAGCCGCCACCCGACCAAACGTACTCACATGGCGGTGCATCCGATGGGTAAACCGGCGGTCACTCACTATCGCATCATGGAACACTTCCGTGTGCACACGCGTCTGCGGTTGCGTCTGGAAACCGGACGTACGCACCAGATCCGCGTGCATATGGCCCATATCACTCATCCGCTGGTGGGCGATCCGGTTTATGGCGGCCGTCCGCGTCCGCCAAAAGGTGCTTCGGAAGCGTTTATCTCCACGCTGCGTAAGTTTGACCGCCAGGCGCTTCATGCAACCATGCTGCGTCTTTATCACCCGATCTCCGGCATCGAAATGGAATGGCATGCGCCTATTCCACAAGATATGGTGGAGCTGATTGAGGTGATGCGCGCCGATTTCGAAGAGCATAAGGATGAAGTGGACTGGTTATGAGTAAGCTGATTGTCCCGCAGTGGCCGCTGCCAAAAGGTGTTGCGGCCTGTAGCTCTACCCGTATCGGCGGCGTGAGCTTGCCGCCGTATGACTCGCTCAACCTCGGTGCCCATTGTGGCGATAACCCGGATCACGTCGAGGAAAATCGTAAGCGACTTTTTGCTGCGGGCAATTTGCCTTCAAAACCGGTCTGGCTTGAGCAGGTACACGGCAAAGATGTGCTTAAGCTTACTGGCGAACCTTATGCCTCAAAACGAGCGGATGCCTCTTATAGCAATACGCCCGGCACGGTTTGCGCCGTGATGACGGCTGACTGCCTCCCTGTGCTGTTTTGCAATCGAGCGGGAACGGAAGTCGCCGCCGCTCATGCTGGCTGGCGTGGACTGTGCGCAGGCGTGCTGGAAGAGACGGTTTCCTGTTTTGCTGATAATCCCGAAAACATTCTCGCCTGGTTAGGGCCGGCAATTGGTCCACGCGCGTTTGAAGTGGGAGCGGAGGTTCGCGAGGCGTTTATGGCAGTAGACGCCAAAGCGAGTGCAGCTTTCATTCAGCATGGAGATAAATATCTGGCGGATATTTATCAGCTTGCCCGGCAGCGTCTGGCGAACGTTGGTGTTGAGCAAATTTTCGGCGGCGACCGTTGTACATATACGGAAAATGAGACATTCTTCTCTTATCGTCGCGACAAGACCACCGGTCGTATGGCAAGTTTCATTTGGCTGATATAACCTAAAGAATCAAGACGATCCGGTACGCGTGATTTTCTTTTCACATTAATCTGGTCAATAACCTTGAATAATTGAGGGATGACCTCATTTAATCTCCAGTAGCAACTTTGATCCGTTATGGGAGGAGTTATGCGTCTGGATCGTCTTACTAATAAATTCCAGCTTGCTCTTGCCGATGCCCAATCACTTGCACTCGGGCACGACAACCAATTCATCGAACCACTTCATTTAATGAGCGCCCTGCTGAATCAGGAAGGGGGTTCGGTTAGTCCTTTATTAACATCCGCCGGCATCAATGCTGGTCAGTTGCGCACAGATATCAATCAGGCATTAAATCGTTTACCGCAGGTTGAAGGCACTGGTGGCGATGTCCAGCCCTCACAGGATCTGGTGCGCGTTCTTAATCTTTGCGACAAGCTGGCGCAAAAACGTGGTGATAATTTTATCTCGTCAGAACTGTTCGTTCTGGCGGCACTTGAGTCTCGCGGCACGCTGGCCGACATCCTGAAAGCAGCAGGGGCGACCACCGCCAACATTACTCAAGCGATTGAACAAATGCGTGGAGGTGAAAGCGTGAACGATCAAGGAGCTGAAGACCAACGTCAGGCTTTGAAAAAATACACTATCGACCTCACCGAACGAGCCGAACAAGGCAAACTCGATCCGGTGATTGGCCGTGATGAAGAAATTCGCCGTACCATTCAGGTACTGCAACGTCGTACTAAAAATAACCCGGTGCTGATTGGTGAACCAGGCGTTGGTAAAACAGCCATCGTTGAAGGTCTGGCTCAGCGTATTATCAATGGCGAAGTGCCGGAAGGGTTGAAAGGCCGCCGCGTACTGGCGCTGGATATGGGCGCGCTGGTGGCTGGGGCGAAATATCGCGGTGAGTTTGAAGAGCGTTTAAAAGGCGTACTTAACGATCTTGCCAAACAGGAAGGCAACGTCATCCTGTTTATCGACGAATTACATACCATGGTCGGCGCGGGTAAAGCCGATGGCGCAATGGATGCCGGCAACATGCTGAAACCGGCGCTGGCGCGTGGTGAATTGCACTGCGTAGGTGCCACGACACTGGACGAATATCGCCAGTACATCGAAAAAGATGCTGCGCTGGAACGTCGTTTCCAGAAAGTGTTTGTTGCCGAGCCAACCGTGGAAGACACCATTGCTATTCTGCGTGGCCTGAAAGAACGTTATGAACTGCACCACCATGTGCAAATTACTGACCCGGCAATTGTTGCAGCGGCGACGTTGTCTCATCGCTACATTGCTGACCGTCAGCTGCCGGATAAAGCCATCGACCTAATCGATGAAGCAGCATCCAGCATTCGTATGCAGATTGACTCAAAACCAGAGGAACTCGACCGACTCGATCGTCGTATCATCCAGCTCAAACTGGAACAACAGGCGCTAATGAAAGAGTCTGATGAAGCCAGTAAAAAACGCCTGGATATGCTCAACGAAGAACTGAGCGACAAAGAACGTCAGTATTCCGAGTTAGAAGAAGAGTGGAAAGCTGAGAAAGCATCGCTCTCTGGTACGCAGACCATTAAAGCGGAACTGGAGCAGGCGAAAATCGCCATTGAACAGGCTCGCCGTGTTGGGGATCTGGCGCGGATGTCTGAACTGCAATACGGCAAAATTCCAGAACTGGAAAAGCAACTGGAAGCCGCTACGCAGCTCGAAGGCAAAACTATGCGTCTCTTGCGTAATAAAGTGACCGACGCCGAAATTGCTGAAGTGCTGGCGCGTTGGACGGGGATTCCGGTTTCTCGCATGATGGAAAGCGAGCGCGAAAAACTGCTGCGTATGGAGCAAGAACTGCACCATCGCGTTATTGGTCAGAACGAAGCGGTTGATGCGGTATCTAACGCTATTCGTCGTAGCCGTGCGGGGCTTGCGGATCCAAATCGCCCGATTGGTTCATTTCTGTTCCTTGGGCCAACTGGTGTGGGTAAAACTGAACTTTGTAAGGCGCTGGCGAACTTTATGTTCGATAGCGACGAGGCGATGGTTCGTATCGATATGTCCGAATTTATGGAGAAACACTCGGTGTCTCGTCTGGTTGGTGCGCCTCCGGGATATGTCGGTTATGAAGAAGGTGGCTACCTGACCGAAGCGGTGCGTCGTCGTCCGTATTCCGTCATCCTGCTGGATGAAGTGGAAAAAGCGCATCCGGATGTCTTCAACATTCTGTTGCAGGTACTGGATGATGGGCGTCTGACTGACGGGCAGGGGAGAACGGTCGACTTCCGTAATACGGTTGTCATTATGACCTCTAACCTCGGTTCCGATTTGATTCAGGAACGCTTCGGTGAACTGGATTATGCGCACATGAAAGAGCTGGTACTCGGTGTGGTAAGCCATAACTTCCGTCCGGAATTCATTAACCGTATCGATGAAGTGGTGGTCTTCCATCCGCTGGGTGAACAGCACATTGCGTCGATTGCGCAGATTCAGTTGAAACGTCTGTACAAACGTCTGGAAGAACGTGGTTATGAAATCCACATTTCTGACGAGGCGCTGAAACTGCTGAGCGAGAACGGTTACGATCCGGTCTATGGTGCACGTCCTCTGAAACGTGCTATCCAGCAGCAGATCGAAAACCCGCTGGCACAGCAAATACTGTCTGGTGAATTGGTTCCGGGTAAAGTTATTCGCCTGGAAGTTAATGAAGACAGGATTGTCGCCGTCCAGTAATGATAAAACGAGCCCTTTGGGGCTCGTTTTTGTCTATAAATTAGACGGAAAAGACTATATTCAAGATGTTTTGCCTGAAAAATGAGCGAACGATAAAGTTTTTATATTTTTCGCTTGTCAGGCCGGAATAACTCCCTATAATGCGCCACCACTGACACGGAACAACGGCAAACACGCCGCCGGGTCAGCG
>NZ_PTRV01000026.1:0-61720 GCF_002965285.1 Escherichia sp. MOD1-EC5990 | reverse complement strand
GCCATAAAGACAGATTTCTTTAAAATATAATTAGAGATTTGCGACGTTATGATAAACTTTTTGAACATCGTCGTCATCTTCAAGGGCATCAACAAGCCCTTCAAAGATTTCTAAATCTTCTGGGGAAAGCTCAACTTCAGATTGAGCAATCATTTCTAATTCTGTTGTTGAGAACTCAGTGATTCCAGCTGCTTTTAGAGCCGCGATTCCTTTATGAAGGTCAGTAGGTTCAGTATAAATAACAATATTACCTTCTTCTTCAGTTACATCACGAACATCAACTTCAGCTTCAAGTAAAATTTCAAAAATATGGTCCGGGTCTGTACCTTTAAATACAATCACACCCGTATTGTCAAACATATAGCTGACAGAACCTGCCGCTCCGATATTGCCGCCTTTTTTATTGAAAATTGTGCGAACGTTAGCAATCGTACGGTTAACATTTGAAGTCAAGGTTTCAGCGATAATCATTGAGCCATTAGGACCAAAGCCTTCATAACGGCCCTGCACGAACGTTTCATCTCCGCCGCCTTTGGCTTTATCAATTGCTTTATCAATAACGTGCTTTGGAACTTGTGCCTGCTTCGCACGTTCAATAACGAATTTTAAAGATGTGTTTAATTCTGGATCGGGTTCACCTTGTTTGGCAGCAGCATAGATTTCTACACCGAATTTTGCATAAATTTTAGACGTTGCACCGTCTTTAGCCGTTTTTTTAGCAACAATATTGGCCCATTTACGTCCCACTGGAATGATCTCCTCGAAAATTTATTTACATTACTGGTAAATCGTTAACATGCGTTAATTCGGCATATTATATCATAACAGGAAAAATCTCGTCTATTAGAAATAAAAATATTCTAAATCCATAATCTTATATTTAATCTCATAAAAACTAATGTTGTTGGCGGATTTTTTTATAATTGTGTTTTGAAAGCATACTTGCTTTTAATATATGGAAATCATTAAGGCTATAATAAATCTCGTATCCGCCCCAGGAAGCAAACAGCCTGCTTTATTGCAGGCTATTTGCTGGATGACTTACTAAATCCTTCACATCTATTCCTGATAAAAAGGAACAGAACTTATTACCGGAACGGCGGTTCATTAAAGGTTCGTAATTTACGTGAATGCAGTCGGTCGCCTTCTGCGCGCAGCAAATCGATCGCACGAATGCCAATTTGCAGGTGTTCGGAAATAGCGCCTTCATAAAAACGGTTAGCCTGACCGGGAAGTTTAATCTCACCATGCAACGGTTTATCTGAAACACACAGTAGTGTCCCGTATGGCACGCGGAAACGATATCCTTGCGCGGCAATGGTTGCACTTTCCATATCAATTGCCACGGCACGGCTTAAGTTAAAACGAAGTGCAGAAGCTGAGTAACGTAATTCCCAGTTCCTGTCATCTGTGGTTACCACAGTGCCAGTACGTAGCCGCTGTTTAACTTCCTCTCCGGGCCTGCCGCTGACTAACTTGGTAGCGTCATAAAGCGCACGTTGCACTTCAGCAATGCTCGGAATAGGAATATCGGGCGGCAGTACCGCATCAAGAACGTGGTCATCGCGTAAATAAGCGTGTGCAAGTACATAATCTCCAATGGCCTGGCTTTCACGTAAGCCACCACAGTGACCAATCATCAACCAGACATCCGGGCGCAGCACCGCCAGATGATCGCAGATGGTTTTAGCATTTGACGGTCCCACGCCAATATTCACCAGAGTAATACCCTGACCATCGGCGGTAATTAAATGCCATGCAGGCATCTGATGTTTTTTCCATGCAAGGTCGGAAATGGCTTCTTCTGGCGCTTCGGTTTCGGCGGTGATCCAGTTCCCGCCAGCACAAGAAAGGGCAATGTAGGGACTATCAGGGTCGAGGATCTGGCTGCATCCCCAACGAACGAATTCATCCACATAACGTGTGTAGTTGGTAAACAAGACGAACGGCTGAAAATGTTCAACTGGCGTACCGGTATAATGGCGCAACCGTGCGAGGGAAAAATCAACCCGGCGCGCATCAAAATGAGATAGCGGGGAGAATTCCGTTGGATGATAAATGCCGTCTGCAGTTTCATCGCCAATTTGCGCCAGTTCTGTTGTCGGGAAGTAGCGAGTTAATCCAGCGCTCATTGAGCGATCAAGTGTCAATTCAGAGCCATCGATGACATAAGGATAAGGGATTTCATGTTGCGAGGGTTGCACAGAAATATGCGCACCATAATCCTGATAAAGCAACGTTAGTTGCTCATTCAGGTACGAACGAAAGAGAGTAGGGCGAGTAATCGTGGTGGTGTAGCTGCCTGCGTGAGTAAAACGACCAAATGCGCGCGTTTTGGGGGGATTTGTTGTGCTACCGTCCCAGGTTACGGTCAGTGATGGATAGACAAAAAGACCTTCTTTACGGGCATTTTCATCAGGTAATTCGCCACTTTTAATATAGTTGCCAATGGCATTGCGTAAAGCGACTACAGATTGCTCATACAGCGCGTCGAGTTTTTCCAGTGCCTGAGCTGGGGTCAGACCGGAGCCCTTATTATTCATGTGTGTCTCCTGTTCCATACAATTACCGCACTTCCGATAGTATGTCACAGGAATGTGAAACAAAAGTGTAAGGCGAAGATCGGATGATCTTCGCCTGACTATCAAGCGTGTTGATTGTCTTTCATCAACAAAGCGGTTATTGCAGAAATGAGGCATCCAGCCAGCAAATAAATGGCGACGCTATGCCAGTTTCCAGCAAAATAAGTGATGAGTGCAGCAGCAATAAAAGGTGTAAATCCACCGCCGACCACACTGGCAACCTGATATCCGACTCCAGCTCCACTATAGCGATAACTGGCACCAAACATTTCGGTAAACATCGGTTGTTGCACGCACACCACCATGTCATGCGCAATGTTTGCCAGCATTATGGAGAAGAAAACTATCCAGAAAATAGATTGTGCTTCAAGCGCTATAAAGAAAGGAAATGCGCTCAACGTTCCGATTAACGCACCTGTGATATAAACTCTGCGGCGACCAAAACGATCGGCAAGCCAGGCAAAACAGGGAATTGTCAGGCAGCTTAATCCACCTACCAGCAAACCAATATTGAGGAAAAGTTCGCGCGGTAACCCCATATTCTGGGTTGAATAATTAAGTGCGAAGGCGGTAACGATGTACATCGTCAGCAACTCGCACAGTCGTAGCGCAATAATCTTCAGAAAAGCACCGGGATGTCGTAACAGTGCTTCGATAACCGGGATGCGTTTTTGCGCTGCCGCTTGATTATGTTGCTGTTGTTCAAATTCCGCGGACTCCTCCATGCCATTACGCACCCACAATGCCCCCAGTACCAGTACGATGCTAAACAGGAAAGGAATGCGCCAGCCCCAGCTTAAAAACTGTTCGTCAGTCGTCATCATACTGATCAATGAAACCAGTCCGGTTGAAAGCAGTAAACCTACACCGTAACCAACTTGTACACCGCTACTGTAAAAGGCTTTTTTATTCTTAGGTGCGCTTTCAACGGAAAGCAACGCTGCGCCTCCCCATTCGCCGCCGACGGCAAATCCCTGAATGGCACGCAGTGTCACCAGTAAAATGGGGGCCCACCAACCTATGGTCGAGAAGGAAGGAAGAATGCCAATCAAGGCTGTCGCGATGCCCATCATCCAGACGGTCAGCATTAACATGCGCTTACGTCCCAGTCGGTCGCCAAAGTGACCGAAAATGACACCGCCAAGTGGACGGAAAAGGAAGCCGACACCAAAGGTGGCAAATGCGGCGAGCGTTCCCATTGCCGGGCTGACTTGCGGGAAAAACTCGCGATTAAACACCAGTGCGGCGGTAATGCCATAGAGTAAAAAGTCATACCAGTCGACGACAGCTCCGGCGAAACTGCCAAACGCAGCTCGTCGGGCGCGACTTAACGAAAGCGTCCCATCATCGGGACGAGTGGAGATGAGCGTGGTGTCCATAATGATCCTGTTTGTACTGTCTTTTTATAATTAGTATGGAAAAGGTAACTCACATTGCCGTCGATCTATAAACGAACCTTATGAGACTACCGCGCCAGAGCGCTTCTGCAAATGATTTTATGGCTGATTAACGGCAACATGAAAAATTCGATGGAAGATGAAATCGCAGGAGTTGCATAAGGATTGAGCAGAGCACCTACAGTTTTGAGATATGAAACATAAAAGTCCGCATATGCACAAAATTGCACCCTGATGATTCTGATAGACTGCATTGCATTTTAACCAGTAGGGAGGCGAGGTTAGGTATGTTTTTAGCATCATTGTTGAGACGTATTGCATTTAGTTACTACGATTATAAAGCTAATAATTTCAATATTGGAAAAACAGACTTTGTTGTTATCCACATTCCCGATCAAATTGGCGATGCTATGGCCATCTTTCCAGTTATTCGGGCGCTTGAATTGCATAAAATTAAGCATCTTTTAATTGTTACTTCGACTATTAATTTAGAAGTCTTTAATGCGCTCAAACTTGAACAGACTAAATTAACATTAGTCACAATGACTATGCAGGATCACGCAACATTAAAAGAAATAAAAGATTTAGCGAAGAACATAACACAGCGATACGGTACGCCGGATCTTTGTATAGAGGCGATGCGTAAAAAGAACCTGAAAACGATGTTATTTATCAGTCAGTTGAAAGCAAAAACGAATTTTCAGGTTGTCGGTTTAACCATGAAGTGCTATTCCCCTTTGTGTAAGAACGCGTCCCGGATGGATCAGAATCTCAGGGCTCCCGTACCCATGACATGGGCGTTTATGATGCGTGAAGCGGGTTTTCCTGCAGTCAGGCCAATATATGAATTACCATTAAGCGAGCAGGTAATAAATGAAGTACGTGAGGAATTGTGCACTTTAGGATCTTACATTGCGCTTAATTTAGATGGCAGCGTGCAGGAACGCACATTTTCGTTATCAGTAGCTGAGAAACTCATCGCCAAAATTCAAAGTGATAATGATATGCCAATAGTCATTGTTCATGGACCAAAAGGGGAAGATAAAGCCCGGAAATTAGCGGGTTGTTATAATAATGTCTACCGGCTATCCTTATCACCCTCGATTAAACGTTCAGCAGCAATCATAAAAGATGCTTATATCGCAATAACCCCTGATACCTCAATATTACATATGGCAAGTGCCTATAATACCCCCGTCGTTGCAATTTATGCTGATTACAAAACGCGGTGGCCTGCGATGGCAGATATCTCGGAGTCAGTGGTCGTTGGGCAAAAAATTGATCATATAAGTTTGGATGAATTCGGAAAGGCGCTAAAAAGTGCTTTGGAGAGAGTATGTGCCAGTACTTACGTATAGAAGGTAATGCCGATCTATGCTGAACAGGGGACATTAATACCCTGAGGTTGGTCAATCACCACAAAAAAAACCTTTGAATCAAAGCAATACTCACCGAATAATAAGGCAACCTGAACTTAAATCCCCGTTAACTGGCATACATTATTATGACTTGCACTGATGTAATTAGCTAAATATTATCGTGATTTGACTAAATAGCAAAAATGATAGCTATCAAAAATAGCTCATATACTTTGTTTCCCGCTGCCGTAGAATAGATGGTCCTTCCATGTTTCAAGCATTTATTCAAAAAAAAGGGGGCTCGACTGTCTTACGATAAACAGAGAGGGATTGTAAAGTCGAGTGCCCCTAATGGAGCACTCTATAAAAAAATCAACAATCAAATGTTTTTATAACATGTCACATGAGAAAATCCAAGTTTTGCCATTACGCTTTGCTCACCTGTTGCCAGGGAAATTTCGTATTGTTCATTGGAGTTTGCGGGACTAGATGACCAATACATATCTGAATAAAAATCGGCTTCATTCATGTAATGCCCCATATCTCCCCATTCACTGTACAATGTCCCTATACCTCGGGAACGACCCTGGCTTAAAAGGCTTGCGCGGGGAAGCATGTAGCCATTGCTACTGCAAAAATTTTCAGCAAGGCTGTATATCATGAAAGAATCGCCGGAGTTTACCCACCAACTCTTCACCCGGATTTCGTATATATAGCCAGGGCCTCCTGATTTTGGCGTCGCTGTAATCGTTACCCAACTGCTTCCGACATTTTTAAATGTCACTTTACCGGTAGCGTCAACATCGACCCAGGAGGCAGAGCTTGAAAACTCATAATCAGCCGCCGTTTTGCCCGGGGAAAAGTTGTCATTATTCAACTGATAATAAGCCCCAGTGAACCCCTGCGAAGGGAATGTAGTTGTCGGTAGGTTAGCACCATTGACTAACACGGTACCGCTCATTATTTTGTCTTCTGCGCGAGTGAATTGTATTGTGGTACTCAGACCCGCTTGATGAACACCATTCAATACAGGGATCAGCGTTGCGATACCCTCTCCGCCTCCTATAACAGTGGCTTTGTAATCACCGTTGATATTTTGACTGTAATCAATTGCGCTAATTTTCACATAGGGCACGTTAGTACCTGATTGCACAAATTCCATCCCTTCAGAAACTTTGATCGGATTGCCTGATATATCGTGCAAAACAAGATGTAGCTCAGCACTATCGGTATAGTCCCCTTTTAGTGATGACCGATTGTTCTTAAGGACGGACTGCGAGGCGTCTGCCGGGCCTGCCACCAGCGTTATATTAGCTGTTTGCGTTGCACCTGTGCTCGTTCCTGCACTAACAGTTACGCTCCCAGTTCGCGCACTTTTCAAGGTGGTTGTCGCAAATCCGTGTTGATCGGTCACCGCTGTTAATGACCCTAATGTGGCAGAGCCACTTTTTAATGCGAAGTTCACATTGACGCCTTCGACTTGGTTACCACTGCCGTCCTCAACAGTAGCCTTCAGCGTGCTGATATCGCTGTCGTTGGCAGTGATAGTTGACGGATCAGCGCTCAGGCTGACCACATGGGCTGTGCTTTGGTTGCCAGTAACTTTCACGATTGTCTGCGCCTGAATAATTACGCCACTAGTGATAGATGCTGTAACCGTATACGTACCGACTTTATTGCTGGTCAGAACGACTTGTGCCTCCCCGGAAGGATTGGTTTTCATTGTTTCGCTACTTAACGTTGCATCTTCTGGCGTTACGCTAAAGGTAACGAGTTCATTGTTCACTGGGGCCCCATTTGGATTGGTTAGCCTTACTGTCAGAGTTGAACCTAATGGGTCATTGATGCCGATAAGTGGACTTGATGCTGTGAGTGTCAGTTTTAAATCGATTACCACCAGGTCCTTCTCATAAGAGGAGCCATTCGCCAGGGATGCTTGCACAGTATACGAACCGTATCTATTGGGCGTCATGGTGACCTCGGCTATACCCTGTGTATTCGTAGAGACCGTATCCTGACTAATGACCATGTTAAAAAATGACGGCTCTGCACTGAATGTCACAAGCTGTTCAGAAACTGGATTGCCAAACTGGTCGTCGACGTGCGCTTTAACCGCCAGGGGGGTTGCGACCATAACCTGACCTTCAGGCATTTCCAGACTGGTGATCGTCGCAGAATCAGCATCTGCTTTGACAGTCAACGTTTGCATGATGGTATCTGTAGGTGCATTTGCCAGATTAGCCACAACAATTTTCGTCCCTGCAATGGTGCTTGTTACAAGAATTTCTGCCTTACCCTGAGCATCTGTTTCAGCGGTGGTGTTACTCAGCGTGGCGGATAAGCCGCGGAAATTGACCTTGATGCCTTCTAATGGATTGTCATAAGCGTCAGTGACACTTGCCGTCAGGGTCGCACCCTCGGTTGTGCTGGCGATTAATGAGCTTGATGATGCGGTAAAATCAGCCAGTTTAGCGGTACTCGCATCGGCAAGCAAAGTCACCGGCCTCGTATCACTGACACCATAACTGTCCACGCTGACCGTCACGGGATAGGTGCCGGACTTCGTACCGCTTAGTGTAACTTCCGCCTTGCCGTTGATGTCAGTAATGGCGGAACCGCCTTCTCCAAGAGTGAAGCTTGCACTCACATCTGCCGGTAGTGTGAATGTCACCGGCTCATTGGCTAACGGGTTGCCGTGTCCATCAGTCACCGTTGCCTGAAGTTGGGTCATCCCAACGTTATTGGCGATAAAGTTGTTCTCGGTAACGTTCAGATTAACCTGCGCTGTGAGCGTATCCGCAATAAAGTTCACCACCAACTGCTCACTCTTACCGCCAGCCATCGCTGCTGTCACGGTATGTGCTCCTGCTTTTGTACCTTTCAGTGTGACTTTCGCTTTGCCTTCAGCATCAGTAACCGCTTTACCGCCATCGCTCAGCGTGAAGTTTGCCCTCACATCTTCCGGGAGAGTAAATGTTACTTCAGTGTTGGCTATCGCATTGCCCTCTGTATCTGCGACTGTTGCTGTTAATGTCGTGAGATCGTTATTGTCGGCAATCACCGGATCTTTTGAGGCTCCCAGCGTGATTTCAGCATTCGCCACGTTCGGCACATAGGTCACTGTTTGTTGTATCGAATCGCCATTGTCGAGCGTTGCCGTCACTTGATAAACCCCGGCTTTTGTAGCGGTAAAGCTTGCGTAAAAATGGCCGTAGGAGTTGGTAGTATATATAGCGTTATTACTGGGGGTCACACCTTCACTTGGCGAAACGCTGATGGTCACCTTATGTTGGGGTACACCGTTTCCGTAATTATCGTTTACCACAACATACAGATCGGTCGTGTTGCCTGCGGAGACTGTATCAGTAAGTGCTTGTAACAAGGTGATATGTGCCGTAGACGCATCAGCGTTGACATTAATTGATGTGCTAAGCGTGGAGCTACCATTTTCCAGACTGGCCTCAACGGTATCCGGCCTCCCTCCTGATTCTGCCGAGGAACGGGTATTGGTATAAGTGACGGTTGCCTTACCCTGTTCGTTCGTTACGGCTTGGCCGCCATTCGTCATTTCAGCAGAGTTTGTACTGCTGGTGAAACTCACAGTTACACCTTTCACCGGAAAGCTATTATTATCAACGACTGTCGCGGTGATGACGCTGCCGGTGCTATTCTGCGGGGTACCAGCGATTATGCTGTTTGGGACAGACGTCAACCCAATAATTTTTGCCGCAGCTGTGTCGCCAATAAAGTGCACAGTTTTGTGGTCGCTGGCACCATTATTAGCAAGTGATACAGTGACCGTCTGCTCACCAAAGGCAACGCCTACGAGAGTGGCCTGCGCGATGCCAGACTCATTGGTATTACTCTCCCCTGGGGTGAGGGTGAGGCCTGAAGAGGCTGAGCTGAATGTTACCGGAAGATTGTTCACCTCATTGTCGAACTGGTCTTTAACCGTTGCAGTTAACGTTGCACTATCGACGCCATTACCCGTGATCTCATCTTTTGACATCTGCAGGGCAACCTGAGCCGAGGTTTTGTCTGCCACAAATGTTACCGGCTGCGATTCACTGGCATTGTTATTAATCAGCGTCGCGGTAACTGTATGCGTGCCCGCTTTTTTACCTTTGAGGGTGACATGCGCTTCCCCATTGGCTTGGGTGACGGTAATACCGTTATTTTCAAGGGTAAAGTTTGCCGCGACGTCTTGTGGCATGGTGAAATTCACCGCTATCCCCGCCACCGGATGATTCGACGGATCTTTCACTGTAGCTGTCAGCTGCACACTGTCGCTGTTATTCGTCACCACCTGGTGAGCAGGAATGTTCAGCGTGAGCCGCGCGTTGCTGGCATCGGGAGCAATATTGACTGTCTTCGAATCGCTATTGCCGTTAGGCAGAGTGGCTTCGGCTGTATGAACACCCAATACCGCGCCTTTTAGGGTAACTTCAGCAACACCACTGTCGTTAGTATTGGTCGTGCTCTGACTAAGTTGAGTATCTGCCGGGTAGGTACTGAAGGTGACCGGTAGATCTTTTACAACGTTATCGAAAGGATCTTTCACTGTTGCCGTGAGTAACGTCTCGTCCACTCCATTACCCGTGATTTCCACTTTCGAGGTTTGCAAGGCGACAATCGCGCTGTCCTTATCCGCCACGAATGTGACTGGTTGCGCATCGCTGGCATTATTGTTACCCAGCGTTGCGGTAACCGTATGCGTACCCGCTTTTTTGCCTTTAAGGGTGACATGTGCTTCCCCATTGGCCTGGGTAATGGCAATACCATTATTTTCAAGGGTAAAGTTTGCCGCAATGTCCTGTGGCATGGTGAAGCTCACCGTTGTTCCCGCCACGGGATGATTCAACGGATCTTTCACGATTGCCGTCAGCTGCACACTGTCGTTGTTATTCGTCACCACCTGTTGAGCAGGGATATTCAGCGTGACTAGCGCGTTGCTGGCATCGGGCGCAATATTGACTGTCTTCGTATCTCTGTTGCCGTTAAGCAGTATGGCTTCGGCTGTATGAATACCCAAAACCGTGCCCTTAAGGGTAACTTCAGCAATACCGTTCTCATTAGTATTACGCGCGTTCAGACTCAGTTGCGTGTCTGCGGGAGAGGTGCGGAAGACTACTGACAGATTTTTAACCACGTTATCAAAAGGATCTTTCACTGTTGCTGTCAGCGTCGTCTCATCCACGCCATTCCCAATGATTTCCGCTTTCGATGTTTGTAGAACGACAACCGCTCTGTCTTTATCCGCCACAAACGTCATTGGCTGTGCATCGCTGACATTGCTGTTAGCCACACGAGCCGTGATCATATGCGTGCCCGCTAACGTGCCGGTCAGGGAGGCGATTGCAACCCCGTTACTATCCGTCATGCCTTTTCCGCCGTTGCTAATCGAGAACCGACTTGCGACGTCGTTTGGCACAGTGAAGGTGATTTCTTTATCTTTTAGTGGGTTGCCATTTTTATCCTGCAAGGTTGCAGTCATATGTTGCGGAGCTGTGTTGGTGACGGTGATATCACCTGAAGGCACACTGAGGGTCAGGGCAGCAGTACTTTGATCACCGATAAAATTCACCTGTTGACTAGCCTGGGAACCAGAGCTGACAGAGGCCGTAACCGTGTAATCACCATTTTTCAAACTGGTCAGCGTGGCTGTGGCGATCCCGTCGTGGCTATTCACTTCGGTTTGGCTCAGTTTCGCCTCTGCTGAATTAACATTGAAGGTGACCTTGACGTCATTGAGCAGGTTGCCTTTTGCATCCCGGACTGTCGCGGTCATGGTGGCGCTGTCATTGCCGTCAGCGACCACTTCATTTTTCGACTTCTGTAGATCAACCTGCGCGGTACTCGAGTCACCGACAAAACTGACGATTAACGTTTGTTTCACGCCATTTTCAAGGGTGACTTCAACCGTGTTGTCTTCCTGCTTGCTGCTTTTCAGATCAAAAGTCGCCAGGCCATTAGCGTCTGTTTTTGCGGTGTTTTGATTGTTGAAGGAAGTTGCCGATCCGTTTAATACCGCAAACGTGACGGTATGATCATTGATTGGGTTGCTTCCTTCATCAGCGACATTGACCGAGACGGTGTTTGCTGCATTCTCATTGGCGAGCACACCATTATTGCTGGCAGATAATGTCGCAATTTTCGCTGACTGCGGGTTGGCGTCGATGATAAATCCAGCGGTATGCAAATCTTCATTCCAGTTTTGCATTAACAGCTTCGCAGTAAGTCCACTGCCTTTGGTATAGGCGGTATAGGTTGCCTTATAGACGCCATCTGCGGTTTCTTTCCAGTCTGTAGTGACTCCTGGTTTCACGTTGTCGATGCTGACTGCAGTATTCAGTTGCTGTTTTTGCTCCTTAACAGGTTTGTCATTTTCATCTCTCAGTTCTACCGTCACTTCGATAGGATTGCCGGACAGATAATGGTTTTTATCAATCGTAATTGACGAGTGAGTTCGGGATGACGAAACAGAAATGATATTCACCACGGCGGGGGCTTTGGCCGCATCCGCACCGTTCAGCTGTGGCATCAGCGTCAGCGTGCCAGACATCGCTCCTGTGGTCAGGACTTGGGTATAGCTTCCGTCACCATTATCTTTCCAGTCAGAAAGGGTAATGTCCTGAACACCTTCATGACGCGTCGAGAGCACCAGCCCGATAACAGGATTACCAGCTGCATCATGAGCAATAAAAGTCAGTGTGGCGGTTGAATGGGAATCCGCACTCAATGTTTGGGTACTTAACGATACCGAGGAATCTTTCTGGCTTAGCGCAGGTGCCTGAACGACCACCATGCTTTGTTCACGATTCGACAAATTGCCTTTGACGTCTTCAGCGGTAACTTCAATCGGCCAGGTGTTATCGGTTTCTGGCGTACTGGTGAACCGGTAACCAGGCAGGGTAACCAGAATATCTTTACCCGTTGTGACCACTTTACCACCGGCAGCTTCCAGAGCGGTGGCTTCGACGTTATAGCCTTTCAGGGCATATTTGGTTTGTAGCGACGAAACCAGTGATTTCACTTCTCCTGACTTCCCTGTCACGGGGTCTGTCAGGGTCAGGCGAACCAGTTCTTTTTTGCGATATTCCAGAACGATGTTGTTGTTGCGATCCACCAGATCATAACGGCTGCCTGCAAGGCTACGCCGTGCAGCGACTTCGTTCGGGTCAAGCTGTTTCTGCATTGCGCTGCCAGGTTGCCAGGTAAAATCGACGGCAAAACGGGTGTCATTTTCGCCCTGTTTACCCTGGCGTTGCTCCGCGCTGAAGGTCATCAGCGGGAAGGGGGTATAGTTAAGTCCAGCGGTTATGGCATGAGGATTACTTTGCCGATCGTCTTTATCGAACAGGGCCACTTCATCGCCATAATACTGTTCATAGACCAGTTTACCGCCAAGGTGCGGCCAGGCGGGTAACCAGCCTTCTGCGCGTACATCCCAGCCATTGGCCGGGCGTGCTTCATAATCGTTGTCCAGTTCAGGTGCGCTGCGCCAGTTGGTCAGTCGCAAATAGCCGTTACTGCTTAATTTAAGATAGTCGCGCCAGTACTCCGCGCCAATGCCGGCGCGGGAGTGGTAACGGCTAAGATCGTGGTCGAAAAAGAAGTTGATGCCCGACATCCATGTGGGAGTGAAATGACGCCAACCCAAGCCGTTGTTAATCTGCGTACGCTCGTCAGTACGGTGGAGAGTATGCTGGCTGAAAAAGAGATTATCAGGCGTTTCATACCATGGATGGAGAAAATCGAACTGGGAATTCTTCAGGCTAAAATCTTCATCCACGCCCAGCGTGATTCTTGCGGTGCCGAAGCGGCTTAACCAGTCTGTCATTGCGCCAGATGCCTGAGAAGAGGCCCATCCACGCGCCATATTGGCCGCTTGCTCGCTGTTCATATCTTCGGCGAGCAGAGACCCGATTTGCTGTGAAGTACTGGCTATCTGTTGCTCAAGGTTGTCACTGCTATTACGCGGCGACGGGGTTAAATTTTTTTCACTAACTTGTGCCGGGACATCCAGTTCATCACCCTGGCGGACATTATCAAAACCTCGAGCAAACGTACGAAACTGGTTGAGTTTGCGTAACTCAGCCAACGAAATACTGAAACGTTCGGCAACGCTTTGGGCCGATTCGAGCGCTCCAAGGGTGTAGGGCACCGTATTGGTATTTGCAATGGCGATTTGTGCAGGAACTGGTTGTTGGGTTGCGGCGTTTACCACACCTTGTGCTGCCGCAGCCATAGGGAACACAAGTTGAGTTACCAGGCAGATACCCGCAGTTAAGCGGCGTAGTTTAATACCCATCCCGCATAAGATTTGTCGGTCATTTATTTCTTCTCCACTTCTCTTCTTCGTAGCCATGCTTACCTTCCCTGAACGAGCTAACATAAATGCGCCCTTTCTAGCACAGCGAAAAAATATAAATCCTGATAGCAATATGATTGAAAATTAATAACTTTTCGTTAAGCAGTTTTGGGTGTGAGTTGCAAGAGGGGAGACTACTGAATAACTCAGTTTAATAATTGAGGGGGCAATGGTGACGAATATAGGGACGGAGTAGAGAAGATAGTGCTGAACTCTTTGCCAGCAGAAGGTTATGTGGCACAAAAATAACCGTAACTTCTCACTCTCGACAGGAAAGCTGTAGACGGCGTCCATAACAAAACGCCCCCAACCATAAGGTCGAGGGCGCTTAAGATGACAAACCCGCTCTTCGTTAAAGAATCAATGCTTAATGTAGATGAGTTGCATTGCACGATAAAAGCGAATTTTTAGAATTTGGCTCCTCTGACTGGGATCGCCGTAGCCATTAACAGGCTGATTGGTAAAGCTAAAAAAATTTGAGTTTGTCAAGACCACCAGAATGACCACCATTTTAAAGTAACATTTGAAGTTTACTCAGTAGCACCTTTAGCTTCACTTACAATCAATTAACCTGTGAAGATAGCTGTACCTACAATCGCAATAACTTATTACAGATCCGACGACAAACATCACCTGTTATCCACTCTGGCACTACCGTGCATGATAATCAATAAGTCGGGTGCTGGCTTGCAAGGCAATTGCGTTGTAATGTACCAAATCCCAGTTCGCCTTCACTCTAAAATGCCCCGACGTTTCGAACGCGTTTACGGTAAATAATGCGTGACAATCTGCAGGAACTCATCCCGCATCTGGTTGTCGATTTTCGGATTCCATGCCACACCAATGTTCCATATGATCTGCTTTCCCCACAGAGTAATCAGCTTGACTCCTACAGGTAAAAAATTCTCGACGCTGGCGGGTAGCAGCGCGAGACCATTCCCTCCGGCTATCAATGCTAGCAGGGAATGAATATCATTCGTCGCAGAGATTGGCTCAATGATGAGTTCATTATCCCGCAGGAACGCAGTCGTTTGCTCCGCCAGACAAGGGCTGACCGCTGGATCCATGCATAAAATCGGATAGATTGCCAGCGTACGCTGGAGATCGGTGGGATCAATATCGACGGCTACCGGGACAGCCAACACCAGATTTTCTTTATTTATTAAGCGAGAGGCCAATAATTCTGTTACCGGCATACGAACAAAACCAGCATGCAGTTCACCTTCCATCAACATCCTAGCTTGTACGCTGGAGGCAATTTGGCTGATAACAACGTCGCAGTCGGGAAATTTCTGGCGAAAAGTGTTAATCCAAACTGGTGTGCTTTTAAACGAAGATATACCAAATCCGAGCACCAGTTTACCCGTACTCCCCTTTTGGATTTCTCTGGCGTAGGTTAAAAAATCGTGGTGGGATTTCAGCAACTCATAAGCTTTAGCAAACAACTGCCTGCCAACCATCGTCAACACTGCCCCGTGGCGACCACGCAGGAAAAGCTGCCCTCCGGTCTTCTGTTCGAGCATCTTGATCTGCTTTGAAAGCGCAGGTTGTGTCAGAAATAAAGCTTCTGCAGCTTTATTGTAGTTTCCCTTTTCCGCCAGTGTCACAAATGCACGCAGCAGCCTTATATCTATTCCTGACATTTATTGAATCCTGAAAAATTGGAATTATACAAATACTCGCAACAGATGACATGATGCGTAAAATGATTTACGCCGAGATCCCCTTGGTTTGTCAAACTCAGAAACGCCATACCTGCTGCTCTTGGTTCTATTTAACACTCACTAATGCGCAGGTTATTTATAAAAATTGACCTCATAAATCATTCAAAAACATTAATTATATAAATACAATAAGGATTAAATATTTATGCCAAATATTGCCGTTCTCACTAATGACCTGCAGTATGAGTTTACCTACAAAATAACACGCTCTCCAGAAATTCTGGCGCAAAAACTCGTCCAGTTTAATCAGTTTCTCGATGGCATTCGCGCTCTGGATCAATCCATTATCCACCTGCAACTTATCAACGATCCTAATGACCCGGCGGTACAAAAGCGCTATCGCAACCGCGAAGCGGGCATTCCTGCACTAGCTGGTCGCCCGGAAAACCAGATTATCGATAAAGTATACCGCCCCACAGATCTGGTTGTAGTCAAGGGCAGAGACAGCGGTTTTTTTAATAACGATCTCGACGAAATCCTCCAGCAACTCGGGGTAAAAACCGTAATCGTTACCGGGTTGCAAACTCATGTTTGCGTGCAGACCACTGCAGCGGATGCCTTCTTTCGCGGCTATAACGTCTGGGTACCGGGCGACTGCGTGTTCGCTCCTTCGTCCGAAGATACAGAGCGTGCACTCGAGTGGCTTGCCAGCTATTGCGCAACTGTAGCACCTTCTGCGGAAATTTTATCAATATTGCAAAAACAGAACGATCTGCCTGAGCGCGGCGAAAGGGAAGCATCATGAGCTTAACCCAGACGCTAAATCATGAAGAGGTCGTTGTACTGGATCATGGCACCGGGGCGAAATTAAGCCGCGAGTTGGTTGAAAAAATTGCTAGCATTCTCGGTGACACCTATCTGGGCGTGATGGAAGATAGCGCGGTGCTGGGGTTATCCACCAGGCGAATTGCCTTCACCACCGACTCCTTTGTTGCCACGCCGCTGATTTTCGGCAACGGTGATATTGGCAAATTCGCCGTCTGCGGCACCGTTAACGATCTCGCTGTCAGTGGGGCTCGTCCCCTTTACATCACACTCAGTCTTATTATTGAGGAAGGTATGCCGATGGCTGATCTGGTCAGAATCATCGAGTCCGTACGTGAAACGGCTCGTGAGGCAGAGGTCAAGATTGTCGCTGGTGATACCAAGGTCGTAGGCAAAGGTGAAGCAGATCGGCTGTTTATCAATACTGCTGGCATCGGCGTGTTTGAACATCCGCCAGTCTCAGTTAAGAACGTGCGTCCGGGGCAGAAAATAATTCTGAGCGGATATATCGGCAATCACTCGATTCACCTGCTGTCGATGCGGGAAGGACTGGGGTTCGAGCGAAATATTCTTAGTGATTGCGCACCGCTGAACCACATTATTGACAAACTCATCAGCAACATCCCTGAAGGCAAAATAGCGTCAATGCGAGACGTTACGCGCGGTGGGCTGTCCGCTGTTTTACACGAACATGCGCGCGCAACAAATTATCAGATTCATTTCGACCAGCCATCTTTGCCCATACAGCCGGAAACCGCCATGGCAGCTAATATGCTGGGTGTTGACGTCATTAATCTCGCTAATGAAGGTTGTTTGTGCCTGTTTGTTGAACCTGAGTATGCTCAGAAGGTACTACATTTGCTGCAGGAGCATCCTGTCGGCAAGCACGCGACAATTATCGGCGAGATCACCGCTGTCTCGGGTACTGAAGTCTATATGATTGAAGCTGATGGAACACACACAGAAGTCGAGGAATTATATGGCGCAGAATTACCCAGACTCTGTTGAGCTTCACGAGACGCCGGAAACCCGGCGTTACCGCATCTGTGGGGTCGTTCAGGGCGTTGGATTTCGTCCCTTTGTTCACCGACTGGCCCGCACCTATGGTGCCACCGGCTGGGTGTTAAACGATTCAGAAGGCGTGTTGCTTGAGCTGCAGGCATCCGGCACGGTTATTGCCAGAATCATGGACAAACTGGTGACCGAGGCACCACCACTGGCAAAAATCATCAGTACGCAGGAAGTTAGCCCAACGGATACCAGAGCGCACTATGAAACGTTCAGCATCCGTAAAAGCCGCGATCATACCAGCATGGACACGATTATCCCGCCAGATACCAACGTCTGCAGCGATTGCCTGCGCGAGATAAGCGATCCTGATAATCATCGTTATCGTTACGCTTTCACCAATTGCACCAATTGTGGGCCGCGCTATTCCATTATTCTTGGTATGCCTTACGATCGTGCCCAGAGCACTATGCGTAAATTCCCTTTATGTCCAACCTGTGAGCGTGAATACAACGATATTGAGGATCGACGCTATCATGCCCAGCCCAATGCCTGCCCAGTTTGCGGCCCACAGTTGCAACTTACCGATCGACAGGGCACATCCGTTCACACAGATGATATTGTCAAATTTGCCATTACGAAACTAAAAGAAGGCGGAATTCTTGCAATAAAGAGCCTTGGTGGCTTTCATCTCGTGGCCGATGCTTGCAATGAGAATGCTGTCAATGAACTTCGGCAACGCAAGCGAAGAGACGCCAAACCTTTTGCAGTGATGGTCGCGGATGTGGAAAGCGCGTCGCGTATTGCTTTCATCCCCCCCTGTAATCACAAATTGCTGGAAAGCCCGCAGCGTCCCATTGTCTTGTTGTATAAGCGCAACGTCCTGCTGGCGAGTACCGTTGCGCCACATAATCCGAACATCGGTGTAATGCTGCCTTCAACGCCGCTTCAGCATTTATTGCTGGAAGACCCGTCTCTGCCGATCCTGATTATGACCAGCGGTAATATTTCCGGTCATCCGATCGTCTTTGACAACGACATGGCAATTAAGCAACTCGGGAAAATCGCGGATTACTTCATTCTGAATAATCGCGATATTCATACGCGTGTTGACGATTCGGTGGTCCGCACGGTGTTTCGCAACGACGCCATTACCTCGCAGCTATCGTTTTTGCGCCGCTCCCGCGGTTACGCGCCATACCCTATTCATCTACCTTACGCAGTGGATTCCGTTATCGCGCTCGGGGCGGAGCTAAAAAACACGATCAGCATCGGCAAAGGAAAACAGGTTTTTCTGAGCCAGCATATTGGCGATCTTAAGAATAACGTGACTTTTAAATCACATATCGAATGTATTGATCATCTTCAAAACCTGCTGAACGTGAAGGCAAATGTCGTGGCCTGCGATTTGCATCCCTCTTTCCGCTCTACCCGGCATGCGCTGGAGAATTTAGAGCATCAGGTTGTTCAGGTTCAACACCATCACGCGCATATGGCATCCTGCATGGCGGAAAATGGCCTGTCAGGTACTACTCTAGGCGTAATTTTTGACGGTACAGGATATGGCACCGACGGCACCATTTGGGGCGGTGAGTTTCTCGTTGGTGATTTCGAAAAATTCGAGCGTGCAGGATGCTTGCGTTCAATGACCCTGCCCGGAGGCGATCGGGCAGTTAAAGAGCCGCTGCGCGTCGGCATCTCCTTACTGGTGGAAACCTTCGGCGAAGATATCAGTACGCTCGCAGTACCAGGCTTGCAGGCGCTCCAGCCTCAGCAGCGCGATATATTCAGTAAAATGGCGACCAGAAAAATCAACACCACCACGACCAGCAGCATGGGCAGACTATTTGACGGCATCGCCGCGCTGATGGGCGTTTGCACTCAGGTGGAGTACGAAGCCCAGGCGGCCATTGAACTGGAAGCGCTGCTGCAGTGTAAACTTCATATGACGGCTCCGTTCAGCTACATCATTGCCGATGTCGAGAATAAGCTCGAGGTGGATTATCGCCCGATGATAAGGGAACTGGTGCAATGCTTCAGCCAGCCCGGTTTTGATATGGCCGAACTAAGTCGGCGCTTTCACTCTACCATCGTCGACATGATTTGCGAGGTCTGTAAACGTCTGGTGGCACGCTCAGGCACGCAACAAATTGTCCTGAGCGGCGGCGTGTTCTGCAATGAATTCATCCTCGTTAATTCTCTTAACAGTCTGGAGTCTTGTGGATTCCGGCCTTACAGCCATCAGTTAGTTCCGACTAACGATGGTGGTATTTCATTGGGGCAAGTGGTTATTGCTACCGCATACACTCGCGCAACGCGCAATAAAAATCTGGAGAGAGAAAATGCATAGTTCTGCGAACCGTATTGCCGCTGTTTTATTCGATATGGATGGTGTCCTTATTGATTCCAATGCGGTGATTGAGCGCGGCTGGGCTGAAGGCGCACAGATGTTTGGCAAGACGCTAACGGAAGAGGATATCGTCAGGCATATTCACGGACAGCCCGGCCCGCATACCATTCGCGCCCTGTTCAGCGACCTTTCCCTGGAAGATCAAAAGAAGGTCCAGTCACATATCATCCACGTTGAAAATACCGCTGATTACGACCCGATCCCTGGAGTTAGCGAACTTATCCAGGCGTTGCATAAGGCTGGCATCAGTGTGGGGATTGTCACTAGCGGCTGGCGGTCGAAAATCGATCGTATTATGGAGATGCTGCAAATCACGCCCTGTATTTCAGTGATTGTCGAACGTGATGATGTCGTGCGCGGCAAGCCTTATCCCGATCCTTATCTGCTTGCCGCAGAGCGGTTTCATCTTGCACCGTCCAGAACACTGGTCTTTGAGGATTCAAGAAGCGGCGTAACATCTGCTGTTACAGCAGGCGCAATTTGTGTTGGCATCGGTACAGACAGTCTGAAAGAGTGCGGTGCCGTGCTTGCAATTACAGATTTTCGTAATGTGAAAATCACCTCACAGACAGGCGAAAAAGTAGTGATTGCCTTTACTCCAGAGCACCAGATGGAGATGGAAACTCAGAGCTCTCGTAAGAAAACATCCTGTACCACAAGAGAAGAGTGCTAATGAATATCACACAGAAGGGACGCTGGGCTGTCACTATGCTATTTTTTATCAATGGCTTCGTCACCGGAGGTTGGGCTGTGCAAATTGCACAGCTTGTACCACGCTTTGGCGTGACCGACAAAGTGATCGGCCATTTAATTCTGATCTTCGGATTCGGTGCACTAACCATGATGCCCATATCAGGCATTCTGATGGAAAAGATGGGGACACAAATCGTAACGCGTATTTTTGCCCTTGCAGCCTCCCTGGCATTAATTCCGGTTGGTTTAGCCACCACCCCATTAGTGTTGATGCCAGCGTTATTTGTTCTTGGTGCGATGATTGGTGCCATGAATGTAGCGATGAACTCGAATGCCGTGGCGGTGGAGAGATCACTCTCACAAGCGATTTTATCCTCCTGCCATTGCTTCTGGAGTATCGGCCTATTTGCGGCGGGCTCGATAGGCGGCCATCTTGTTGAACAATTTGGCTTTTTGACGCATATCTTTTTGATTAGTGCCGTGGCCTTAATACTGACGCTGATTATCGCTCCGGCCATTTTTAAAGACATACAGACGGTTAAATCCACCAGCAGACAGACCACCCGGTTGCCTCGTTCTCCGGCGATTTATCTGATTGGATTGATGGCTTTTCTGGCCATGATCCCTGAATGCGCTGTTGTTGACTGGTCGTCACGCTATTTGATTAAAAATCTCAATGCAAAAACAGAAATCGCCAGCCTTGCCTTCGCCTGCTTTGCTGTAGCAATGGCCTTGTTTCGCTTTATGGGTGACGTGATCCGCAACCGCTTCGGCGCAATATTAATTATACGAGTCTCCAGCTTACTGGCAGGCGCTAGCCTATTGTTGAGCGCACTGGCACACAATCCCTGGCAGGCGATCTGCGCATTTACCTTAGCGGGAATCGGCATCGCCAACCTTGTGCCCATTGTCTTTTCCGCAGCGGGAAATCAGCCCAATATTTCCACCAACACAGGAATGAGCATTGCCACAACCATTGGGTATTTAGGCACGCTAATGGCCCCTGCGCCTATTGGCTATATTGCGGAAATAACCGGTTTTCCAGTGGTTTATTGCGGACTAGCTTTCATGTCGGGAATTATCTTTTTGCTGGCACCACTGGTTCGGGGGGCAGAAATCTCTGTACAGCGGCAGCGAGCCTCAAACAAACACCAGAATACCGGAGCGTTGTAATTTCTGCCTGGCAAATACTGTGAAACGCTGACGCAAATTTTACTTTCCTGCGTATTGTCATCACAGGCCGTACAGACAGTGCGCGGTCTGTTGGCGGATCTGCCTGGTATTTTGCCGATGAACTGAGGGCGTCCTGCGGGATACGTATCGCCAGGGGCGTGAAACTAATTGATGAGGTGGCGGCATGATGCCGGCGGACTAGCATATCTGCCTTTCGCCGCCTGACATGTCCTTTGGGGCCGCTGTCAGTTCAGAGTAAAGGAGAAAAAGATCGATACCGAGGGGGGGCACGACGCCCCGGAGACACCCCTGTTTCGTCAGACAGTCTGTACCGCGTACAGCCTGAAACTCCCTAAACCTCAACAAACTGCCACTTCGACGTGAAGGTATCGTTCTGGCGCAGCCAAAAAGCACATGCCGGAGACTGTTTTTTAGGTTGTAGAGGGTAGTCATGAGCAAATTAAGTAGTGAAATGAAGGCCCTGACGAAGAAAGCAGGCGGCAGCTTCAAAACGGTAAATGACCGTATCCATATTACAAAACGGTTCAGTGAGCATTTACGCGAACTGAACATCCAGATCCGGCGGGTATGCGCCAAGACTGACTCTGGATTCTTTTCCGTTGAAACGATATTTGAGATACCAGATGCGTGAACCGCCCGGATTGACGAGCAGATACAGACCGTGAGAGTCGGAGAGTTTTACCGGACGGGAAGAGGTTTTTAACTTGCGGATTTTAGAATCGTTTAAAGACATTTGGGGGTCACTCCAGAATCGAACCAAACTGACCCCAGATCTGACCACCAAATTATCCCGATGCGGAGAGAAAACCAGATACGCACCGGGGAGGATTTTCACGCTAACTTACTGAACCGTAAACAAATAGAGATGTACAGATAAGCATGAAAACTTGAATTTGGCTCCTCTGACTGGACTCGAACCAGTGACATACGGATTAACAGTCCGCCGTTCTACCGACTGAACTACAGAGGAATCGTGTGAACAGGGCGCATGTTACTTAGCGGTACCTTGTCTGTCAACACTAAATTTCATAAGTCATTTCAATTGGTTAATTAATCTGCAAAGTTGTTAATTAATGAACATTCGTCGCCGAAAACGAGTCTGTATCATTAGCGTGATGCAGTCTCTGCAAAGGATCTTGTTGATAAAATTGGCAGAAACGTTGCCACAATGAAGGGAAACGAGGAGCAAAAAGCTCAGGGGCGCTAAAGAAATATTCAGAAAGTACGGCAAAACACTCAGCAGGATCACTGGCAGCATAAGCATCGATGCTCGCCGCATTCTCACCGACTAATTCGATCTCTTCCTGAATGTTGTTCATTGCGGCATGAAGATCGTGTTCCCAGCCAGCAACCTCACGCAACGGAATAAAGGGAACTCCGCTGGCGCGATCGCCGTTACGGGTGTCCAGCTTATGAGCGACTTCATGAATAATCAGGTTAAAACCAGAAGCATCAAACGAATCTTGTATATCCAACCAGTTCAAAACGATTGGCCCTTGCTGCCAGCTCTGACCTGACTGAACAATACGTTGGTTATGCACTAAACCGATATCGTCTTCCCACTCATCATCGACTACAAATGGCGCAGGGTAAATTAAGACTTCATGAAAACCATCCAGCCATTCTAGCCCTAACTCCAGAACGGGCAGGCAAAATAGAAGGGCTATCCGGCAGCTTCTTAATGAATCCAGCTCAAAGCCCTGTAAGGGAACAAGCCGTTTTTGCTGTAAAAAACGTTCGGCAAGAGTGACTAATTTGCTTTGTTCCTGTTCTGTCAGGCACGTTAAAAGGGGAATCGATAGTGCTTCCTGCCAGGGAAGGGCAGTTTGATGTGCTGATTCTTGTACTTTCCAGGGCCACTTAATCATCGTTTTGCTCGCAAACTCGTCACTTGAACAAAATTGCACGGACAGGGACTGTTAAAATGCCAAATTTCCTGGCATCATGGCAACCATCTGAACGGAGAGATGCCGGAGCGGCTGAACGGACCGGTCTCGAAAACCGGAGTAGGGGCAACTCTACCGGGGGTTCAAATCCCCCTCTCTCCGCCACTTTATCAATGACTTATCTCCTAACTTCCCGCCTTGCTTTTTCTTAACAGAACAATCGTAGAATATTCTTGAAGGGTTAGATCGTCACTGTTTTCTGTTCGATACTGTGACATTCAGCACTTGATTCGCTATGGATCAGACAGGAAGGTTTCGAGCGAAAATCTACTGTTATTCAGTCGTTTTCTTATCGGTCACCATTATTCTTCTCATCTTATGCTTTAGATATTGATCCTATGAAACCGATGTTACGTTAGTGGGCGGGAACTGAAGTTACGGAGTAAAAGGGTTAATAATTGAGCCAAAAAAGGAACGCGGCCGTCAGATTAAAGCCGCGGGACAAAGTCCATAATTTCCAAGAGTTGTTGAATTTCCCAGCTTTTTTGAAAGCCTTTGTATCATACTAACAAGTAAAAAAGGTTTAAATACCAAAATTAACCTATATTTCTGGTTAGCTTTACCATGACAGATGACTTGCTCCTGGAGACATTGGCGCTACCAGTCTGTATTGGTGAGTTGTGTATTTATTGTTCGCCGTTTCCTCAGTTTTTTTCTACAGACATAATAAAAAAGACACGTCTCAAGCATGAGCGTGTCTGAGTTTGTCTTATTTATTTGTCTTGGTAAATTATTGTCGTTACTACCAGGCACTGTTCTGTTAAATAACTGAAGTCAGCGCAAAAAAATCAATGAGACATCATCTCCTCGACCACTTCTTCGCTACTCAACTGATAGGGATAATACGTTGGCCAGTTTTCCATTTCATTCAATAAAGATTGCTGTGAATCATTACCCATAAAAATGTGAAAATGAGATGATTTTCGTGGTGCAATTATATGATCGCTAAACTGTATATATTTAGGAGCTTTGCTTTTAGGATCTTTACATTCGAATAAGTAACGAACGCCTTTCTTGCCTGATTTATAGGTGAGTATTTTGTAGCCATCGTAATCATATTTACAGGATGTAGTTTCGTTATTTCTATGGAATTCAACAATGCCGTCCTCAATACCAATCATTTCGATATCTGTCGCGTAGCCTTTCTGATAATAATCTTTAACTTCTGCGAATGTTTTGGTTTTATCTGCATTCGCTTTCTTTCGAAAGACGGGGTCAAGCTTGCCATTTTGCAGTAAGGGATAAACGGATTGCCAGACTCCATCCCAGTCACTGAGCGTTCGGTTTTGTACATTGGCATCATCAAAAACACCGTTAGCCGCTTTTTGTTCGACCTCTGTTAGGGGGTTACCGTGTGAGTGATGACCATGCGAAAAGGCAGGACCGCTAACAATAAATACACCTAAAGCAATAGCCATTTTATGAAGACGAATCGCCAAAACAGTTTCCTCCAGAGTTATTGTATATGATGTGTTATGTTATATTGTAACATATGACGAAATGCAATAACTTTTAGGAAACAAGAGCATAGTTTTCTCAGGTGTATTTACCTATCTTATTGAAATGAAATAAATTATGTCGATGATTTGAGGTTGATGACAAACGAAACATAACTTGATGCGATCTGTGTGGGCCGGATAAGGCGCTCACGCCGCATCCGGCAGGGATAACGCGTACTTTGTCGGCAATATGAAGTTATAGAGATAATTTGTTGTGAACCTGCTTGCGTAGCCGGTTGAAAAGGGAAAGCAACTTCTTATACCGTAAGGCTAAAAGCAGTACAGCCAGCCCTGCGTAGATGAGTGGCTGCGGTGAAATAATCTTCACTGACCACAGATAATGTATTGGGGCCAGGATCGCGACAAGATAGACGAAGTTATGCAACTGTTGCCAGTGTTTACCGAGTTTTCGTTGCATCGCCTGGGTTGAAGTGGACGCTAAAGCAAGCAAAACTACCCAGCTAATAATACCTAACGTTAAATAAGGTCGGGTGATTAACTCCTTACCTAATAGCGCCAGATTATTCACGCCCAGCTCCAGTAATGCGTAACTGGTTAAATGCAGTGTCGCCCAGGCAAAGCACCATAAGCCTAACAGGCGGCGAGTGCGTATCAATAATGGCTGCTTTGCGTAACGTGCCAGAGGTGTAACTAACAAGGTCGCCAGCAAAAATTTCAGTGCAGTGCGTCCGGTAAAATGCTGAATATCTTTCACCGGATCGGCTCCCAGTCCACCGTGATTGATCGCCCAGGCAAGCCAGAGCAACGGCAACAATCCGGCAAGATGCAGGCAAAGTTTTAGCCATGTCACCTGTTTTGCTGTCAGACGCATTTAGAAATTCTCCCGCAAATCCAGGCCACGATACAGCGATGCCACCTGCTCGGCGTATCCATTAAACAGTAGCGTTGGCTGGCGCTGTACATCGAGGATGCCGCCTGAACCAATAAATCGCTCAGTAGCCTGTGACCAGCGGGGGTGATCAACATGCGGATTAACGTTGGCGTAAAAACCGTATTCATCAGGCGCTGCCATATTCCAGGTGGTTGGCGGACGCTCGCGGGTCAGCTTAATACTGACGATCGATTTAATCCCTTTAAAGCCATATTTCCACGGCACAATCAGTCGCACCGGCGCGCCATTTTGTGGCGGTAACGCCTTGCCATAAACACCTACGGTCATCAGTGTGAGCGGATGCATTGCTTCGTCGAGACGTAATCCCTCGACATAAGGATATTTAAGCCCGCCGCCAATAAAGCGATCCTGCTGGCCTGGCATCTGTTCCGGCGCATAAATTGTTTCGAAAGCGACATACTTCGCATTGCTGGTGGGTTCGGCAAGCGCCAGCAATTTGTGCAGCGGAAAACCAATCCACGGCACCACCATCGACCATGCTTCTACGCAGCGCATACGATAAATACGCTCTTCCAGTGGGAAGCGACGAGTTAAATCATCGTGATCGAGTGTTAATGGTTTTGCCACTTCGCCACTGATTTTCAGTGTCCATGGATCGGTTTTCAGGCTACCAGCATTAGCGGCGGGATCGGCTTTATCTAGCCCGAATTCATAGAAGTTGTTATAGCCGGAAACTTTATCTTCTGGCGTCAGCGGTAGGTTATTTTGCCAGGCGGCAGGCTTGCTGAACTCCAGCGGTTTCCCTGCGGGGGCGGGCGGACGATCGTTCCCTTTAAACCAGCTAAGCAGATCAGCATGTGCGGCGTGAGGCAAAGAAAGTGCAGCTGCGCTGATGCCCAGTGCTTTTAACACCTGCCGACGCTGCATAAAGAATACCGACTCGGCAGTAATATCAGATTCTTTTAAAAATTGATTCTTTTTCATAAGCCATCACACTGTTTTGTCGTTAACCAGTAAGAGATTGTTAATCTGTCAGGGAGTCTCCTCCCTAACAGTAGCAGAGATCTGCTTTTACATATTTACGCATTAACTGCCACGATAGGTTGAATACCCATATTGGCTAAGTAACAAAGGTACATGATAATGCTCGTTCACTTTATTAATTTGAAACTCAACAGGGATCTCAGGGAAGAAACTTTCAAGATTTTGTTTCTTAAAATATTCTCCAGTTTTAAATACAACACGGTAATCGCCCGTGGTTGCAGTTTGCTCGGGCCACAGTGCCTTGATTCGTCCATCCTTATCTGTTTTGGCGGTATTAAGTTGTAACCAGCCGTTATCCGCTTTCTTTTCCAGAGTGACTGTCACGTCGGCAGCGGGTTTTCCTGTTTGCTGGTTCAAAATGTGCACGCTAAGAATGTTTTGTTGTGCGGCATAAACCAAAGAAGGTAATGAAAATGCAGCCGTTGCAACCGAGAGTAGTAAATAACGCTTTAACATGTTTATATCCTTGTCATGTGAATGAGTTTTGAGGATAGCGAAAAAACGTCTGTGATAACCTTACAGAAGCATTACAATTTTGTAATGAACCAGGCTGTTTCTATAACATATGATTTATGGCATATTATTTTCATGAAGATTCTACTTATTGAAGATAATCAAAGGACCCAGGAATGGGTAACGCAGGGGCTTTCAGAAGCAGGTTATGTCATTGATGCGGTTTCTGATGGCAGAGATGGGCTTTATCTTGCGCTGAAGGATGATTATGCATTGATCATTCTGGATATTATGCTTCCGGGTATGGATGGCTGGCAGATCTTACAAACGTTACGAACGGCAAAGCAAACCCCCGTTATTTGCCTTACAGCAAGGGATTCTGTCGATGACAGAGTCAGAGGGCTGGACAGTGGGGCAAATGATTATCTGGTAAAACCTTTTTCATTTTCTGAGTTGCTGGCGAGGGTTCGGGCACAATTAAGGCAACATCATGCGCTGAATTCAACATTAGAAATCAGCGGATTAAGAATGGACTCTGTCAGCCAAAGTGTGAGCAGGGACAATATCAGTATTACACTGACGCGCAAGGAGTTTCAATTACTTTGGCTACTGGCCTCCAGAGCTGGCGAAATTATACCCAGAACGGTTATTGCGAGTGAAATTTGGGGAATCAATTTCGATAGTGATACTAATACGGTGGATGTCGCTATTCGCAGGCTCCGCGCAAAAGTTGATGATCCTTTTCCTGAAAAGCTAATCGCTACAATCCGGGGAATGGGGTATTCATTTGTAGCGGTAAAAAAATAATGAAAAGATTATCTATAACCGTCCGTTTAACCTTGCTTTTTATATTGCTACTGTCTGTCGCTGGCGCTGGAATTGTCTGGACTCTCTATAATGGCCTGGCAAGTGAGTTGAAATGGCGCGATGATACAACACTCATTAACCGGACTGCACAGATCAAGCAGTTACTAATTGATGGGGTAAATCCATATACTTTACCTGTCTATTTTAACCGGATGATGGATGTTAGTCAGGATATCTTGATCATTCATGGTGATGGCATCAATAAAATTGTTAACCGGACGAATGTCAGTGATGATATGTTAAATAACATACCTACGACTGAGGCAATCAGTGCAGCTGGCATTTACAGAAGCATTATTAATGACACAGAGATAGATGCTTTACGAATTAACATTGATGAAATTTCGCCATCATTAACGGTTACTGTGGCTAAATTGGCTTCAGCCAGACATAACATGCTTGAACAGTATAAAATTAATAGCATTATAATTTGCATCGTCGCCATTATACTGTGCTCAGTATTAAGTCCGCTGTTAATCAGAACGGGATTACGAGAGATCAAAAAGTTGAGTGGGGTAACGGAAGCATTAAATTATAACGACACCCGAGAGCCTGTTGAGGTTATCGCACTACCGAGTGAATTAAAACCTCTTGGTCAGGCGTTGAATAAAATGCACCATGCTTTAGTAAAAGATTTTGAGCGCCTTAGCCAATTTGCTGACGATCTCGCTCATGAACTTAGAACGCCAATTAATGCATTACTGGGTCAGAATCAGGTGACGCTCAGTCAAACCCGAAGTATCAGTGAATATCAAAAAACAATTGCCGGAAATATTGAAGAGCTGGAAAATATTTCGCGGTTAACAGAGAATATACTGTTTCTTGCCAGAGCAGATAAAAGCAATGTTTTGGTGAAACTGGATTCGCACTCTCTTAACAAGGAAATTGGGAATTTGTTAGACTATCTGGAATACCTTTCAGAAGAGAAAGAGATTCGTTTTCAGGTCGAGTGCAATCAGCAAATCTTTGCGGATGAAATTTTACTTCAACGAATGTTATCGAATCTTATTGTTAACGCCATTCGATATTCACCAGAAAAATCGTGCATTCATATAACCAGTTTTCTTGATGCCAACGGCTCTCTTAATATTGATATCGCCAGCCCTGGATCGAAAATTAGTGAGCCGGAAAAACTCTTCCGTAGATTTTGGCGGGGAGATAATTCGCGTCATTCTGCAGGTCAGGGGCTTGGCCTTTCTTTAGTCAAAGCAATTGCCGAATTGCATGGGGGAAGTGCTACGTATCACTATTTAAATCAACATAATGTGTTCCGTATTACGTTACCGCAAAGAAATTAACCTAGGGCTTCAGTACGCCACAGGTTAACCGTGAAAAAACGCAGCCACGTCGTGAGTACTCACGTGGCTGCGATTGATTATGCGCTTATATTACAATGTAACAGGGATTAACCCACGTAAGCTGCCAGCATTTCCTGTGCTGCCAGTTTACCCAACGCATTCGCAGCGAAAGGACTGTCGCCGGTGAGCAGTTTACGGTCTTTATGAACTCGCCCGGTGATGTCGTCATTAATAATGTTCATGCCCATTTTCTTCAGCTCTTCGCCGAAGTACCAGGTGAGATGACCCGGCATATAGCCAATATCTGGCGTTTGTTTGTCTGCGGCGTCTGGGAATGCGCAAATGGAATAACCGTTCAGTGGGTTATCGCTGTGGCGAAGCGCCAGAAATGCCGCTGGGCCGTGGCAAAGGGAGATAACAAAACGGTCATTTTTGATTGCCCACTGTAAAGCGGCAGCTACGTCCTGGCTTTCTGGTAAACCAATAAGTGCGCCATGACCACCAGGAACAAAGATTGCTGCATATTCGCTGTCAGCATTGAGGCTGGCGACAATATCCGCGAGTTTCTTCGGATTGCGGAACAACGATTTATGCTGCTCAAAGAACGGCATTACTTTTTCATCTTTGTGTGGCATAGCCCAGTATTCAAACTTGGTCATCAGGCCGGAAATGGTCGCCACTTCGAATTCGAAACCTGCCGCATGGAGATGATACAACGGTAGCAACGTTTCAATCGGATGGTTACCGGTTGAGAACAATTTGCCATTGTCGGTCGGCAAATAACGTTCGTCCGCGGCGATCACCAGAATTTTGTGTTTACCGCGATACGGTTTTGGGTAGTCCACGCCATCAAGATCAGAGACGGGACTGGTATATTGGCTAAGCGAATATTCTGAAGGGAAGAATGCATTATCTTCAGCAGTATCGACCTGCGGATCTTTACTTTTTTGAACAGTCATAGTGTATTCCTTGTTGTTGCTTAGTTAGGTTAGTCACTATATTTGCGACTGAGCTGGTCGCTATTTTTAACCAGGCTGGAAAAATGAGTCAATATATCGAAAGCGGTAGGCGACGAGGGAAAATATGTAATGATGATGCTGCACTGATGTTGAATGTTTCTCACGCCAAATTTTCCTTTTTGAGTCATGTGGTCACAAGTGACTTCAATGATTTTAGACCATTATCAGAGATCTGGGACGACGATGAGAGATTTAGTGCTATGGAATATTGCTATTCTGTTGAATATTTATATCCCGAACTGCTGTAGAAAAGGCTTTTTTCATGCACTATTTTTGCAAATATTTTTATATGGGAGGTGGTTTTGTTGCGGATTAATTCATAAAGAAATGCATTTGGGGTGGCTGGAAGAGTCGCTGGTAGATGTTATTGTGCCAGGAGGGGCAGGGTAAGGTGCTGTATCGATATGTTTGGCAATTGCGTGTGCCGTAGATGGAGATGAAATGATCTTACCCAGTAATAGTGGACACTCGGCTAAGTGAGTAAACTCTCAGTCAGAGGTGACTCACATGACAAAATCTGTATCAACCAGCAAAAAAGCACGTAAACAACATTCGCCTGAATTTCGCAGTGAAGCCCTGAAACTTGCTGAACGCATCGGTGTGCTGCCGCAGCCCGTGAACTCAGCCTGTATGAATCACAGCTCAACAACTGGCGCAGTAAACAGCAACATCAGCAGACTTCTTCTGAACGTGAGCTGGAGATGCCCACCGGGGTTGCACGTCTCAAACGCCAGCTGGCAGAGCGGGATGAAGAGCTGGCCATCCTCCAAAAGGCCGCGACATACTTCGCGAAGCACCTGAAATGAAGTATGTCTTTATTGAAAAACATCAGGCGGAGTTCAGCATCAAAGCAATGTGCCGTGTGCTCCGGGTGGCCCGCAGCGGCTGGTATACATGGTGTCAGCGGCGTACAAGGATAAGCAAGCGTCTGCAGTTCCGCCATCAGGTGTGTGCGCTGCTAATGTCATACTCACAGACCAGCCTTGAACGATGACCATGACGTTACAGGACTGAGAATTGGGTAACGTTGAGCAGCCAGAAGAAGTCTGTCAGTCCTATCAGGTAAATATTTCAGCAGATCAAAACCTTCAGTGTGAAGTTGTGGATGTATCCGGCACGGCGTGTTTCGGCCTCATTCTTGAGATCGACCGGGGTGTACCGACGCTGCATATCGACACAGGGAGTGATTCACTGCTGCATATTCACGCAGCTCACAACGGACTGGTACTAATACCGGATTCACCAAGCCATGGATATGAAAATGCCCCAGTAGATCGTTTTTCGTATAACAGCCCGTCCCTGTGGGTGCCAGGGGTGTAACAAGGTATTAAACCCAGCGGCATAGAAGCCAAGGGTAATTAAACAAACAACTAAATAGCTCAGGGGATTACTGATGAGCGATTTTTGATAGTTCCGTTCAGATATATAAGGTGTAATTGTGCCAGAGATCATCTCAGGCACAATTTATTAGCCCAGGACGTTAATTTAAGTCGCTGCACTGGTAACTTGGGTGTTGACAGTTAGGGCTAAGATATTCAGCGATGGTGTTAAATTCGGATTGTTGTGTATAAATTAATAGTTCATCGTGAGGAATAGCGAGGTTACTATGGTTAGTGTGACGAGTAATATATATCCAAATAAAACAGAGAATGATAATAGCCAGTTACAAAATCAGAATCTAAGGGAGAGTATCGAAAAAAGCCTCGAGAGTAATATTTCTAAGTTAAATGCGATGGAACAAAGTGGCCTGCTCGATAATTATAGGGCAAGGTCTCACGATGACAGTTTTCGTGAAGTTTTTCGCAGTTTATTATTATACATTTTAGATTCTTTTCATATCTATCGGCATGATATTAGTGATAAATTGGTTCCTTATTTTCATGTTACGCCTGAATCGGAGAATGAGAATTATAAGACATGGATTGCCGTTACAGGCATGGATAGTTATACAAAAATTGAGCAGACCGGAAGTAATAAATTTAAAGTCACTGATATGTATCGTGAGCTCAATAACAAAAAAACATGTTTTGATCAAAAGAGTAGGGAAAAGGATTTTAGTGGTCGAAATGTAAAAGAGTTTATAAGGTTATTATCAGATCACGATCAATTTGAAAAACATCAACTCTCAGAATTAACAGTTGCTGCAAATGCTCTTAAGCTGGAAGTTGCTAAAAATAACTATAACATGTCCTCCTGTACTGATAAGCAAATCGAATGCCGAATGATCGAGCTTCTAAAGGAACAAAAAGATTTAATTCCAGAACAGTATTTACATCAATCAGGTATGGAAAACCTTACGCTTGGAGAGGCGGAATTTAGCTCACTCTTTGCAGATGCAGAAAGACAAGTTCTGGAGGGAAGTTCATTTGTTTTATGTTGTGGTGAAAAAATAAACAGCACTATAAGAGACTTACTTAGCGAAAAATTTCATGCCAACGAATCTTTCACTCGCTCTGGATCTCTTTCTCATGATGTTTATGAGGAAATATTCAAGAAATTTATTTTCAAATCTGATGAATGTCATCTGGTGAGAGAGTCTTTAGAGCAGGATCGTATAACGCCAGAAAAAAGAGAAGAAATTATTTCTTGTTTATCCAGTCCTACCGGGATTGGAAATTTGTTTTATGCTTGTTCACAAGCATTTCATGTTGCTAATGATAACGCTGCACATGATGTGCGTAGCGCCGCTCTAGCTGTTAGCGATAAATTAATTGATTGTCCGAGTTTTGTTGCTTTGAATGGTAGACATAACCATCTTCATGCCGATTTCTCAGCAAACGGATTCACACAAACCCTTTACGTTTTAAGAGCAGTCGTAAATAGCGAGAATAACAACTTTGATATTGCTAATTATATCTATACCACTAAAGGCGAAAGTATCATCCATAACAACGCTGAAGATGATAATCGGTCAAGGGATAATGATATCCGCAATATAAAGAGAAATTTCTCTGGCAATATTACGATTGCAACTTACAAATAATTCGCTTTTTTCAGTAATACGCGCAAAACGCTTACCTCTTAGGTAAGCGTTTTGACGATAAACCCAACATCATTAGGCCAATACATACCCCATATCTACTTGAACAACATCGCGCTTATCGTTAAGGTATGCGCGTTTTTATCCGCCAGGATCCAATCATGATCACCGTTGCCCTTACATACCCTTACCCACAAGTTTTCTGGGATATTTCTATGTCATTAATTGACAACATTAATCGTGTTAATCCTGACCATATTGCTTTTGGGCCTGGTGGCGAATCATTTTTTCTTGCCAGATATCCTCCAGGTCTCGCCAACATTACTGTTGCTGTTTTTATATCAGGAGGATTTTTCGGAGGTGCTGTATTTTCAACAAGAAGCCAGAGGTATTTCCACTCATCTCCGGGGGAAATAAATTTGCTAGATATTTCTGGCATAGTTTTATACAATGAGATTATATACATGATTCGCCAGGCTATTATTAAATATAGCGCGAGACTGTTCTGGGTTCTTTCAAACGTTTCAAGCTATAATGTCTCAACCTGACATCCACTTTTTAATACTTAAAAAAAACTTCAATTTGCCAGCGTTGTAAATACCACTGAATAAGTTGTGCTGGTTCCGTTAAATCTTCAACAGGAATACTACTCATTAACTACCAGATAAGAGGTTGGGTCCCTTTCGGTGGGTTTCTTTCTTTTGCAAGCAAAACTGTTACGGTTACCGGAACACAACGAAGCTTTCCTCTACGTCCGGTGGGGGGATGCAGTGTCAGTCTGGCCAGGCGCAATTCCTGTGTCACTGTTCTGACTAGCTGCCCCCGCCCATCTGGTATAGCGAATTCAACCAGTTGCTGCGGTGTAATCTCCATGATTCTTTCGTGCAACAACCTATGATCCCGTTTTCCATGGATATTCAGCGTGGCTCTGTTATTAAATTTCATTCTGACAAGCCAGTCAGCTTTTATTCCGGGAGTCTGTTCTGCGTGTTCAAACAGATCATAAAAATCGCCTTCGCGCTCAGAAATTGACAATACATGGGTAGCAGGGCATTGGCGGGCCAGTTCTGTTGCTTTATTATATCCTTCAACCCAACGCCAGGTTTCTTTTTCACTGACATGTTTTTATGAAGTAAATCATTGCAGATTTCTTATCGGGTATTTTTACTGGTCTTTAATTCATCCCTGAACCACTGATAGTCATCATAAACACCAAGGCAAACACCTGACTCACTGATGACGAGTTGAGGATGAAGAAATAAGTTTCTTTCATCTTTATATTTTTTAGGACCAACTCCCTGTTTTTCATTCAGACCAGAATAATTAAGTTCAATTGTATCCTGTAAAACTAAAACTCTTTTAAACTGCTGAGCTCTTTCAATGATGTTTTCTTTGTGAGGAGCCATGATTTTATTAGGCTGTGTCCCGTAATAGTTTGAGCTATAGTAACGGTCTGTTTCCACAACATATTGAACCATAGCTCGCTACGACCTCCCCGATGAAGCATGGGCCATCATCAAGCCCTTGTTGCCCCCTGAACCTGCCACACGACGGGCCGGGCGCCCATGTGCAGAGCATCGTAAAATCATCAACGGCATGTTCTGGGTATTGTGTTCCGGCGCACCATGGCGCGATTTACCCGAACGATATGGGCCATGGAAAACCGTTTATAACCGCTTTAACAGGTAGTCAAAGTCAGGCGTGATTAACATCATTTTCAACAGATTGCTTTCACTACTTGATGCGAACGGCTTTGTTGACTGGTCTGCCACAGCGCTGGATGGCAGTAATATCCGGGCACTAAAATGCGCCGCCGGAGCTCAAAAAAAATTCCGATATCGACGGAGATAATGGGCTGGGTCGCTCTCGAGGCGGTTTGGGCACCAAAATCCATCTGGCAACAGACGGAAGCGGGCTCCCGTTAAATATCGTGCTAAGCCCCGGGCAGTCTCATGAAGCCAGTTCGCGCAACGACTTCTGGACGGCATTGGCGTTCATCGTCAGAACGGTTGCATGAAACGCCGTGGTCATGTTGTGCTGGCCGACAAAGCGTACTCGGGACACACATTGCGCAACGAGCTGAAAAATAAAGGCATAAAGGCAGTCATCCCCCGAAAATCAAATGAAAAAATGGCATCGGATGGACGAGCACGACTTGATCGCGATGCGTATCGCAATCGCAACGTCGTTGAACGGTGCTTTGGTCGCCTGAAAGAATACCGCCGCATCGCTACGCGTTACGACAAAACGGCGAGAAATTATCTGGCGATGGTGAAACTGGGCTGCATCCGACTCTTTTATCAACGGTTGCGTAATTAAGGGACACAGCCTAGTGTTATGTTTTACAGTAACACGCCGAGGCGTGTTGGCTGATTAGAACTGGTAGACTAAGCCCACAGCAACGATATCATCGGTAGCGATGCCGTTTGCTTCGTAGAAGTCATCATCGTTGTCCAGCAGGTTAATTTTGTAATCAACATAGGTGGACATATTTTTGTTGAAGTAGTAGGTCGCACCGACTTCAACGTATTTAACCAGATCTTTGTTAGTGTAACGCGGGTCGCCGTTGCCGTCATGAGCCCAGCCGCCTAAATCCTTACCTTTAGATTGCAGGTAAGCGATGGACGGGCGCAGGCCGAAGTCGAACTGATACTGAGCAACAACTTCAAAGTTTTGGGTTTTGTTAGCGATGGCTGATCTTGATTCACCATTATCAAACTCGCCACCACCATATGGGGTCATATTGCGAGTTTCAGCGTACATAGCTGCTAAATACACATTATTAGCATCATATTTTGCACCAACAGTCCATGCTTCAGCGGTTTCACCACCAGCATTTCTGTTGCTATGGTTACGATCATTTAAACCAACTCCAACCTGGCGATCTGAGCGATCAGAGTTTGAATATGCAGCACCCAGACTTAAACCGAAGTCGAAGTCGTAGGATGTAGACATACCGAAACCATCACCATTTTCTTTGGAAAGGCTACGGCCATCACCACTACCGGAACCTTCCTGCCCGAAGGGGCCACCACTTTCATTATTACCCTGATATTGCAGAGCAAAGTTCAGACCATCAACCTGACCAAAGAAGCCATTGTTACGGTAGGTTGCAACGCCGTTGGTACGACCGTTCATGAAATTGTCGGCACCAGCATAGGTATCACCACCAAATTCTGGCAGCATATCGGTCCATGCTTCGATATCATATACGACACCGTAGTTACGACCATAGTCGAAAGTACCATTCTGACCAAAACCTAAACCTGCGAATGCCAGACGGGTAGCAGAGTTATCGCCATCGCCTTCTGTGCCATTTGCCTGCAGGTTGTATTCCCACTGACCGTAACCAGTGAATTGATCAGCGATCTGAGTTTCACCTTTGAAACCGATACGAGCATATGACATATCGCCATCAGCGCCCGAGTTGTCAGAGAAGTAGTGCAGACCTGCTACTTTTCCGTAGAAATCCAGTTTATTACCATCTTTATTATAGACTTCAGCCGCATTTGCTGCGCCAGCAACTAATAACGCCGGGACCAGCATTGCCAGAACTTTTCTTTTCATTATGTATTCCCTTGTGATTATAATCTTCATGAATATATCAATAAGTGCCGTTATCCAAAAAAAAGCACATTTGGATACTATTCTATGAAGTTCATTTTATTTTAAGGATTACATGTAACAAATGTATTTAAAAGATTTCAAAATGTTTCCAATCTATTTAATATAATTCAGAATTATGAATTCTAGATATATACATTCATGAAAATTATGAATATATATCAATATGTTATGAGTTGATTGAAAAGATAGGAAGTGTCAATGATTTTTGCGCCAGACGGCCTATGTGATCGCGCGCACATTAATGAAGGCATAAAAAAAGCCGGCATCATGCCGGCCCAAAAAATATAAACAAGACGATAAAAGGCTAATAACGGGGTTATCATGACACAGAAATCTAAAAAGGTATAATTGTATTCAGTGCTAATGTATTTTTTGGGTGAATTAATAAAACCATTATCCAAGATAAAAATAAATCTTTATTGCTGTTTTTCCGGTAATTATTGCCGTTGCGCAAAAACTATCTATTTGCTCAAAAAATGATTGAGTCTTGACTGACTCATCCAATGTGGAAAAATGTGACTTTTATCACATAATAGTACTAAGTTTGAATTTTCCGGGTTATCTCAAAATGGAATACGGTTCGACAAAGATGGAAGAGAGACTCTCTCGCAGCCCTGGCGGCAAATTGGCTTTGTGGGCTTTCTATACATGGTGTGGCTATTTCGTCTGGGCAATGGCGCGATACATCTGGGTGATGAGCCGGATCCCCGATGCCCCCGTGTCGGGATTTGAAAGTGATTTAGGATCTACTGCGGGGAAGTGGTTAGGAGCATTGGTCGGATTTCTGTTTATGGCCCTGGTTGGTGCCTTGCTAGGCGGCATTGCCTGGTACACCCGACCTCGTCCCGCACGTAGCAGACGCTATGAATAAAAACTGCTAAGGTTGCGACTCTTTGGCAACGGAGCGCGTATGGATTTACAACACTGGCAGGCACAGTTCGAAAACTGGTTGAAAAACCATCATCAACATCAGGACGCGGCACATGACCTGTGTCATTTTCGCCGCGTCTGGGCTACGGCACAGAAACTAGCGGCAGATGACGACGTTGATATGCTGGTGATTTTAACCGCCTGTTATTTTCACGATATCGTGAGCCTGGCGAAAAATCATCCGCAACGGCAGCGTTCTTCAATACTGGCAGCAGAAGAGACGCGTCGCCTGCTGCGTGAAGAATTCGCGCAATTTCCAGAGGAGAAAATTGAGGCTGTTTGCCATGCCATTGCCGCACACAGTTTTAGCGCGCAAATTGCCCCTTTAACGGTGGAAGCTAAAATCGTACAGGATGCGGATCGGCTGGAAGCTCTGGGGGCGATTGGCCTGGCGCGTGTGTTTGCCGTTTCGGGGGCGTTGGGCGTGGCATTGTTTGATGGCGAAGATCCGTTCGCGCAGCATCGCCCACTTGATGATAAACGTTACGCGCTGGATCATTTTCAGACTAAGTTGCTGAAGCTACCGCACACCATGCAAACCATAAAAGGCAAACAACTGGCGCAGTACAACGCGCAATTTTTAGTCGAGTTTATGGCGAAGCTCAGTGCCGAGCTGGCGGGAGAGAATGAAGGTATCGATCACAAAGTGATTGATACGTTTTCACCGGTTGGCTGAGCGCGTGGCCCTAAATGATGGTAATTATGTTAACCTGTCGACCATCTCAGATGGCCGGTTAAATCTATGCAGGAAAATATATCAGTAACCGATTCATACAGCACCGGGAATGCCGCACAGGCAATGCTGGAGCAACTGCTGCAAATTTATGATGTCAAAACGCTGGTGGCGCAGCTTAATGGTGTGGGTGAGAATCACTGGAGCGCGGCAATTTTAAAACGTGCGCTGGCGAATGACTCAGCATGGCACCGTTTAAGTGAGAAAGAGTTCGCCCATCTGCAAACGTTGTTACCCATTCCACCGGTACATCATCCGCATTATGCATTTCGCTTTATCGATCTATTTGCCGGGATTGGTGGTATTCGTCGCGGTTTTGAATCGATTGGTGGGCAGTGCGTGTTTACCAGCGAATGGAACAAACATGCGGTACGCACTTATAAAGCCAACTATTATTGCGACCCGGCGGTGCATCACTTTAATGAAGATATTCGCGACATCACTCTCAGCCACAAAGAGGGTATAGGTGATGACGCGGCGGCGGAACATATCCGTCAACATATTCCTGAGCACGATGTTTTACTGGCCGGTTTTCCTTGTCAGCCGTTTTCTCTGGCTGGCGTATCGAAAAAGAACTCACTCGGACGAGCGCACGGTTTTGCCTGTGATACCCAGGGCACGCTGTTCTTCGATGTGGTGCGTATTATCGACGCGCGTCGCCCGGCGATTTTTGTGCTCGAAAACGTCAAAAACCTGAAAAGCCACGACCAGGGGAAAACGTTCCGTATCATCATGCAGACGTTGGATGAACTGGGCTATGACGTGGCAGATGCAGAAGATAATGGCCCGGACGATCCGAAAATCATTGACGGTAAACATTTCCTTCCGCAGCACCGTGAACGCATCGTGCTGGTGGGTTTTCGTCGCGACCTGAATCTGAAAGCCGATTTTACCCTGCGTGAGATCAGCGAATGTTTCCCTGCACAGCGAGTGACACTGGCGCAGTTGCTGGACCCGATGGTTGAGGCGAAATATATCCTGACGCCGGTGCTGTGGAAGTACCTCTATCGTTATGCGAAAAAACATCAGGCGCGCGGTAACGGCTTCGGTTATGGAATGGTTTATCCGAACAATCCGCAAAGCGTCACGCGTACGCTTTCTGCTCGTTATTACAAAGATGGCGCGGAAATTTTAATTGATCGCGGCTGGGATATAGCCACGGGTGAGAAAGACTTTGACGATCCGCAGAACCAGCAACACCGCCCACGTCGGTTAACGCCTCGTGAATGTGCGCGCTTAATGGGCTTTGAAGCACCAGGAGAAGCGAAATTTCGCATTCCGGTTTCGGACACTCAGGCCTATCGCCAGTTCGGTAACTCGGTGGTCGTGCCGGTCTTTGCCGCGGTGGCAAAACTGCTTGAGCCAAAAATCAAACAGGCAGTGGCGTTGCGTCAGCAAGAAGCAAAACATGGCCGACGTTCACGATAAGGCTACACGCAGCAAAAATATGCGCGCAATTGCCACGCGCGATACGGCGATTGAGAAGCGCCTCGCCAGTTTGTTAACCGGGCAGGGACTGGCGTTTCGCGTTCAGGACGCCAGTTTGCCCGGACGCCCGGATTTTGTTCTTGATGAATATCGCTGCGTGATATTTACCCACGGCTGCTTCTGGCACCATCATCACTGCTATCTGTTTAAAGTGCCTGCGACTCGAACCGAGTTCTGGCTGGAGAAGATAGGTAAAAATGTTGAGCGCGATCGCCGCGACATTAACCGCTTGCAGGCGCTCGGCTGGCGTGTATTGATTGTCTGGGAGTGCGCGTTACGCGGGCGCGAAAAATTGACGGATGCGGCACTTACCGAGCGTCTGGAAGAGTGGATCTGCGGCGAAGGTGCCAGCGCGCAGATCGACACGCAGGGGATTCATTTACTCGCTTGATGAGTCCTGAATAACTGGCGCAACTACGGGTTTTGCCGGGAAGAGATATTTTCCCAACGTGACCAGTACCACCGCGAAGACAATCACGCCGAGCGCCAGCCATTCAATCTTCGACAGCGTCTCTCCGCCCAGTCCCGTACCCAGCAAGACCGCGACCACCGGGTTAACGTAGGCGTAGCTGGTGGCGAGAGCCGGACTGACGTTGCGGATTAAATACATATAAGCGTTAATGGCGATAATCGAACCAAACAGCGCCAGATAGCCGACCGCAAGGAAGCCTGAAAGGGAAGGGATCGTCGTGAGTTTTTCACCCGCAATCATCGACGCAATCATTAACACCACGCCAGCCGCCAGCATCTCAATCGCACCCGCCATCATCCCTACAGGTAAGGTAATGCGCGAGCCATAAACCGAGCCAAACGCCCAGCTAATCGAGCCGATTAAAATCAGAATCGCACCCCACGGATTGCCGCTTAAATTTCCACCGCTATTGAGCATGATGATTCCGGCAAGCCCAATGGCGATACCCATCCATTCCAGTTTGCGCGTTTTAATGCCAAACAGGCGGCTGAAGCACAGGGTAAAGAGGGGCACGGTTGCAACCACTACGGCGGCGATGCCGGAAGGAACATTTTGATGTTCGGCAACCGTTACCATGCCATTACCGACAGCCAGCAATAACAGGCCAATCAGCGCGGCATTGAGCAGCGGACGTAGCGGGGGGAGTTTGTGTCCGCGCAGTAGCAAAAATGCCAGCAATAAAATACCGGCTGTCAGGAATCGAACGCCCGCCATCATTAACGGAGGCCAGCTTTCCACGCCAATCCGAATGACAAAATAGGTTGAGCCCCAAATGATATACAACGCAAACAGCGCGCCAAAAAGCGGTAACAACTGGCGGAAACGCATAATCCCTCACGGTGGAAATAAAAAGGTGGTTCATAGTAAACGTGAAAATCATTCTGCTGGCGAGAGATATAATTGCACTTGATTGTTAAAAAAATGTTGACCTATGAAGCAAGTATCAGAGCTGCCGTTTTTGCTTCATACTTACTCCCTTCAACAATAAAAATGAGAGGGAATGCTTTTGGCCGGGAGTAGTTTACTGACGTTGCTCGATGATATCGCCACACTGCTGGACGATATCTCCGTGATGGGCAAACTGGCGGCGAAGAAAACCGCCGGTGTACTAGGGGATGATTTATCGCTCAATGCACAACAAGTTTCAGGTGTGCGTGCCAACCGGGAACTTCCCGTGGTCTGGGGAGTGGCGAAAGGATCGCTGATCAATAAAGTGATTCTGGTGCCGCTGGCGCTGATCATCAGTGCATTTATCCCGTGGGCGATTACGCCTTTGTTGATGATTGGCGGCGCGTTTCTCTGCTTTGAAGGGGTAGAGAAAGTGCTGCATATGCTGGAGGCGCGTAAACACAAAGAAGATCCGGCGCAGAGTCAGCAGCGTCTGGAGAAGCTGGCGGCGCAGGATCCGCTGAAGTTTGAAAAGGACAAAATAAAAGGGGCGATTCGTACCGATTTTATTTTGTCTGCGGAAATCGTCGCCATCACGCTGGGGATTGTGGCAGAAGCGCCGTTGCTTAATCAGGTGCTGGTGCTTTCAGGCATCGCACTGGTAGTGACCGTGGGCGTCTATGGGCTGGTAGGGGTTATTGTTAAGATTGATGACCTGGGGTATTGGCTGGCGGAAAAATCCAGCGCGCTGATGCAGGCATTGGGTAAAGGGTTATTGATTATCGCGCCCTGGCTGATGAAAGCGTTATCGATTGTCGGCACGTTGGCGATGTTCCTCGTCGGTGGCGGGATTGTGGTTCATGGTATTGCGCCGCTGCATCACGCCATTGAACATTTCGCCGGGCAGCAAAGTGCAGTGGTGGCGATGATATTACCGACTGTTTTAAATCTGATACTTGGTTTTATCATCGGCGGCATTGTGGTGCTGGGAGTGAAAGCGGTAGCGAAAATGCGCGGTCAGGCACATTAATACTCGCACTGGCTATTATGCAAAATTCGCCATCTTCAACTAAGGTGAACAAGTTTCACTCGAAAAAAGGAGGCGAGTATGAGCTTTATGATTAGTGAGGAAGTTACGGTTAAAGAGGGCGGCCCGCGGATGATTGTCACCGGCTATTCCAGCGGTATGGTTGAGTGTCGTTGGTATGACGGTTATGGGGTCAAGCGGGAAGCTTTTCATGAAACCGAGCTTGTTCCGGGGGAGGGGAGTCGTCCTGCGGAAGAAGTTTGAAAGAGTATCATTAACATCAGGCCGGATCACATCCGGCCTGATATGCCAATGCCTGCAATGAATGATTGTCGCGTCTTGTTATGTCACCATTATAAAATTATGACTGTTTTGCGGTACGCTATCGCCAGGTTATGCCAGAATCATAAAAAAGCAGGTTGGGAGTCGTCAGGGTGCAGCACGAGACAAAAATGGAAAACCAGAGCTGGTTGAAAAAACTTGCGCGCCGCCTGGGGCCTGGTCATGTCGTTAATCTCTGCTTTATCGTAGTGCTGCTTTTTTCCACCTTGCTCACCTGGCGTGAAGTGGTGGTTCTGGAAGATGCCTATATCTCCAGCCAGCGTAATCATCTGGAAAACGTAGCTAACGCGCTCGATAAGCATCTGCAGTATAACGTCGACAAACTGATCTTTTTGCGTAATGGCATGCGCGAAGCTCTCTTAGCGCCACTGGATTTTACCTCTTTGCGTAATGCCGTAACGGAGTTCGAACAGCATCGCGACGATCACGCCTGGCAAATCGAACTCAACCGACGACGCACCCTGCCAGTCAATGGCGTTTCGGATGCATTAGTCAGCGAGGGAAATCTCCTGTCTCGCGAAAATGAAAGCCTCGACAATGAAGTTACTGCTGCGTTGGAGGTTGGTTACTTGCTACGACTGGCGCACAATTCCTCGTCGATGGTCGAACAAGCTATGTATGTCTCGCGTGCCGGATTTTACGTTTCGACGCAGCCGACCTTGTTTACGCGCAATGTACCAACGCGTTATTACGGCTATGTCACCCAACCCTGGTTTATCGGTCATTCTCAACGAGAAAATCGTCAACGCGCGGTACGTTGGTTCACCTCGCAGTCAGAACACGCCAGCAATACTGAACCTCAGGTTACCGTCAGTGTTCCGGTAGACAGTAATAACTACTGGTATGGCGTGCTGGGGATGAATATTCCTGTACGTACCATGCAACAATTTCTACAAAACGCCATCGATAAAAACCTCGACGGTGAGTATCAGCTCTATGACAGTAAGCTGAGATTATTGACCTCTTCCAATCCTGACCATTCAACAGGGAATATTTTTGATCCTCGTGAACTCGCCTTACTGGCGCAGGCAATGGAACATGACACGCGGGGCGGCATTCGTATGAACAGTCGCTATGTTAGCTGGGAACGGCTGGATCACTTTGACGGTGTCCTGGTGCGCGTGCATACGCTAAGCGAAGGGGTGCGCGGCGATTTCGGCAGCATCAGCATTGCATTAACCCTGCTGTGGGCGCTCTTTACCTCCATGTTACTCATCTCCCGGTATGTGATTCGCCGGATGGTCAGCAACATGTATGTTCTGCAAAGCTCGTTGCAGTGGCAGGCGTGGCACGACACCTTAACCCATTTATATAACCGTGGCGCCCTGTTCGAAAAAGCCCGTCAGCTCGCTAAATTGTGTCAGACACACCAACATCCTTTTTCTGTCATTCAGGTCGACCTTGACCATTTTAAAGCGATTAATGACCGCTTTGGTCATCAGGCGGGCGACCGCGTGCTTTCTCATGCTGCCGGGTTAATTAGCAGTTCCTTGCGTGCTCTGGATGTTGCCGGGCGGGTCGGTGGCGAGGAATTTTGTGTGATTCTGCCAGGCGCGAGCCTGACGCAGGCTGCTGAGGTTGCAGAACGTATTCGCCTGAAGCTAAATGAAAAAGAGATGTTGATCGCCAAGAGTTCGACGATACGCATCAGTGCCTCGCTGGGGGTAAGCAGCAGCGAGGAAACAGGTGATTATGATTTTGAACAACTCCAGTCACTGGCTGACCGTCGGCTTTATCTCGCTAAACAGGCAGGGCGCAATCGGGTGTTCGCGAGCGACAACGCTTAACGGGCAGAGAGAAAATGGTCCAGGCCTTCACGCCAGCCTTCCGGTCCTTCTCGCTGCGTTCGCCAGACGCGGGCCGGATCCTCATGATGCAGATGCACCCCTTGACGATTTAGCCCTTTCACAATCACCGCGTAATCCATTACCTCCAGTAAGGGCGCATCGTTTGGCCCATCGCCCAGACCAAGCGTGGTTGGTCGTTTGCCTAACGATTGTTGATAGGTCGCGATGATCCAGTTTGCGGCCTGATCTTTTCCGGCAGAGGCATCCAGTACGTGCCAGAAGCGCGCCCCCTGCATAAACTGCAAGCCCAGCTCGTTCAGACGGGCGGTAAATTGCGCCATCCGCTCGTCACTGTCGCGCCAGATAAGCGTTACAGATGCCTCATGTAACTGCGTCAGTGCCGCCTGGCTACGGCTTAATCCCGTCCATTCGGCGATGGTTTCATCGTCGACGTCATCAAAAGTTGTGAATTTAAAATGTTCTTTCTCGCGTAGCGTATTTAAAACCTGGCTGATTTCGCCATGGCTAATACCTGAGATGATGCGTGGAAAACCGTCTATATCCTGCCATTGCTCAGCAAGCTGGATCACTGCGCCATTTTCGGCAATCAGCGGTAAACCTTGTAGCCCCAACGTTTTTTGCAAGTACAGCATTTCCGCTGATGTCTTACTGCTACAGAGAATGACGGGAACATTCGCTTCGCGTAAACGGCTGAGCCAGGGGGCAGCTGGTTGCCAGTCATAACTATGACTGTCCAGCAGGGTGCCATCAAGATCGCTAAAAACCAGTAGTGGTTGTTGAATTGAAAGCATGGTTGCGCAGTACTCCCCTTACCAGGATGATTCTCAAAACAGCACAAATTATCAAAGATAATTTTTTCGTGAGCGATCCCGTTGACGCCAGAGCCACCAAGGGGTGACGCGCGTCACATTTCTATTCATAAGTAGCGTTAATCATTCATATCACGAATATTTTCTTGTCAGCGAAAAAAATTGCGGATAAGGTGATGAACACATCAGATTTCCTGGTGTAACGAATTTTTTAAGTGCTTCTTGCTTAAGCAAGTTTAATCCCGACCCCCTCAGGGTCGGGATTTTTTTATTGTGCATTCAACGATTCACTTCAGAGACGCTGAAGTCATGAATATCCAGTTCGAAGGCATCCGCCAATTCACGCCATGTATGATATTCACGTCCATCGACACTAACGTGTTCAGGATCGTGCTGGCTGCGATGAACTTCGCTTTCGCTAATTTCATTGATCGCCGCCAGCAGGGCATCGACATCGACACTGACCTCACGTTTTGCGGTATCGCTGTACTCTTTTGCGGTTTTCATCATCTTTCCTCGCAACCGTTACTCTGTTGTTGCCGCCAGTCGTTAAGTCCGCTGGCATCTCTTAAGTATAGACCGTCGAGAAAATCAGCACTCGCGCGCGCCCGGCGCTGCCAGAAAAACGAAAATGTTCTACACTGGCACAAAGCCACAGGAGGAAAATGATGAAGGTGAATGATCGGGTAACAGTCAAAACGGATGGCGGTCCGCGTCGTCCTGGCGTGGTACTGGCAGTTGAGGAGTTTAGTGAAGGCACAATGTACCTGGTTTCGCTGGAAGACTACCCGCTCGGCATCTGGTTCTTTAATGAAGCAGGGCATCAGGACGGTATCTTTGTGGAGAAAGCAGAGTAATCTAATTCAGCCTGACTGGTGGGAAACCACCAGTCAGAATGTGTTAGCGCATGTTGACAAAAATACCATTAGTCACATTATCCGTCAGTCGGACGACATGGTAGATAACCTGTTTATTATGCGTTTTGATCTTACGTTTAATATTACCTTTATGCGATGAAACGGTCTTGGCTTTGATATTCATTTGGTCGGAGATTTGAATGGTTCCCTGACCTGCCATCCACATTCGCAACATACTCGATTCGGTTCGGCTCAATGATAACGTCGGCATATTTAAAAACGAGGTTATCGTTGTCTCTTTTTTCAGAATATCGCCAAGGATATCGTCGAGAGATTCCGGTTTAATCGATTTAGAACTGATCAATAAATTTTTTCTGACCAACAGATATTCATCAAAATGAACATTGGCAATTGCCATAAAAACGATAAATAACGTATTGGGATGTTGATTAATGATGAGCTTGATACGCTGACTGTTAGAAGCATCGTGGATGAAACAGTCCTCATTAATAAACACCACTGAAGGGCGCTGTGAATCACAAGCTATGGCAAGGTCATCAACGGTTTCAATGTCGTTGATTTCTCTTTTTTTAACCCCTCTGCTCAACAGATACCCGGTTAAACCTAGTCGGGTGTAACTACATAAATCCATAATAATCGTTGACATGGCATACCCTCACTCAATGCGTAACGATAATTCCCCTTACCTGAATATTTCATCATGACTAAACGGAACAACATGGGTCACCTAATGCGCCACTCTCGCGATTTTTCAGGCGGACTTACTATCCCGTAAAGTGTTGTATAATTTGCCTGGAATTGTCTTAAAGTAAAGTAAATGTTGCGATATGTGAGTGAGGTTAAAACAAATATTTCGCCACAGGAGTATCCTGGAAGATGTTCGTGGGTATTATTTTTCAGATAATCCTTAGGATAACAAGATAAACATTAGGGAATCATATTACAGGTAATTCGCTGATAATATCTGCCAGCAAATTAAAAATTTCACTGAATAAATGTTCGCAAAAAGGAGCAATTAACGGCATTAATGCCGCCATTAATGAGATACCGACAGTCAGAGTTAATGGAAATCCAATAACAAAAATGGATAATTGCGGGGCCATACGATTCAGTAAACCTAATGCCAGATTCAGTGTCAGCAGCAGAGTAATGAGCGGTAACGCCAGCATCAGTCCATTGAGGAAAATCAAACTCCCTGCTTTGGTGAGTGCCAGAAACGCATTGCTATTTAGCGGCTCGCCACCAATAGGCAGGGTGTGAAAGGTATCCACCAGCAGTGAAATCAGCCATAAATGACCGTTAAATGTCAGGAACAGCAGTAACGCCAGCATATCCATGATGCGCGCTAAAACGGGCATATTGAGATGGCTGGCCGGATCGACAAACGTCGCAAATGACAGTCCCATTTGCAGACCGATAATTTCGCCAGCGGTTCGCACAGCGGCAAAAGCAAACTGCATGGTAAAACCAAGCGCAATGCCGATCAGAATCTGCTGCACGGCCAGCCACAGAGCAAAGAACGAAAAAACAGGAACATCGTTGGCAGGTAATGATGGGGCAATGGCGAACGTGATCATCATTGCCAGACCCAGTTTTACCCGTTTCGGCACGCTGCGTTCGCTCAGAATTGGCGCGGTAGAAATGAGCGCCAGCACGCGCAGTAACGGCCAGAAGTACAGACTTAGCCAGGAAAGCCATTGATCGCTTGTCACCTGCAACATTGTACGGGCTACCCGATGATATACGGCAGGTTAGTGAACAAGGTACGGACGTAATCCAGCAACAGATTGAGCATCCACGGTCCGGCAATAATAATGGCGATAAATACGGCGATGATTTTCGGAATAAACGACAGCGTCATTTCATTAATCTGCGTGGCGGCCTGCAAAATACTGATGATCAGGCCCGTGACCAACGCCACCAGCAACAGCGGGGCAGCCAACGCCAGCGCGACTTTCATCGCTTCAGTCCCCATCATCATGACCGATTCAGGTGTCATTTTGCCTCTCTAGCTGTAAAAGCTCTGCGCCAGCGAACCGACCAGCAATTGCCAGCCATCCACCAGTACAAACAGCATCAGTTTAAAGGGCAGAGCAATGGTGGCAGGGGGGACCATCATCATCCCCAATGCCATCAGCACGCTGGCAATCACCAGGTCGATAATCAAAAAAGGAATGAAAATCGTGAAGCCTATCTGAAATGCGGTTTTCAGCTCGCTGGTCACGTAGGCCGGGAGCAAAATGCGCATTGGCACGGCTTCAGGTCCCTGCAACGGGCCGGTATTCGCTAGTCTGGCAAACAACCCTAAATCTGCCTCGCGGGTCTGACGCAGCATAAACTCACGCAGCGGCTGCGCCCCTTTTTCCAGCGCCTCCTGCATTGAGATTTTCTCTTCGCTGAACGGCTGGTACGCATCGACATAAATTTTGTCGATCACCGGCGACATTATAAAAAAGGTCAAAAACAGTGCCAGCCCCAGCAATACCTGGTTGGGTGGTGCGGAGGGCGTGCCCAGCGCGTTTCGCAATAATCCAAAAACAATGATGATACGGGTGAAACTGGTCATCATCAGTAAAATCGCTGGAATAAACGTCAACGAGGTAATGAACACCAGCGTCTGCACCGGGAGGGACCAACTTTGTCCACCGCCAGGCAGCGGCTGACTGGTGATACCCGGCAGTTGTGCGAAGGCGAGGGGGGTAACCAGCCAGAGAAGAACAGGTGCGACAGACAACAAACGACGCATCAGGATCTCCCGCTACGCTTAAGCAAGTTTTTCATGACCGACTGAAAATCGGTCTGCGGTATCTCTTCCGTTGGCGCAGAAGGGGGAAGTTTATGCAGCAGATTGATTTGCCCTGCGGTAACGCCGAGCACTAGGCGTGCATCTTCCACATCGACCACCACGACCCTTTCACGGGCGCCCAGCGAAGCACTGGCGCTAATTTTCAGACCGTTAACGCCAGTTCGTTTGGGGGCAAATCCCAGCCGTTTTACCAGCCAGGCAGCAGCGAGGATCAGGGCAATAATGGCGATCAGTGCGCCGCTCACCTGCAGCAGCGGTGCAGCAGAAACCGGCGCGGACGGTTGCACAGTAGCGTGGTTATTCATCGCTAACGGCTCAGGCGGCGCATTCGCTCAGACGGAGTAATGATATCGGTGATACGCACGCCATATTTATCGGCAACGACCACCACTTCGCCCTGGGCGATTAAATAACCGTTGATCAGAATATCCAGCGGTTCGCCTGCCAGGCCGTCCAGCGCTACGACTGATCCTTGTGTCAGGCGCAACAGCTCTTTGATGGTCATCCGCGTGCGGCCCAGTTCGACGGTCAGCTTAACCGGAATATCCATAATCAGGTCGATATCCTGCAACGTTCCGCTGACATCACCGCCGCCAAATTGCTGGAATACCGCGTCTGCAGCGCTTTTACTGCTGGTTGATTTTTGTTCGCTCAACGCTTCAGCCCACAGATCGTCCATTGCGCCGTTGTTATCATCGGCCGGATTATTCAAGTCACTCATTTGGGCTGTTCCTCGTTCAGAGAATTCAAAATCGGGTTAATCAAATGTTCAATCCGTAACGCATACTGGCCGTTGAGGGTGCCGTACTGGCTGGTCAGCACCGGAACGCCGTCAACATGGGCGATGATGCGATCGGGTTTTTCTATCGGCAGGACGTCGCCGGGTTTCAGTTTTAAAATCTGCGACAGACGCAGCGATATATCGGCAAAGTTAGCGACCAGCTCCAGCTGTGAGTGCTGCACCTGACGCACCAGGTTATCGCGCCAGTTCTGATCTTCATTTCGTGAGTTTTCCAGCGGCGGGTTAACCAACAATTCCCGTAGCGGCTCGATCATGCTGAATGGCAGACAGATATTAAATTCGCCGGTCAGGTTGCCAATCTCCACATGGAACGGTGTGTTAACCACGATGTCGTTCGGCGAGGTGGTGATATTGGTAAATTTCACCTGCATTTCCGAACGCACGTACTCGACATCCAGCGGATTAATTGCCTTCCAGGCGTCGCTATAGCCTTCCAGCGCCAGCTTCAACATACGGTTGATGACGCGCTGTTCAGTATGGGTAAACTCGCGACCTTCCACTTTGGTTGGGAAGCGTCCATCGCCGCCAAACAGGTTATCCACGGCAATAAACACCAGACTCGGCGAGAACACCACCAGCCCTGTGCCGCGTAGCGGTTTCAGGTGGATTAGGTTCAGGTTGGTCGGCACCGGCAGGTTGCGGGCAAATTCATGGTACGGCTGAATGCGGATGGCCCCGACGGTAATGTCCGGGCTACGGCGCAATAGGTTGAACAGCCCCATACGGAAATGGCGGGCAAAACGCTCATTAATGATTTCCAGCGCCTGCAAACGTTCGCGTACAACCCGTCGTTGGGTATTCGGATCGTACGGACGAATGTCACTATCGCCGCTAACACTGGCCGTCGGTTCGTCTTTGACTTCGCTGTCACCATTCAACAGCGCATCAATTTCAGCTTGAGAAAGAATACTATCGCCCATGTCGTTATCGCAGAATAAAAGCGGTATACAGCACGTCGGTGACATCCTGTTTCGGTTGCCCGGCAACAAGCGGGGTGGAAAGTGTGGCTTTAATCTCAGCAATCAGGCTTTTCTTGCCTTCTTCTGTCGCCAGTACGACAGCATCCTGACGAGAAAACAGTAACAGCAAGCGGCTACGGACTTCCGGCAAATACTCACTTAGCCGCGAGCGGGTAGCTTCATCTTTTAGCCGCAGAGTTATGCCGATATAAAGCACGCGATCCGCATCACCCAAATTGACCGTAAAGGTATCCAGCGCATAGAAGACCGGGGAGGGCACGACGCGTTGCTGCGCTTTGTCGTCAGCAGCAACCTGATGCGAATGCCAGTAGCTGTAACCTGCGCTGGCACAGGCCGCGAGGGTAATGAATACCAGAATCGGGATCCAAAGCGATCGCTTGCTTTTCTTGCTTATCGCGTAATCAGTCATGTGTTGCGGTCTTCCTGTGTCGCTACTGCTTATCGGCTAATTATCCTGCGTCTTGAACGCAACAAAGCGGGGAAAAGACGCGGATTACGGTGCTACCTCTGACGTTAGGCGAAAATATCAACGCCACTGTTGCCTGTTACGCGCCCTTGTAAAGAGACGGGAACGGGTAGCGTATCGTCGTCTTCACCCGCCAGAGGTTCATGATTTGCTGTGCGCTGGCTTTGCTGTTGCTGTGAAGCGGCCTGTTGCTGACCACTAAAGCTTTCGCCACTGATGTTGCTTTGCCCTAACTGAATGCCACTTTCTGCCAGCTGCGTACGCAGTACCGGTAGCGCAGCTTCCAGTGCGGCGCGTACGTGCTGATGCGGTGACACCATCTGGATTTGCGCCTGGCTATCATCCACTTTGAGGGAGATTTGTACTTCACCTAAATCCTGCGGGTGCAGACGCAACTCTGCACTTTGTTGCCCCTGGCGGGTAAACAGCGAAATATGCTGGCTTAATGATTGTTGCCATTCGTGAGAACCCAGCGGCGCACTCAAAACAGGTGCTGCGACGGTGGGCAGCGGCTGTGTCTGGTGCGGAGTGATGAGCGGGCTGACGGCAGCGGTCACCGGCGAAGGTGTGCTGATGACTTCCGCTTTACTCTGGGCCTCTGCTACCAGCGGTGTTACTGGCTGAGCTTGCGCGTCAGGGGCGTCATCAGGCTGTGCGGTTGTGAATTGCGCCGTAGTCAGTTTTGTGTAGAGAGTTGGTTTCTCTGTCGGTAACACGGTTGACGGCGCATCAGCCACTTTGGGCGTATTGTCAAAACCCGGCAACATCGCAAAAAGGGCGCTCAGGCTTGCGGTGACGTCTTCATTAAGCTCATCCGCTTTTTCGTCTTTTGTCGTATTTTTGTCAGCCACCGCAGCCACCGCAGCCAACGTCATCGCCTGAGCGGTGGTTAACGGTGTTGATGTGGATTGTTCGTCGTTGATGACAGGCGGTATTTCATCCACAGGGATCAGTAAATCCGCTTGTTGCGCGTCGGAAACAATATCGCTGACCAGCGGCTCGCCTTTTGTCGTGGGCTTATCTGTTGCCACCAGCACCTGGGGGGCCGCTTTGTCAGTCGTTGTCTCGCCTGCTAATGCTTCGCTCAACAACGCGAGAAAATCTTGTGCAGCATCGCTGGCTTTGCCGCCAGGCAATGTGGTGGTGTCAACGTCGGCGGTAATCAAGGGCGCTAAGCGAATCATTCAGGTTTCCTCATGGCGGCGCGCTGGGCGAACTCATCCATCTTTTTCTGATCGAGACGGTTTTCTGCAAGCAGTGCCGCCGTGGATTGCCGTTCCTGCAGTGTCTGCCAGGCCTGCAAACGTTGTTTCTTTTCTCGCCAGCTGTTCAGGGCAATGTCAACTTTCTGCGTCCACTGATTAAGTTGCTGGCGATGCTGAGTAATGGCTTTTTCCAGCGTCTGGATAAACTGCTGATAGTTGATCCAGCGGTTACTGGTCATCCCGGCACTCATATCGCTGTTGAGGTTATTGCGATATTCATTCTGATAATCGATCAGCATTTTGAGTTGTTCCTCTGCCTGCTGGCATCCGCGACGCATTTCACCCAGCAGGCGCGCGGCATCTTCTACCTCTTTTTCTGCCAGATCTTTCAGGGTCGCCAGCGCGCCATGTTCTGCCATCTGCCGTTATCTCCTGCGTTTTCACACTGAAGGGAATATGCGCTCCAGCCCCTGGAGAGACTCTTCCCAGTCCGCGCGTTCAAAAATGCCTTGTTGCAAATAGCCCTCCAGCTGCGGCCACAGAGCGATGGCTTTATCGAGCATTGGATCGCTGCCTTTGGCATACGCGCCGACGCTAACCAGATCGCGGTTACGCTGAAAACTCGACAACAGCTGTTTGAAGGTGCGCACTCGCGCGTAATGTTGCTCGCTGATCAACGCCGTCATTGCACGGCTGATCGACGCTTCAATATCAATCGCCGGATAGTGTCCGGCTTCCGCCAGACGACGAGAAAGAACAATGTGACCGTCGAGGATCGCCCGTGCGGAGTCGGCAATCGGGTCCTGCTGGTCATCGCCTTCGGTGAGCACGGTATAAAACGCCGTAATTGAGCCGCCGCCGCTGATACCGTTACCGGCACGCTCGACCAGCGCCGGTAATTTGGCGAATACCGACGGTGGATAACCTTTGGTGGCAGGCGGTTCGCCAATCGCCAGCGCAATCTCACGCTGGGCCATCGCGTAGCGGGTGAGGGAGTCCATAATCAGCAACACATGCTGACCACGATCGCGAAAATCTTCGGCAATGCGCGTGGCATAGGCGGCACCTTGCATTCGCAGGAGCGGAGAAACATCCGCTGGAGCGGCAATCACCACGGAGCGTGCACGCCCTTCGGCACCGAGGATATTCTCAATAAAATCTTTTACTTCGCGGCCACGTTCACCAATCAAACCCACGACAATGACATCGGCGCGGGTGTAACGTGCCATCATCCCCAGCAGCACACTTTTACCGACACCAGAGCCAGCAAATAGCCCCATACGCTGCCCGCGACCAACGGTAAGCAGGGCATTGATTGGGCGCACGCCCGTGTCCAGCACATGTTCAATCGGTGTTCGTTGCAATGGGTTAAATGGCGGGGTGATCAGCGCACCGGTTTCTGTCGTATCGGGGGAGGGAAGGCCATCAAGCGGTTTACCGCTGCCATCCAGAACGCGACCTAACAACGCCGGACCGAGTGGCAACTGCTTGCCGCTTTGCAGCCCTTCAGCCGAAATGTGTTTGGCATAAACGCGCGCGCCGGGCAGGACACCTTCCACTTCTTCCAGCGGCATTAAAAACAGCCGTTGACCGTTAAAGCCAACCACTTCGCTTTCTACTTCATGCGTTTCCGACCCGTTCTGGCGCTCAATCACACAGGTTGCGCCGAGCGGCAATTGTAATCCGGTAGCCTCCAGCACCAGCCCGGTGGCGCGGGTTAATCGCCCGTAGCGACGTACCGCAGGCAACTGCGCCATTTTGGCTTCGAAGTTATCCAGCGTGGTTAGCCAGCGAGTCAGGCGCGTGGTCATTACACCACTCCTGGTGCTGCCAGACGGCAGAGTTCTTGCCAGCGAGTAGCGACGCTGGCATCGAGATCGCCTTCATCGGCGGAGACTTTGCAGCCGCCTGGATGGAGCGTGGGATCGCCCCGTAAGCGCCAGCCATGCAAACTTAAGGTTGCGCCCAGCATATTATCAACACGTTGCAGATCATCCGGGTGCACGCGCAGTTGCGGTTTGCCGCTGAATAACGGTTCTTGCTGCAACAACTGTTGGATCTGTTTGATCAGCGCCGAGTTGTCCACCGTTGGCGTTTGACCGATGACCTGGCGCGCCGCCTCCAGCGCCATCTGCATCAGGCGCGAAGCAATCACACTATCAAGTGCATCAAGGGTAGTTTGAAATTCGCTGACCAGTTGCTGCATCCGGGCATGAATCGGCGCTTGCTGGGATTTTGCCTGTGCCAGCCCTTGTTCCAGCCCCTGGGCCAGACCTTCCTGATAGCCTTGCTCATGGCCTTGCTGGCGACCTTCGGCAATCCCCGCCTGATAACCTTGCTCATGGGCCTGCATTTGCAGTTGTGCCAGTTGCTGCTCAAGGCTGGGTTCAGTCTCTTCAATGATGGTTTCTTCTGGCTCGGCCATTGGCACAAACTCTGCCTGTGGTGGCGCGAGATCGTCTGGCGTCCAGGTTTCCCACGGCAAATTATCAGACATAGGTATCCTCGCCGCTACCAATCACCATCTCGCCAGTTTCGGCAAGGCGGCGCACAATCAGCAGAATCGCTTTCTGTTCGTTTTCCACCTGCGACAGACGCACCGGACCACGGTTGGCGAGATCGTCGCGCAGAATATCGGCGGCACGCTGCGACATATTGCGCAGGAACTTCTCGCGCAGTGGTTGCTCGGCCCCTTTCAGCGCGATCAACAGCGATTCGGAATCCACTTCCTGCAACAGACGCTGGATGCTGCGATCGTCGACATCCACCAGATTTTCGAACAGGAACATCTCGTCGATAATTTTTTGTGCCAGCTCGCCGTCGAATTCACGCACGGCGGTAATAACGGCTTCTTCCTGCTGCGTTTTCATCAGGTTGATAATTTCGGCTGCCGTTCTCACGCCGCCCATTTTGCTGCGCTTGAGATTCTGACCGTCGAGCAAGCCATTCAGTACTTCGGTCAGTTCCGCCAGCGCGGCTGGCTGCACGCCGCCAAAGGTGGCGATACGCAACATCACATCGTGGCGCAGACGCTCATCGAACAACGCCAGAATATCGGCGGCCTGGGCGCGTTTCAGATGCACCAGGATAGTGGCGATAATCTGCGGATGTTCGTCACGAATAAGATCGGCCGCACTCTGCGGCTCCATAAAGTTGAGCGTTTCAATACCGCTGGCGGTATCGCGGGTTTCGAGAATATCTTCCAGCAGGCTGGCGGCACGTTCTTCACCGAGGGCTTTAACCAGCACCGAACGCAGATAATCGTTGGCGTTGATATTCAGTGCGGCAAACTGTTCAGCTTCTTGCTCAAACTCCGCCAGCACATCGGTTAGCTGCTTGTTGGAGATCTGCGTGACGTTCGCCATTGCTGCACTCAGGGTTTGCACTTCGCGCTGGGAGAGGTGCTTGAACACCTCTGCCGCCCGGTCTTCGCCAATGGTCATCAGCAGGATGACGCTTTTATCGGTGCCTGTCAGGTTACTCATGATCGTTATTTATCCACTGGCGAATGACCAGCGCCACCACGCGCGGATCGTTATCAGACATTTCACGGATACGCTGGCTCATGACCTCTGCCCCCAGACGTTGGTTCGCGCGTCGTTGTTGGAGTTGTTCATCTTTGCTCAGGCGGACTTCCACCGCATCTTCCACTTCCTCGCGGGCCTGCGCCTGTTGCTGCACAGCTTTCATCGCCTCAGCGCGACGAGTTAGCTGTGGACGTACCGCTTTACGCCACAGTAGCCACGCCACCAGCAGTACCAGCAACCAGCGTCCGGCGCTCAGCAACTGATCGATAAATACCTGTTGTTGCCAGAACGGCAGTTCTCCACCGCTTTCGTCGCTGCTATTGAACGGCGAGTTAACGACATTGAGCGAGTCACCGCGTTTTTCAGAAAAGCCCATCGCCTCGCGGGTCAGATCTTCAATTTGCTTCATCTGTTCGTTGCTGAGAGGCAACGGTTTGCCATCTGGCAAGGTTTTGTAATTCACCACTACCGCGACTGACAGACGTTGCACATCGCCCACGTTCATTTTGGTATGACGAATGGTGCGATCGACCTCGTAGTTACTGGTTTCATTACGTTGTGTGCTACGCGGCCCATTATTGCTGGTAGTGCTTGCCTGCTGCTGGCGATTATTTTGATTTGCCGGAGGCGTGCTGATCGGCGCGTTATTTGCGGGTGCTGGTTGATTCGACAACGCACCCGGTACGCCGCCTGGATAACCGGAACCGCTTTGCTCGCTCTCATTAAGCTGGCGTGAGCGGAGCGCCGCCTGAGATTTATCACCGTTAGGGCGATACTGCTCTTCGGTTTGCTCCTTACTGGCGAAGTCCAGTTGCGCCGTAACCTGGGCGTGAATATTGCCGTTGCCGACAATAGGCGACAGGATCGCTTCAATACGCCGCTGAATTCGGCCTTCGACATCACTGGCATATTTCAACTGAGCATCATTAAGATCGCGCCCGCTGGTGTTGGATTGGGTTAACAGATGTCCGCCCTGATCCACCAACGTCACGTTCCCCGGAGGCAGACCAGCCACCGCGCTGGAAACCAGATGCACAATGGCGCTAATTTGCCCTTCATCGAGTGCGCGGCCGGGTAACAGATTTACCGTCACCGATGCAGAAGGGGATTTTTGCTCACGGACAAATAAAGAGGGTTTTGGCATTGCCAGATGGACACGCGCTCCTTTTACCGGGCCGATAGTTTCGATGGTACGAGAAAGCTCGCCTTCCAGCGCCCGCTGATAATTCACCTGCTCGCTGAACTGACTGATACCAAACTTTTCCTGATCGAGCAGTTCGAAACCGACCGCGCCGCCTTTGGGCAAACCTTGTTGCGCCAGGCGCAGACGCAGTTCGTGAACTTTATCTGCCGGAACTTCAATCGCGCCGCTGGCTTCGCTAAAGCGGTAAGGAATATTCATTTGCGTCAGTTGGCTGACGATTGCGCCACCATCCTGATCGGACAGATTGCTGAATAATGTGCGGTAGTCGGGGGCTTTCGCCCACAGGATCAGTGCGACCATGACCGCCACTGCCGCGGAACCGGCAACAATCAATGGAATTTTCGGATTCGCACGCAGGCGATTAAGCCACTCAAGAGATTTTGTCTGGGCTGCAGTCGCATTCATCGCGCACCTCGTGGCTGATTATGGACGGCGTTATTGGCAAAGTGGAACAAGACTCACTCCCGGGTCAGCAAACTCGAAAAATTGACGCTCCCATTATTTGTGCTTTCGTTTTTTTCTATCCGCCAATAAACCCGTTTTTTTGTTGCTATTTAGCGCCTTTGTCTTATTGACTTACTGGTAGGCTTTGCTACCAGAAATTATCCGGGAGATGAAAATGTCAGCGATACAGGGGATTGAAGGGGTTATCAGCCAGTTACAGGCTACGGCGATGAGTGCGCGTGCGCAGGAATCACTACCGCAACCGACCATTAGTTTTGCTGGGCAGCTGCATGCCGCGCTCGATCGCATAAGCGATACACAAACCGCCGCCCGCACGCAGGCAGAAAAATTCACCCTCGGCGAACCCGGCGTGGCGTTAAACGATGTGATGACCGATATGCAAAAAGCCTCAGTTTCTATGCAAATGGGGATTCAGGTGCGTAATAAGCTGGTGGCGGCGTATCAGGAAGTGATGAGCATGCAGGTGTAGGTTTTGTAACCTGTTGACTATGCTTGTTTAATTATATCCGATCCCACAGCGTGGGGCATGGATGGGGCAAACTCACTCAATTTCTGGTTTAAAATGGATACCTGATCCTGGTTGTTTTCTGCCATCCACGATCCGTAAACGCGATAAAATGTTTTGTCTTCGCTTTGCTCATAGGAAGAGTGAACTCTTTCGTTAGCCTGGGGTTCCTTCTGATCATTATTGTTCCTGCCTTTATCTCTTGCCACGCCAGAGCCCCCTGGATACACACACACCAGGATGAAAACGGTGAGTTGTGTTCAAACTGTAGTACAATTCTCTCCAGTATGAACAGGAAAGAATATGCTATGAACCCTTATATTTATCTTGGTGGCGCAATACTTGCAGAGGTCATTGGTACAACCTTAATGAAGTTTTCAGAGGGGTTTACACGGTTATGGCCCTCTGTTGGCACAATTATTTGCTATTGTGCATCATTCTGGTTATTAGCTCAGACGCTGGCTTATATACCTACAGGGATTGCTTATGCTATCTGGTCAGGAGTCGGTATCGTTCTGATTAGTTTGCTTTCCTGGGGATTTTTTGGCCAACGACTGGACCTGCCAGCCATCATAGGCATGATGTTGATTTGTGCCGGTGTGTTAGTCATTAACTTGTTGTCACGAAGTGCACCGCATTAAAAAATAATTATCCTTGAGACAACAGGAATGTAATTTGTGCATATTATGGCTAATGTTGAGGGCAACTTTATAATTATGATTGCATTTGCACGATCATTGCGCCTTTATGCATAATGAGAGCAAGGCACATCAAATAAAATAACGATAGGTCACAACAAAGAGGTTTTTATGAAAAAGCTTATCGTTTCAAGTGTATTGGCATTCATAACATTTTCTGCGCAGGCCGCAGCATTTCAGGTCACTAGTAATGAAATAAAAACAGGAGAGCAACTTACAACGTCTCATGTATTTTCTGGATTTGGGTGTGAGGGGGGTAATACATCGCCCTCATTAACCTGGTCTGGTGCTCCAGAAGGCACCAAAAGCTTTGCCGTAACTGTGTATGATCCAGATGCGCCTACAGGCAGTGGATGGTGGCACTGGACGGTTGCTAATATTCCAGCAACGGTAACATATTTGCCCGCTGATGCAGGAAGACGTGATGGTACAAAACTTCCGACTGGTGCTGTCCAAGGCCGAAATGATTTTGGCTATGCAGGATTTGGTGGAGCATGTCCTCCCAAAGGAGATAAACCCCATCATTACCAGTTTAAAGTATGGGCTCTAAAAACTGATAAGATTCCTGTAGATTCTAATTCCAGCGGAGCGTTAGTTGGTTATATGCTTAATGCCAATAAAATTGCAACCGCTGAGATAACACCCGTTTATGAGGTAAAGTAGGATAAGAGTATGCTGGCAAAAGATAGGACTAACCTAAAGATTGAAGAAATACGGATGCATAAACATCATGAGATTCACAGGGTTAAGCCTCTTATGCCAGCTTTATGTCGTATCCGTCAGGGAAAAAAAGTTATCAATTGGGAGACGCATAGTCTAACTGTTGATAATAATCAGATAATATTATTTCCCTGTGGATATGAATTTTATATTGCGAATTACCCAGAAGCAGGTCTTTATCTTGCAGAAATGCTTTATTATCCCATTGATCTAATTGAAAAGTTCCAAAATCTTTATGCGATAACCGATCAAATTCGTAACACGACAGGTTTCTGCTTACCTCAGAATCCTGAGTTAATATATTGTTGGGAGCAACTAAAAACATCTATTTCCCGAGACTTCTCAACGCAAATTCAGGAACACTTAGCAATGGGCGTTCTACTTTCATTAGGAGCACATCATGTTAATTGTTTACTTTTATCAGATAGTAAACAATCATTAATAAGTCGTTGTTATAACCTAATGCTATCCGAACCTGGAACAAAATGGACAGCAAACAAGGTAGCGAGATATCTCTACATTTCTGTTTCCACATTGCATCGCCGTCTGGCAAGCGAGGGAGTAAGTTTTCAAAGTATATTGGACGACGTGAGGTTAAATAATGCGTTGTCTGCTATACAAACGACAGTAAAACCCATCAGCGAGATTGCCAGGGAAAATGGTTACAAGTGTCCTTCTCGTTTTACTGAAAGGTTCCATAATCGTTTTAAGATAACACCAAGAGAGCTAAGAAAAGCGTCCAGAGAGTAAAAGTATTTTATGAAGGAGCAACAGCATCGATTTTTATTTTGGAAAATAAATACGGCATACTCAACCTATTGGAGCCTGAACAATCCGGTGACTTCTGCGCTAATCGGGGACGTTTATAAGCACATATAATTGATACTATCTTCCTCCATCACAATTTCAGAAATGCACGTGTGATTTTTTTGCATCCGGCGTTTGGACTATGTGGAGTTCAAGAGTGGGAAAGTTACAAGAGGTTGAGGGGATAATTAAAGGGATGCTTATGACATTAGATATCCGGATAGGTACGGATATCGTTGTTATTAAATCTAGTTTATACGTTAAGATGCAGCTACAGCAGAAATTACCACTGTTAATTTTTTCATCGTGAGCCCTTTTATTTGTACTATTATTTAAAAATGATGTCACTGCACTACAAATACTCATCTAATCAATGAGATTATTTCAAGATGTAAGTTTTAGTTTCTCATTTAAATTGTGAAGCAGATCCCTCCTTTTATCTGAACTGTTTCTATTGTACACAATGCATGACTATTTTGTGAACGAATATAAATTTGGTAGTCAAATTATATTAAAGGTTGTTATTTATGATTGACTCATAATTTATTTTTTTAATTTAAATAACCTAATAATAACCATGGAGATTATTTGCATGATATTTGTTTAGACTTGTTAATGTAATTGAGGTGATTTTATTTAATACGCAATATAGCGCCGCTTGATATTAGTTCTATTTTTTTTTGCGTAAGATAGATGAGACAAACTGAGACGCATAATGGTTTGCAAGGCTCTAATACTTTGATGTTGAGGATGTGATGGGGCATGTACGTGCATAGTACAATGATGTCCATGCCGGTGTAGATAATCTCCAGGCTTATCCGGTGCGCCGTAAAACCCCGTCCTTCAGGGCGGGGATATAAGGCGCGGTTTTCCACCTGACCAGGTGTTTGCTGTTGTTCAATGTATTGGCGGATGACGGACATTGGCGCACCTCCGCAGCTACTGGCAAAATTGCCAGGACTCCACAAAACGCCTTTGTAGTAATACCTGACTGTAATATCTGGTCGATCTCGTCGCAGTAACCTACCCGATACGCCTTTGAGGCTGTTTACCAGACTGGATATCGCCAGTT
>NZ_PTRV01000025.1:0-72317 GCF_002965285.1 Escherichia sp. MOD1-EC5990 | reverse complement strand
GGGCCGAGGCTCCCCACCGGCGCGGGCGTTTTTGTCCGGTAACTGCTGTAGGTGCGGGAGAGGATGAACGGCAGCGGTCCGGGCAGGGCAAGGTCGGTTTCGCCGGGAAGGACCTTTGCACCGAGCAGGGGATTGACCGGATAACCGGATGTCACCCCGCCGGGGCACACCGAACAGGCCACACCGGTTGGGGCACCAATGCGCACCCCGGCAGAACCCTGAACAATGCTACCGCCATACTGCGTCATATCGCCCTGACGCGCCGCCGGTTTTCCGCTCATCGTAAAATCCTTTTCTATTATTTTAATGACAGTATCTTCATACGAAAAAGCGAAGAAAAACTTGTGGTCACAATGAATTGAAGATTTTTAGGAATATATTTAGAACGTTACAAAAGAGAAGGTTCGGATAGGGTATTTAGAGAGGAATCAGGTGTGCTAGTGGCCCTTTGTTGATCGTTCACCAAAGGACCCAATAATAGGCTTAATCTTCCTTCGGCAAGCACTGCAAATGCCCGTGCCGCACGCCTCGCTGGGCGATAACGTCATCGGCAAAATGTTGCACATCGCCCATGTCACCTTTCAGCACGGCGATTTCCAGGCAATCGTCGTGATTGATATGCACATGCAGCGTGGCAACCGAGAGATCGTGGTGATGGTGCTGCGTGGAGACAATACGGCTGGCTAAGTCGCGTTTTTCGTGTTCATACACATACGACAGCACCGCGAAACCTTGTGTGCCGTGCTGCTGGGTGGCCTCTTGCGCCAGAGCGCTACGCAAAATATCGCGGATAGCTTCGGAACGGTTGTTATAACCACGACGCTGGCTCAGGCTGTCCAGCGTCTCCAGTAAATCGTCATCAAGGGTGATGGTGACTCGTTGCATTGACTTAAACCTTTTCTGTGGCGCGACGGCGCACTGGGAATGCGGGTAATACCGCGTTTTGTAGCACACGTCCGGCGTCAGAGGAAAAGGTTAATTTATCTCCCACCACCTGGGTTTCGACAATTTGCCCGTTATCCATCACCATCACCCGCTGACAGAAGCGCTCCACCAGACGTAAGTCGTGGGTGATAAACAGGCAGGCGGTGCCAAACTGCTGTTGCAGCTTTTTCAGCAGGCGAATGACGCCCGCCTGTAACACGAGATCAAGGTTGGAAACGGCTTCATCCAGAATCAGCAGTTTCGGTTCGACCGCCAGCGCGCGAGCCAGGCAGACGCGCTGGAGCTGACCGCCGCTTAACTGCGGTGGGCGTTTGTCGAGCACGTTATCGTCAAGATCGACCGCCTTCAGCATTTCGCTGGCGCGCGCCAGTTGTTCCGCTTTTTTCAGCGATAGCAGGTGGCGCATCGGTTCACGCAGGATCTCGCGCACGGTTTTGCGCGGATTCACGGCGCTGATGGAGTCCTGAAATACCATCTGAATATCGCGGCGGAACGCTTTACGCTGGGCGCGATTGAGCTTTGCCAACGATTCGCCGCGCCAGCTAATATTCCCTTGTGAGGGCGACTCTAACCCGACCAGCAGTCGCGCGAGGGTACTTTTTCCGCAGCCGCTGCGTCCCAGCAGGGCGACGGTTTCACCGCTTTTCAGGGTCAGGGAAACGTTATTCAGCACTGCCTGATGCTGATGCTTACCGCTGAATCCACCGTGTGCGTACTGGTGTGAAAGGTCGGAGACGTTAAGTAAAGTCATGATGCCAGCTCCATACCATAAAGCGCGAGGTGAGCAGAAACCAGGCTGCGCGTTACCGCATGTTTGGGGGCGTTAAACAGCGTTTCGACATCGCCCTGCTCAACAATCTTACCGTGAGACATCACCGCCACATCGTCTGCCAGACGCGCTACCACGCCCATATCATGGGTAACCAGCAGCATTCCCGGCGCTTGTTTTTGCATAATGCTTTCCAGCAGATCCAGAATGCGTGCTTGCGCTACTACATCAAGATCGGTGGTCGGTTCATCGGCGATGATAAACGGTGATTCACATAGCACTGCCATCGCAATCATCATGCGCTGCAACATGCCGCCGCTCATCTCGAACGGGTACAGCTTCAATACGCGCGCGGCGTTTTCCAGCCCCACCGCTTCTATGGCAGCGGTAAGCGTAGCGTCATCGGCGGGTTTCCCCAGTGCCTGGCAAGTTTCCCGCGCGTGCGTGTGCATGGTGTGCAGCGGATTAAAGGCACTGCGCGGGTTCTGCATGATAGTGGCAATTTTGATACCGCGCAGTGCGCAGGGAGAAACCGGTTTGCCATCTGCCAAAATTTCCCCCGCCGTCTGGCGAACGCCAGCGGGCAGAATGCCCAGCGTCGCAGCGCAGGTCAGCGACTTCCCGCTGCCACTACCGCCGACTAACGCCAGCACGCGTCCGCGTTGCAGGGTTAACGATACGCCGTGTACCAGCGGTTGCGCGGCCTGTAGCGCGATATTACGTAGTTCAATCTGTTGCGGCATTAGTGTGCGTGCTCCGTCACCAGATGAGGGTCCAGATGATCGCGCAGTGCGTCACCCACCAGGTTAAAGGCCATCACGCTGATAAACAGCGCCAGTCCCGGCCAGAACATTTGCAGCGGCTGGGTCCAGATATACTGACGTGCATCGTTAATCATCACGCCCCATTCGGCGGTCGGGGCGGTCACGCCGAGACCGAGGAAGGACATCCCCGCGACGTGTAGCATCATATGGCCGATATCCAGCGTCGCCAGCACCAGCAGTGAAGGGATCACCGCGCCCGCCAGATGATCGATAAACACCCGCACATGGCCTGCGCCAGAAAGCCGTGATGCCAGCACAAACTCGCGCTGGCGCAGTGAAATCACCAGACTGCGCACCATGCGCGCGTACCACGCCCAGTGCGACAGGGCGATGGCGATAATTACGTTGGTCAACCCGGTGCCGAGCACGCCGACCATAAAGAACGACAGAATCGACGTCGGGAAGGTCATAAACATATCCGCCACACGCATGGTGGCCTGATCAACGCGCCCGCCAATCAGCCCGGCGCTGCCGCCAATAATCAGCCCTAACGCCAGCACTAACAGCAGGCAGGCCATTACCGAGCCAAGCGACACACGGGTCGCCGCCATCAGCCGTGAGAAAATATCGCGTCCTAAGTGATCGGTACCCAGCCAGTGCTGTGCATCCGGAGAAAGCAGACGCGACGGCAAATCAATGACCTGGGGATCGTATGGCAGCCACCACTGGCTGGTGAGCGCAATCAGTGCCAGCAGGGCGATAATGATGAGCGCCAGGCGTACCGACCAGCGAGAAGAGAGGAAAAAGTTCACGCGTGGGCTCCTTCATGACGACGAATGCGCGGGTCCAGCGCGGCGTTGAGCAAATCGACAATCAAATTACAGACCACAAAAACCACCACCATCATCAGCGTAAAGCATTGGATCACCGGATAGTCACGGTTAAAAATCGCCGACACCGCATAGCGCCCGACGCCCGGCCAGGCAAAGATGTTTTCGATAATCATCGTCCCGCCAATCAGTTCGCCAATGTGCATCCCCACGGCGGTGATCATCGGCAGCGAGGCATTGCGCAGGATATGGCGGCGTTCGGTCTGTTTGTCGTTCAGGCCGCGCAGTCGCGCCCAGGTCACATGACGCTGACCCGCGACGTCCAGCATACTGGCGCGCAGCAGACGCGCGTTAATCGCCAGCGACATAAAAGCGATGGAAACCGCAGGCAAAATGATATGCTGCCAGCCGCCGTAACCCATCGCGGGCAGCCATTGCAGATACACTGAAAATGCCATCACCAGTAAAAACGCCAACCAGAAGTTAGGCATCGACACGCCAAGAAACGCGATAATACGCACGGCGAAATCCGGCAGGCGGTCGCGATGGCGCGCCGCCCAGATGCCGAGCGGCACGGAAGTGAGCAGAATTAACACTAGCGCCGCGCCCGCCAGTTCCAGCGTGGCGGGTAGGAAGGTCAGCATATCGTCCAGCACCGGGCGTTGGCTGGCGAATGAGATACCAAAGTCAAGATGCAGCGCTTTCCACAACCAGGTTCCGTACTGCACGTACAACGGCTGATCCAGCCCCAGCATGGTGCGGGTAGAAGCCAGCATTTCCGGCGTCGGCGGCAGGTTAGACAGACGCAGATAATCGAGCGCAGGGTCACCGGTGCCGAGGCGCAGCATCAGAAAAATGATCACCGAGGCGGCGAGCACCATCGGGATCAGCAGCAGAAAGCGGCGTAATACATAACGCAACATTAAGGTTTCACCGGTTTAATTTGTTCGAACGGGATTTCGGTGGCGATCGGCGCGTAGGGGATGTTACCCAGTTCCGGTTTTGAAACCACCATCATTGAGATATAGCTGATGGGCAGATAAACCGCCTCGTCATGCAGACGGGTCAGAATGTCGCGATACAGTGCCTGACGTTGTGTTTCGTCGTGTGTCGCCAGCACTTCGCCAATCTCTTTATCAATCAGTGGCTTGTCGGCTAAACCTTGCTGTGCCTGGAAGTCAGCGTGCGACGGTACGCGCATTGAACTCAGGAAGGCGTGTGGATCGTATGGCGCGCCCCAGGTACGGTGGAAAATCATGCCAAAACGACCGTCGCGCTGACGAGCATAGATACTGCTCTCTTCTTCGCCGATCAGCGTGACATCCGCGCCAATCTGGCGCATATCAGCCTGAATGATTTCGGCCATTGATTTGCTTAACGCATCGGTGCCGATGAACGACAGTTCAATGCGCAGCGGCTGACCATTTTTCTCGCGGATGTCTTTGCCTGCGGGCAGCGTCCAGCCTGCTTGTTCCAGCAACGCTTTCGCTTTCTGCGGATCGTACTGGCGCGGTTTCAGGCCGAGATTGGCATAGGGCACGGAAGGGGCAAACAGGGTGTCGGCGACCTGCTGGGTGCCATACAACGCGTTATCGATCAGCGATTTTTTGTTTACCGCGTAATTGAGAGCTTCACGTACGGCCAACTCGTTGGTGGGGGCTTTTGCAGTATTGAGCGCCAGCATCACGGTTTCGATCGGCTGTGACAGTTGGGTGTGGTAAGCCGGGTTCTGGCTAAAGCGGGCGAAGGTATCGAGCGGTAATAGCCCTTCATTACCGTATAGCAGATCGATATCGCCGGTTTCAAACGCCACCGCGCGGGTGGTCGGGTCCGGGATCACGTTAAAAGTGATCTTTTTAATCGCCGACTTTTCGCCCCAGTAGTTTTCGTTACGGACGAAGACATCGTATTGATTCAGTTTCGATTCCTGCAAAACCCACGGCCCGGTGCCAATCGGCGCTTTAATCCCGTTCATGGTTTCATTATTTTTAAACTGCGAGGGGGCGATAAAGCGGAAAGGACGGGGCAGGGCCAGTTCTTGCAGGAAAGGGTAGTAGGCGCTTTTCAGGGTGATTTGCAGCTCGGTTTTACTGAGAGCTTTGACATCAACAATCTGGTTTGCCAGCTCCAGCCAGGCGTGACGTTGACGGTTGTCGAGCACAGCGCGGAAGTTTTCTGCCGCGGCCTCTGCATCAAACGGTTCACCGTTAGAGAATTTCACATCATCACGCAGGGTGAAGGTCCAGGTTTTGCCATCTTCTGAATGGGTCCAGCTTTTTGCCAGCCACGGGCTCACCGAGCCATCTGCCTGATATTTCACCAGTGGTTCATAAACCATGCTCTGGGCGAACATCTGGTTGGGTGTGTAAAGGTGCGGGTTTAGTGGCCCGACATTCACCGGCCAGGCGGTGGTGATTTCATCTGGTGCAGCGGCATGGACGATAAAAGACGCACAAGCCAGCAGCGCAAATAGAGTGCGGCGGAGTGTGGAGAGCATGGTAACCCCAATGGATTAAAATAGATGGCGGAAATAAGTATGACGATTTTAAATATTCGTCATACTGATAACCTGTTCTGGATCAATAGATGGGCAGTCGGATAGGCTGATCAGTTAATTGAATCGATCCATTGCACACTGTCGGCGGTGAGCGTAAAGGGAGTAGGGGTGCAGATCGCCAGACTTAAATTTTCAAGCTGACAATGGCTGACTGACAGCGAGGACTGATAGGTGATGTCTACGCTGACGATTTGCCAGGCGCTGCCGCCACGTTGTTTAACGATGGCTTCTTTGCGTGTCCAGATGCGCCAGAACATTTCCAGTTGCTGATCTGGATGCACGGCGTCCATCTCGGCATGTTCTCCGAGGCTGAACACCGCGTTCGCCAGCCAGCGCCAGTTGGCACGCGGGCGAATCACTTCGATATCGCAGCCGACTTCGCCCTCATCGCTCAACAGTAGGGCAATATCGTCACCGCTATGGCTTAAGTTGAACCATAGCGGCGTTTCCGGCGCGAATGCAGGTTTGCCTTGTTCGCCATAGATGATCTCCGGTAGCGGGGAAAGCGTGTGTGAAAGCAATGCACGCCCCGCCAGCCAGCGTTCGCGCCGTGGGCCTTGCGGTGCTTGCTCGCGCAAAGCCGGTGGCAGTGGAGCTGCGCTTAAGGTCGAAACTTTCCCCAGAACTATCCGATACATATCAGGGCCAACGTTTTATGATGATGGATGTATTAATGCCGCCAAAGGCAAAGTTGTTACTCTGCAAAAACTCACAATCAATCTTGCGCGCTTCATGCATGATGTAATCCAGCTCGCCACAGTTAGGGTCTGGTTTATTCAGGTTTAGCGTAGGCGCAAACCAGCCTTCTCGCATCATTTGCAGACTCATCCAGGCTTCGAGCGCGCCACAGGCACCAAGCGTATGACCAAAATAACTTTTCAGCGAGGAGAGCGGCACATTATCACCGTAAATGGTTGCTGTCGCCAGACTTTCTGCCACATCACCACGATCGGTCGCCGTACCATGCGCCGAAATATAGCCGATATCACTTGCACTTAACCCGGCGATTTTTAACGATTTTTCCATACAATATTGCATGGTCTCACGCTGAGGCTGGGTAATATGTGCCGCGTCGCAGTTGGTGGCAAAGCCAACGATTTCACCGTAAATGGTCGCGCCGCGCGCTTTGGCGTGCTCCAGTTCTTCGAGAATCAGCGTGCCTGCGCCTTCGCCAATCACCAGCCCGTCGCGGTTTTCATCGAACGGTGAAGGGGTGGTTTTCGGCGCGTCATTATGCTGGCTGGTGGCGAAAAGCGTATCAAATACCGCCGCTTCTGAAGGGCATAACTCTTCGGCGCCACCAGCAACCATCACCGTTTGATAACCGTGACGAATGGCTTCCCACGCATAACCGATCGCCTGGCTGCCGGAGGTACAGGCGCTGGAGGTTGGGATCACCCGTCCGCGCAGGCCAAAAAATAGCCCGGTATTAACGGCGGTGGTGTGCGGCATCATCTGCACATAGGTGGTGCCAGTGATGTTGTTCGTGTGCTTTTCCGTCAGCATGGTGGCGAACTCGCTCACCGGACCGGTACTGCCGGTCGATGAACCGTACGCAATGCCCGTTTCACCGCTGGTTAATATCGGATCGCCAATCAACCCTGCCTGCTCTAACGCCAGCTCGCTGGCTCGGGTCGACATTTGCGACACGCGGCCCATCGCACGGATACGCTTGCGGGTGTAGTGCTCCGGTAGCGTAAAATCATCAATCGGCGCGCCAAGCAGGGTGTGCAGACCATCGTAGACCTGCCACTCCGGCATTTTGCGTACTGCATTCTCATACGCCAGCAAACGCGCGGAAACGTCCTGCCAGTTTTCACCAAAGGCAGTCACGCCACCCATTCCTGTAATCACTACGCGACGTGTCATAACATCCCTCCGTTGATGGAAATAACCTGGCGGGTGACGTAACCCGCAATATCAGACATTAAATAACTGGCAAGCCCGGCAACTTCTTCCGCCTGGCCCATGCGTTTCATGGGGATCATCGACATTGCCTCTTTCAGAGCGCTCTCTTCCATTTCGATCATCCCGGTATCAATAAGCCCCGGCGCGATGCAATTGACGGTGATTTTGCGCTTCGCGAGTTCGATAGCCAGTGCTTTTGTTGCGCCGATAATTCCGGCTTTGGCAGCGCTGTAGTTCACCTGGCCGCGATTGCCCATTACGCCGGAAACCGAGGACAACGTGATGATGCGTCCACCCTGGCGTGCGCCGATCATCGGCATAATGCACGGCTGAATGACGTTGTAGAAACTGTCGAGGTTGGTGTGGATCACCGCATCCCAGTCGTCATCGCTTAAAGCCGGAAAAGCGGCATCGCGGGCGATCCCGGCGTTACTAACCACGCCGTACCAGGCACCGTGTTGCGCGATCTCGTGCTCCAGCACTTCCCGACACTGTTCGCGGTTTGCGACGTCGAAACTGAGCAAACGCCCGTTACCACCGTTGGCGACAATGGTATTCAGCGTTTCCTGAGCGCCTGTGGCGTCACGGTGATAGTGAACGCCAATATTAAAGCCGTCTGCCGCCAGTTGGCAGGCGATGGCGCGACCAATGCCTTTGCTGGCACCAGTAACCAGAACTGAACGACTCATCAGGACGCTCCTTGTTGAAACAGGGTGGTAAGTTCTTCCGCAGTCGGCTGGAAGGTGTTAATGCGGCCCGTTGCCTCGCTGTCGTTGATGCTGCACTCAAAACTGCCGAAGCGTTCATCTTGCATCAGCAGTTTGACGGTAATGGTCAGCGTCTGGCCTGCGGGCAGAATGCCAGCGGCGCAAAGCAATTCACGCGCGCCCAGTACCATCCCTAACTCAATACTGTTTTTGCCCTGCTGGTGGCGATGCCAGCCAGACCAGACGCCGACGGTTTGCGCCATCAGTTCAAGGGCAAACCAGCCAGGGAGATTGCCGTCCGGGTCGAGAAACGGTGCCAGTACACCACTGGGCGAAACCGTCACGCGGCACACGGCGCTGTCATCGCTGACGCTCACCACTTCTTCCAGCAGCAACATGGGCGCATCGTGGGGCAGATAAGCGCCGGGTGATAAATAGTGGCTCACGAAACCCTCCCGAGCAGAATGCTGGCGTTATTGCCGCCAAAGGCGAAGGAATTGGACAGGATCACCGGACGTGCCAGCGGCTGTGGTTTTTCGATAATGCCGCACGGTGGCAGCGTGGGATCGCGTGGCGACAGGCTGAAGTCCTGAGCGGGCAGCGGTAAATCACGCTGTAAGATCAACATACTGATTGCCGCCTCGGTAATGCCCGCCGCGCCCAGCGTGTGTCCGGTCAAATGTTTGGTGGAGCTGCACGGTACGCGTTCGCCAAACAGGGCGTTAACCACTATTGATTCAATCTGATCGTTGAGTTGTGTGGCGGTGCCGTGCAGGTTGATATAGCCGACGTCATCTGGCGTAAGCTGCGCATCGGTCAGCGCCTGGTTAATAGCGCGGATTGCCCCTTCGCCCTGCGGATGCGGGGCCGAAATATGGTAAGCGTCGCTTGATTCACCAATGCCCAGTAACGCGATGGGCTGCGGTTCACGGGTCAGCAGCATTAGCCCCGCGCCTTCGCCAATGGTGATGCCCGCACGGTCACGACCAAACGGCTGACATAAGGTTGGCGACAGCGATTCGAGGCTGTGAAAACCGTTAATTGGCATCCGGCTCAGGGTGTCTGCACCACCCACAATGGCGGCATCGACCAGCCCCGCTTCGATAAGCCTGCGCCCGCTGATCATCGCTCTGGCGCTGGAAGAGCAGGCGGTTGAAAGAGTATATGCCGGGCCGTCGAGCGCCAGCCAGTGGCTGAGAAAACGCGACGGATCGCCGAGTTCCTGCTGCGCGTAGTGCCATGTGGTGCTTGGCTGCCCGTGGGTGCGCAGGTTAACGTGCGTGTCGCCTTCATGCAGGCCGGAGGTGCTGGTGCCAAGCACAATCGCAATGCGCTCGCGGCCATATTTTGCGATGGCGTCATCAACCTGCGGCTGGATCTGCGCCAGCGCCGCCAGCAGGATCTGATTGTTGCGCGAGCGGTGCGCAGCGAATTTTTCCGGGATAAGCGGAAGCTCGCCATCCACGCCAGCCAGGACCGTCTGCGGATGCCCCTGCAACCAGCCTGCGCGTGGGCGCATTCCGGGAGCAACACCGCGAGTCAGGTTGGCTGCGATCTCATCAAGATTATTTCCCAGGGCGTTGATCATGCCAACGGCGGAAATATAAATCATATTAGTCACCTAAGTATTGAATGGTGATGTGGTATTTAAATACATGCTGCTCAATGCTGATTGGGACGCGTTTGCCCTTTCGATTCAAATAGGTGATTTCTGTGACTAGTTTGCCGCTGGCGTTACGCAGTTCGCGTTTGTCACCGTTGTCGCGAAGCGTCCATCCAGCGGGGAGTTGCGGCTGCCAGGCGCTAATCGGCCAGTGGCTGAGCATTACGTCAGCCAGCACCTGACTTGCTGGCGGCAACTGTGGCACGACGATGGATTGCTCGGCGCGTAGCCCTTGCGCATCGTAGGTCACCAGAAACAGACGAATGCCGACTGATGACAGTCCGGCAAGGGTGATTTTCTGGTCGTCGGCATTAAGCATCACCAACAGCGACTGGGTTTTGCCGTTGAAGCTGCCAGTCAACAGTTGTTGGGAATTGACGGCGGGCGATATCCCCGGTGCAGGCAGCGTGATGCGTGTGCCAGGTTGCAGCCACGCCTGCGGGCGTCCTTCCTGTTCCGGTTGCGAGTGGCTACAGCCGGTGAGGATAAGCGTAGCGGTCAGGGCGAATGCCCGCCAAAAGGTGGGTTTGATCATTTTTTTGTTCTCTTTTTATCGGGCATAGCCAGCGGCGAAAGCAGGAAGGCGGTGAAAATACCGCTCACCAGCACAATGCCAAAACTGCTGATGGCCTGAGTGGCACTGAATACCAGCATTCCCAGCGTTAGCAAGGTGGTGAGCATTGCCAGCGTGATCGCCAGTAGGGAAGTTAACGGTGTACCGCGTGGATTACTGAAAAACAGCGTGTAGTTGATGCCGATGCCAAGCACCAGCACCAGCGCCAGCAGCGAAAAGAGATTCACCGCCTGCCCGCTCATCGCCAGCACTGCCAGACCGCAGCCCAGCGAAAGCACCGAAGGCACCAGACTGATAAGCCCTTTGCGCCAGCCGAGGCGGGCCACTGCGCCGCAGGCAATCACTGCCAGCGCCACCAGCAACAAACCGGTTAAGATGTAGCGGTAAAGTGCGAACAATTCATCAAAAGTGTTTTTGCGATCAACCCAGGCAATGCCCTGGTAATAGCTGGCTGTTTCCTGCAACAACGCGCTACTTTTAACCCCTTCAACCGGCACCAGTACGCCGCTTGTGCCGTTTTCCAGCGTCAGCCACAGCAGACGCCAGCCTTCACTGGCGGGGCTTGCCAGCCATTCATCGACCTTCACTGGCATGGCGTTGAGATCTGGTTTCAGCGCCGTCAGTCCGGCATTTTGCAGCGCTTTTGTTACCGTCGGGGCAGCCGTTTTCAGCAGATGTAAATCTTCCTCCTGCCGCGCCAGGGAGTTCAGCGGGATAGTGCGGTAGTTGCTGATAAGACCGTCTTTTTTCGCATTCTCCAGCGAGGCGGTAAATGTCTCCAGCCGCCGCAATGTTTGCTGTGGGGAATCGCCGTAAACCACAAACCATTTTTGATCGACGCTTTGTCCGGTCAGGGCGGTAATGGCTTTTTCCTGCGCCAGAATATGCTGCGGCAGTGCCTGTAACTGCGAGATATCGTCATCGACGCGCAGCATTGACATCCCCGCCAGCGAAAACAGCGCCAGCGCGACGGGCAGACCCCGCGACAGTTTTTTATTACGCCGCCACGCAGCCAGCCAGCGCAGCATCAGTGCCATCGCCGGAACCGGACGCACCGGCAGGCCACGGCACAGCCACGGATGCCAGAACAGAACGGTCAGACAGGAGGCGCTCAACCCGACGGCGGCAAAAATCGCCATCTGGCGAATGCCGGGGAAGGGGGCGAGCATCATAATCAGATACGCCGCCACGGTGGTGAGCAGCGCCAGTAGCAAGGCATTGCGCACTTTCGCCAGGCTTTGCCACGGCGAAACGTCATTGCCGTGCACCATCCGTTCAGTGAGGTAATAGAGCGTGTAGTCAGCGGAAATGCCGATAACGCTCATGCTCATCACCAGCGTCATCAGGTGTAATTCACCGAAAATCAACAAGGTGGCGACCGTTCCCGCCAGCGCGCCAATGCCGATGGAAATCACGCAAAGCAGCAACGGGCGTAAAGAGCGGAACACCGCCACAATCAGTAATATCACCCCCAGCAGCGTTGCCACGCCCAGGGTTGAGATATCCTGCTTCGCCTGTTGACTGGCGTAATCGCTGTAAAACACCGTGCCGCGCGAGAGCAACTGCGCCTGCGGGTAACGCGTTTTCAGATCCTTTTCCAGCGTATTCAGGGTGGTGATGAGCTGGTGGGTTTGCTGCATATCAAACGACGATCCCGCCAGTTCTCCGTGCAGCAGATACCAGTAGTTGCCCTGGGGATCCTGTGTCACCAGCCAGCCGTCCATCAGCCGCAAACGCTGGCCATTTTTCGCCATCGCCAGCTGCGAGCCGCGCATTAACATCAGCGGATCATTTTGCAGCTCCTTACCGCTTACCCCGGAGAACGCAGAATAAAGCTGGGAGAGGATCCACTGCGCCTGCGCTTCGCCGCCGTTTTGCAGGCGCGTGCGGGTGTCGGGGTCAATCAGGCCGTTGCGATGCTGCCAGAAAAACGCTCCCCACGCTTGCTGGCTGGCGGCAGCCATTGGCCCTTTAACGTCGCCGAGCGCAGCGGATTTTTGCAGCAGCGTCAGCCATTCCTGAGCCACACTGGGATTAGCCTCTTTACCGGGGCTGACCAGCCACACCAGTTGGCGGTCCAGACGCTGCATAAAGCCGTCATTCAGCGCCGGGGGAATATCGCCCATCGCCTGTTTGGGTAACATAGCCAGCACGCTACTGTTCAGTCGTGATTGCGGCAGCAGGATCAGCAACGCCGCCGCCATGACCAGGCAGATGATCCCCCATAACAGCGCCGGGCGTTTACTGGGCGGCAAAACGTTGGCGTTCGTCATCGGTCAGTTGCGCTGGCGTCAGTTGATGTTGGGTAAGAGCGATATCGGTGCGATCGCCCTGTTTATCATTAAGCTGAATGCTCTCCAGATAGGTTTGCCCGGCGAGATCGATGGTATTGAAAATTTTATCCAGCGGCGTGGTGGTCGGCGTCAGGCGCAGCGTCCAGCGGCCTTCGCCTTTGTCAGCAAATTCGACGCGGAAGTTTTGTTCCAGCACTTTGCGATCGGCCTGGAACAGCGCGCGCAGCAGGTGGTTAAACTGGAACATCTGCGGGTTATTTTCTGCCGTGATGATTTGTGGCGGCTGACCGTTGATCACCTGCACCATGCGTTTATCGTCCAGCAATAGCTGCATGGGAAATGGTGAGGTTTGATCCCACAATAACCCCTGGTCGCGGGCGATCAACATCTGGCCCTGAGATCGCAGCGGCTGCGGCAGATCTTTAATCGTCCGGGTTTGATCAAAATGGGCGCGGATTACCGGCTGTTCGGTAAAGCGTTGCTGAAGATCGTCCAGGGTCAGGGCGCTCACAAACGGGCTAATCAGCAGCGCCAGCAGCGGTAAAAATTTCATGGTTTGACTCCCATGCGTTCAAACAGAATATCGGGGCTGACAAAGCACAGTTCGCGGCTTTGCTCGTCGACCGCGACCTGAATGGTGTATCCGGTGGTGGCGCGTTTGCCCGTTTCGGCATCGAAAATCTGATAGCCAATTCGCAGGCGGTTTTCGAACTCTTCGATATGCGCACGCACGCGGATGCGTTGCTCAAAGGTGAGGGCGTGGCGATATTTCACCCGCGCATCGACCACTGGCCACAAATAACCCGACTCTTTCATCTGCCGATAGCCGTAATTGAACTGGTTGAGCAGCGCCTCGCGGGCCACTTCAAAGTAGCGAAAATAGTTACCGTGCCAGGCCACGCCCATCATATCGACGTCGTGAAATGGAATGATCAGCTCGACTTCAGCGGTAAATCGGGGATCGTTAAGCACCCTTTACTCCTTGTCCTGGACTTCCGGCAGTTGCCAGAAATCGAAAAAATTAAACCAGTCGAGGGGCGACTGGAGCGCGTGATGTTCCAGACGCGCGGCGTAATGATCGATAGCGTTTTGCAGCGCCTGCTGGCGTTCGCCACGCGGCAACAGCAGCGGGTCGGCAAAGGTTTCGCAGTGAATATGCAGCTTGCCGTGCTGGCGCAGGGCGAAAATCAGATTCACCGGGCAGCGCAAAATAGAGGCGAGAATAAACGGCCCCTGTGGGAAGGGCGCAGGCTGGCCCATAAACGGACTCCAGCAGACGCGCCAGTCGCCGCCGCGTTGCGGGTTGACAGCGATACGGTCACCGACAATCGCCACCCATTCGCCGTTATCCAGCTTCTCTTTCAGCAGGATGGCGGTTTCCGGGCCGATATCTGTTACCGGCATCAGGTTAATGCCTGCCTGAGGAGCCATCTCCTGCATTATCTGTTTAAAGCGTTGGGCGTTTTTGCTAAACACCAGCGCGTTAATGGTTTTGTAGCCCTGAATTTTTGCCAGCGCCCGGCACACTTCCACATCGCCAAGATGCGATGCCAGCAGCAATTTGCCTCGCGGATCGCTGACGTTAAGTGCCGCTTCTGCGCCTGGTGCAAACAGCACATCACGCCCGAGTTGTAGCTCGCCGCGCCAGCTGGCGATTTTGTCGAGCATGGCGTTGCCGAAACGTAGAAAGTGCTGATAGCTGTTGAGTTTTGCTGCCTGTGGTTGATGCTGGCGCACACGGGTGAGCCAGTCTTGCGACGCTTTGCGCGCCCGGCTGGCGGTGAGCCAGTAGACGCCCACCACCGGGTAAAGCAGCGCGGTAAACGCCGTTCTTCCCAGCAGGCGCCAGACCAGCAGCATCAGGCGCATTCCCCATAATCCTTTCACTTCGCTCTGCCGCGCCCAGTGGCTGGAAGAGTGGCGCATCAGCAGCGAAGGAATACGCGGCAACATGCCGAAAAACAGGCGCGTGTGCATGAGCGAGATGCGGACGTTATCTTTCAGGGCATCAAAGTGCGAAAGCCCGTCCAGCGGATAGGTGACGCGGGTCGGCACGAAATAACTGGTATTTCCCTGCCAGTAGAGGCGCACCATCACTTCGGTGTCGAAATCCATCCGCTTGCCGATGGTGGCGTGTTTTGCCAGTTGCAGCGTTGGCGCAACCGGATAAACGCGAAAGCCGCACATGCTGTCTTTCAGTTGCAGGGAGAGCGTTTCGATCCACACCCAGACGTGGGTGACCCAGCGCCCGTACAGCCGTGAGCGGGGGATGGAGTCATCGTAAATTGGCTGGCCGGAGATCAGTGCCGCAGGGTGTTGTTCAGCGAGTGCCAGCAGTTTGGGGATATCTTCAATCGCGTGCTGACCGTCAGCATCCACCTGTACCGCATGGCTGAACCCCGCGTCTGCCGCTGCCTGTAAGCCGCGCATTACCGCCGCGCCTTTGCCTGCGTTTTCTGCCAGGCGAATTAATGTCACGCCAGGCTGTTCGGCAACCAGATTATCCAGTTGCTGTTGCGTGGCGGCATCGCTGCCGTCATCCACCACAATACAGGGCAGATTAAATGGCTTAAGACGCGCCAGCACGCCCGGCATCATTGCGCCGTGGTTGTAGCAGGGGATCAACACGCAGGGAGAAAAGTTTACCGACATAGGCGGATCTTCCCGCTACTGGCGGTGTGGCGGGCGTCACCGTCGTGACGCTGATAACTAAAGCTCAGAGTCTGGCGTTCTTCCTGCCAGCTAAGCGTGAGTGTGACGCGGTTATCCGGCAGCAATGGGGCCTGGAATTTGATGTTCTGAATGGAGTGAAAACGCCAACCGGGCGCGAGCAGGGCAAGCGCGTAACTCATCGCCCAGTCGATTTGTGCCACGCCGGGGAGTAATGGTTGTACGGCAAAATGACCGCGAAACCAGAACAGATCTGCCCTGAGATGCAAAACAATCTCAAGGTGATTCACTTGTGCCTGATGGCGCTCGATTTCATGGGGCTTCATGAAATAACTCCTGTAATTGCGCATAGACACGCTTGTTCATACTGTTTACTGGCATTTCATCAATAACGCGCCAGTAACGCGGAATAGCAACTGGCTCCAGCGTCGGGCGCAGTAATCGCCGCCAGGCCATTTCCTGGCTGTGCCCGCCGCCGTTTTGCCATTGCAGGCGAGCTTCGTCATCCAGCACCAGCAAAACGCCAATACTCTGACGCCCGCCGCGCGTAACGGGAACTGCCGCCGCCTCGTGAATACCGTCCAGCGCCAGCAGACGTTGTTCTACTTCCTGGAGTGAAATGCGTTTTTCTTCAATCTTAACGATGCGTCCGCGACGCCCCATCAGATGGAACTGGCCGTCTTCGCTAAACTGCAAGATATCGTCGAGTAACAGGCCGCTATCTTCCTCCATCAGAGGTGAAAAGAGACGAAAGGCATCATCTTCGGCCTGGAACTGCATACCTGGAAAGGGCCGCCAGCGGCGTTGCTCTTGTTCGCGGTAACGCCAGGCGATGACGCCGGTTTCCGTGCTGCCGTAGATTTCATCAGGCCAGACGCGCAGCCAGCTCGCGGTATATTGTACGTCCTGCCACGGCAGCTCACCGCCAGCAGAGAGAAGCACCTGAACGGGCGGCGGAGAAAGCTGGGTATCCAGCCGTTTCAAAAATGCCGGGCTGCTGATGAAGATATAGCGATGCTGGTGACTCAATGCGGCAAACTGTTCGACATACCAGAGCATGGCGGCGTGCAGCGGTAATCCCAGCGCCATTGGCAGGAAAACGCGAAAAGTCAGGCCGTACAAATGCTGCGGCAATACGGAACCGACGACACGACATCCGGCAAGACGTGCGCCTAATCGTTCAGCCAGCAGTTCTGCTTCACGGTCCAACAAACGAACAGGTTTAATCACCCGCTTCGGCTGCCCTGTGGAACCAGAGGTAAACAGCTCGATATAAGCGTCTGGCACTATAGCGGCAAAGGTGAATGATTGTGTCGCGACTTGTGGGGAGCTTGCTACCAACAGCAATGAACCTTGCCAGTTAAGTTCGCTGTCGCTAAGCACACCATCGAACAGTTCACGTTGCTCGTTAAGCTGGATGACGCGGTTATGCCCCGGAAGCACCGGTGTTTTTCCGGCGTGTAGCGTGGCGAGCAGGGCAACGATAAACAGATAGCAGTCCTCAAAGCACAGCGCCCAGCGTTCACCTGGTTGTTGCTGTAAACGGCAGATAAGTTGCGAGACATCGTGACGCAAATCGCCCAGCGTCCAGGTGCTTTCGTCCAGCCACGCAATGGGCGTGTCATCAGAGCGTGGCGCAGTCAGCCAGCGTGCAAGCGGTAAGGTCTGCTTCATGAGCGATCTCTTTTCATCACCTGACGGCGCACCAGCCATTCACCAGCCATTAACGTCCCCATCAACAAATAAGCAATCATGCCGTTCCAGGCAGTCCATAACGACATATCGCCATGCAGCGCGGTAAAGAGGGCAATTCCGCCGTTGATGATGAAAAAGCCGCACCAGATTTGCGTGACGTGGCGGGTATAGCGCACGCCCTTTTCCGGGAGGTCTGGCTCCTGCAAACGCGCCAGCCGCTCAACAATTGGCATTGCCGACCACAGCGAACCGCCAAAAACCGCCAGCATTACCGCGTTAACCACTACCGGGTAAAACAGCAGTAGCTGGTGCGTTTTCAACAGAAAGCTGGCAACACACAAGGCGATACCCACAACAGCGACGATTTGTGTGACGGCTTGTAGCGGCCCGGCCTGGCAACGAGTCTGGCGCAGGCGCAATAAAAGCAGCAGCGCCATCAGCGGCAACAGCCAGTGCAGGCCGTTATGTGCCAAACCAAGCCAAATCACAAACGGCCAGGCGAGCAGCAATAATCCAGTCAGCAGTTTAATAATCGGTAGCGAGCGAATGCCCGACATCAGATCAGGCTTCTTGTAGCAGGCGTTCTACGGCCTCTACGACATCCTGGACTGTACGCACTGCTTTAAACTCTTCCGGCTTGATTTTCTTACCGGTTTTCTTTTGCAGGTGCACAATCATGTCAACGGCGTCGATGCTGTCCAGCTCCAAATCTTCGTACAGGCGCGCTTCAGGTTTGATGTCCTGCGGATCGATTTCAAACAGCTTAACCAGCAGAGCTGAGACTTCCTGATAGACGGTTTGTTGTTCTGTCATGATGGCTTTCCTCAGGCACGTTGTGCAGCAATAAAAGAGGCCAGAGTGGCGACAGAGAAAAAGTGCTGACGCATCTCTTCACTTTCCGCAGAAAGTACAACGCCATATTCATTTTTCACTGCCAGCCCCAGTTCCAGGGCATCGATAGAGTCCAGCCCTAAACCGTCGCCAAACAGTGGCGCGTCGGTATCGATATCATCAGGAGCCAACTCGTCCAGATTGAGGGTGCTGATGATGAGATTTTTAATTTCCAGATAAAGCGCTTGCATTATTTATTCCTGAGAGAGGTAAACAACCTTGTCGTAATTGAAGCAAAAGATGCCGGTTTAACTGCCTTGCTGCCAGCGCCGGTTCTTGTGAAGTTGCATCGTAAAATTTATTGATTTCAACCCGACCATGGACTTCAACCGTAAAAAGTGGCCTGGCAGGTGGAACGTCATACCATTTACTTTGTTTATCCAGCAGATGCTCGCTACAGCCGATCGTCACGATGCGTAAATCGCTGGCGCAGCGCACGGCAATATTCGCCGCACCGCGCTGTAACGTCATTTTTTCACCAGGCTTCGTCCGCGTGCCTTCGGGGAAAATCAAGATAGTGTCGCCCTGTGCCAGTCGCTGTTGGCAACGGGGTAAGAGAGTTTCAGCTTCGCTGTTGATTAAATAATCTGCCGCCCGCACGACGCCGCCAAGAAAAGGATTTTTTAACAGCGCGCTTTTTACCAGGCAGTCAGTTTCTGGCATGACTGATGCCAGTAGTACGTAATCGATAAGCGTAGGATGATTGGCTACGACGAGGCAACCGCGTTCCTGACGTAAAATTTCAGCCCCATCAATCCGATAATCCAGCACGCCAAGCCCTTTTGCGACTGTTAAAAACAGACGAAAACTGGCGGCAATGCTGCGACGCGCCAAACGACGGCGGCGGGAAGTATCCCACACCAAAACTAACAATACGTTAAACCACACCACAGAGAGCAGTAGTCCGCCGAGGCCAAACAGGGCAAAACACAACCCGGTCATAACCAGTCGCCATGTCCATTCCAGGCGTGACATCAGATTACTCATCCACGGCTCCAGCGCCACTGTACGCGCTCGCCAGGAAGTGAAAAAGTATCTGAATTTTGTAAATAGTGCTGTAAAAACAACATGCTTTGCGGCAGTGTTGTTTCATTGCCCGCAATGGCTGGCTGTGTTTCACATTGCCACTCATCGCCAGCTTCAATCACCAGCGCAACAGCATATGGCCAGGTCGGCATTTCTGCTGGGAGCTGCGGATGATAGAACTCAGGTAGAAAGCCATCAAAATCGACCATCAACACACGCTGGTATCCCGCTTGTAGCAGGCTAAGCACTTCACTCAAACCTTGCTGGAAAGTGTCGCGACCAGCCGAAAGCGATGACGAAACGATCGGCTGTTTGGCCGCAATGGTCAGGTTACCCACGGAAGAGTTGTGTACTGAAAGTGCAAAGTCGGTGGGGGAAAGCGCCTGTTCAGTTGCCAGTGCATGAACAATGCGGTAATTGCGCTCCAGTTCGCCATGACGACTGGTATACAAAACGGCGTCTGGCTGATGGCGGCGTAGCATTGCCAGGCCGCATTCAACAGCCAGTTTGCTGCCTGAACTGAGGCGGCGGGCGGTCATCATTGGCAGTTCACTTAATTTTGCCAACGGCGCGGCAGGGTCAATCGCCCACGGCTGGCGCGACCATGCTTGCCATTGCTGCGCTTCGCTAAGTCCAGGCGCCAGTGCCTGCCAGTCGGTAATATTTAATGTAAATTTCATCAACGCGCGCCCGCGGTAAACCAAAATTATTAAGTGACGATTATTTCTTTTGGCATATCAAAAGAGTATGCCCAACGCCTAAATTATCGTGGCGCTCTGCTACCTGAAATCCTGCTTTATTCAGATAGTCGTAAAATTTCTCTGCACTATAGAAACGGCTGTTACCGTTTGCCATGCAGGTGAAATAAAGTGAGGACGCGTTCAGGCTAAATGATGCTGCTTCAAACCGCTGCGCATCCCAGAACAACTCCATGATGCAAACTTTTGCGCCAGGCTTCATTACGCTGGCGATTTTGCTGAGTATGCTAATTATTTGTTCGGGTGAAAAACAGTCTAAAAATTGGCTCATCCACCAGATATCAGCCTCGCCCGGTAATGGGGCATCGCTTAGCATATCCACCGCATGGAAATCTATGCGATCAGAAAAACCTGCATTCGCGATATTTTCTTTCGCTAGTACGATTTGTTGTGGCAGATCTAATAACGTCACGGCGATGTTTTCATTGTATTTGCAGCAACGCAAAGCCCACTTACCCGTATTGCCGCCTACATCGTACAATGTTGTGGGGTTGTTGGCGAATACATAAGGCAGTGCGGCGTTAAATGCGCCATCTGAATAGTAATGATCAAACGCAAACCAGCTTTCACGAGCGGCATCTGGTAATTGTGAAAGTGCGGGATATATCGTCGACCAGTCGCCAAATACTTTTAACCCGGACGGTTTTCCTTCATTGAGTGAATCGGCGAGGAAGAAGAGCCCCTGATAGCAGACATCCTGGGTGAAATCCATATTCACGCGAGTCATAGTGTCATGCAGGAGGTAATGACCGATTTTCGCCAGGTAATACATTCCCTCTTTACAGGTAATAATTCGCCCGCTTAAGCCCATATCTAACAGAACGCTGGCCGCATATTCGTTGATATGGCTATGTTCGGTGATATCAGCCAGCGTTGCGCCATGTTTGCCTTGCCGATCCAGATATGAAAGTACACCCGCATTACGTAGGCAGAGAGCTGTTTGAAAAAGCATGGGGGCAAAGGCAATGCGTTGAGCTTCGGTAATCGCATCCAGTGCGCTAAGAGAATCCTGTTCGTACATGTTGGGCACAACCTGTTAAGAGGGAATTAAATTATTATCGGACCGAAGCGGCCCGACTTTAGGGGAAATTACAAATCTGCGCCAGCCGACAAATTCAGTTGAATATCTTTGTCGAGATTGCGGACCCAGCGATTATAGTTTTTATGAATTTGTCCGCCTGATGCTTGCAGGTTCTGACTATTTTCATAATTGATATCGTAGCTGGATGCCGTGTAGTTAATGCGAATTTCGGCTGAATGATCGCGTGACTGTTGACGTGCTTTAATTACGCCTTGTCCGGCTTCGGACATAATCCATTTGCGTTCAACGCCAGCTTTCAGAATCGCTTTTTTCACTTGTTCCGGGGTATGACCAGCACTGACGGTTGAGTGAACCTGATCAATTGGCGCAGTACGCGCGCAACCCGCTAAAGCACCCACAACAGCAATAGCCGCAAACCATTTCATGTAATGTCTCATTAGAATCCCATTAAAGTATTGTTTTTACGAGTAAAGCAAGATTTAACTGTAATTGCTGGCATCACTATTCTTTATTTAGCGAAAAAATTACTTGTGAGATAAGTCAGTAAGTGCACATCAGAGTAAAAATTTCTGAAATGACTAAATTACTGCCAGCGGGGACCAACTATAAGTGAGTGAGAAAAATGAGGCAATAAAAATAACAGATTGTTATCAGTGCATTCTTTGAGAGGGATTTAATCGCTATTCGGCGTTTATATATATTTGACTTAAGGAATGGTTTTTATAAATTAATTGTCTGAATAATGTTTCTTCATTTCCTCAAATCAAATGGCCACTGTTAGATAAACGGTGGCCATTGCCTGCTCAGGAGGTGCTATTAACCTGGTAACCGACTTTTCGGTCTGCCCGGCCCCAGTAAGATCGCCAGTTTGCTACCGCCTTTGGTGGTTTCCATCCAGATTTTACACACGCTGGTTAATGGTACCGAAAGTAGCATTCCAACCGGGCCGAGCAGCCATCCCCAAATCAACAATGAAAGAAATACCACCATGGTGGACATCCCCAGGCGATGGCCCATCATCCGCGGTTCTAAAATATTGCCGATGACCATATGGACAACTAAAAACAATGCGCCGACCAGAATACATTCGTAAACGCCATTAAACAGCAGCACCTGAATCATTGGCGGTACGGCGGAAATTACCGCGCCGATATTGGGGACGTAGTTAAGCAAAAACGCCAGTACCGCCCACATCAGCGCAAACTGTACACCCATAAGTTCCAGCCCCAGCCAGACGATAATGCCTGTCCATAAACTTAGCAGTGTCTTCAATGCAAGATAGTGCGAAACACCTTTTAAGGCGCGGTGTAGTCCGGCGATGTGAATCTGTGGATTATTCAACGCAAAACGCATTTTGTAAGGGACGTGGCGCACTTCAAACAGCATGAAAACTACGGTCATCACCAGCAAAAGCACGCTCGCCATTGCCCCGGAAAGCCCGGTCATTAGCGCCGTGGTGAAGGTAACCACTTTTTCCGAGTCCATCCGCTGCAGCATTCGCTCCGGCGACATATGCAAATTAAGAAAAGGCAACATCTCCTGCAATTTAAAAAGCTTGCGCGTCAGCTCCTTATTAAACTTCGGCAGCATAGAGATAAATTCGTTAAACGAAGCTGCCAGTACACCGACCAGTGCGGTAAGTGCGATCAGCATCACCACCACCACAATCGTAATTGCAACGGGGCGTTGTACTCCGCGACGAATAAACCAGGTGACGAGCGGGTTGAGGACGATGGCAAAAAACAGCGCCAGTAACAGTTGCACAATGATATCTGCCGCTGCGTGAATGCCCGCGAGGATTACTACCAGCGAGGCCAGTTTAAGCAGAATGTGCATGCCCGTTTTATCGGGTTGAGGGGTTTCCATTGGGGCTTCCTTGTGACTTTTTGTATTAAGTGTAGCGGGAGTCACGCCAGCAATATTCTGATTCTTACTGCTGATTTTCACGTCAGCACGTGGTAAAAATGAAACACTGTTGTAAAAATGTGGTGATCCTCATGCCCGAACCCGTAGCCGAACCCGCGCTAAACGGATTGCGCCTGAATTTGCGCATTGTCTCCATTGTCATGTTTAACTTCGCCAGCTACCTCACCATCGGGTTGCCGCTCGCTGTATTACCGGGCTATGTCCATGATGTGATGGGCTTTAGCGCTTTCTGGGCAGGATTGGTTATCAGCCTGCAATATTTCGCCACCTTGCTGAGCCGCCCTCATGCCGGACGTTACGCCGATTTGCTGGGACCCAAAAAGATTGTCGTCTTCGGTTTATGCGGCTGCTTTTTAAGCGGTTTGGGGTATCTGACGGCAGGATTAACCGCCAGTCTGCCCGTCATCAGCCTGTTATTACTTTGCCTGGGACGTGTGATTCTCGGCATTGGGCAAAGTTTTGCCGGAACAGGGTCGACACTGTGGGGCGTTGGCGTGGTTGGTTCGCTGCATATCGGGCGGGTGATTTCGTGGAACGGCATTGTCACTTACGGGGCGATGGCGATGGGTGCGCCGTTAGGTGTCGTGTTTTATCACTGGGGCGGCTTGCAGGCGTTAGCGTTAATCATTATGGGTGTGGCGCTGGTGGCCATTTTGTTAGCGATCCCGCGTCCGACGGTAAAAGCCAGTAAAGGCAAACCACTGCCGTTTCGCGCGGTGCTTGGGCGCGTCTGGTTATACGGCATGGCGCTGGCGTTGGCTTCTGCCGGATTTGGCGTTATCGCCACCTTTATCACATTGTTTTATGACGCTAAAGGCTGGGACGGTGCGGCTTTTGCGCTGACGCTGTTTAGCTGTGCATTTGTTGGAACGCGATTGTTATTCCCTAACGGCATAAATCGTATCGGCGGCTTAAATGTGGCGATGATTTGCTTTAGCGTTGAGATAATCGGCCTGCTACTGGTTGGCGTGGCGACTATGCCGTGGATGGCGAAAATCGGCGTCTTACTCGCGGGGGCGGGGTTTTCGCTGGTGTTCCCGGCATTGGGCGTAGTGGCGGTAAAAGCAGTGCCGCAGCAGAATCAGGGGGCGGCGCTGGCAACTTACACCGTATTTATGGATTTATCGCTTGGCGTGACCGGACCACTGGCTGGGCTGGTGATGAGTTGGGCGGGCGTCCCGGTGATTTATCTGGCGGCGGCGGGACTGGTCGCAATCGCGTTATTACTGACGTGGCGATTAAAAAAACGGCCTCCGGTGGAAGTACCTGAGGCCATCTCATCATCTTAAAACTTACTGAATAACCAGCGTATTAATGATGTTTTCTGCGGTGGTCTGTGCTTTTTGCTGATCGTCAGCTGGCAGCGTAATTTGCATGGTCAGCAGTTGATTACCCACGTTACCCAGAATAACGGAAGAGTACGCCGTCTGGCCTTTCGCGGAGATAATGCTGTCTAACTGCTGCATTTTGTGACCTTTCAGCTCAATGGCTTTGTTGGTCACTACTTGCAGCTGTGGATCGCGGCTACGTTGCTGATCTTCCAGGCGCTTCGCCAGCACCGCCAGATCTTCTTTCGGATCATCGCCCATGATGACGATGACTGCTTTTTGCCCGGTGGCGTCGGACCAGACATGCATGTTATTAGCCTGCGTTCCCAGCTTACCGCTCTGGTCGGTCATATCCGCTGGCAGCGAGAAACTTAACTTGCCATCAAGCAGGTTGACGGGATTCCCGGTAGCGTTACTTTCCGCGACCGAACCCTGCGCCGTAGCGTTAGTGTCTTTATCATCACAGGCCGCAAGCCCCATAACCAGCAGGCCAATTCCGACATATTTAACCAGATTGCGCATTGACTTCTTCCTTTCGATAAACGGCCATAACGGCTCATTCATCCATCTTATCACAACTCTGATAACGAACCTTTAACTCGCCTGCAAAGCGTTGATTTCGGATTTATCTGCCAGTCTTTTCAACAGCATATTGAGTAATACGCCATACATTGGCAGGAAGAAAACGATACTGATTAACACTTTGAAACAGTAATCGACCAGCGCGATTTCCATCCAGTGTTCAGCCATAAAGGCATCTGGGCTGCGCCAGAAGGCAATGAAGAAGAAGGCCAGCGTGTCGCTGACGTTACCAAACAGGGTGGAAGCCGTCGGTGCCAGCCACCAGCGACGACTCTGACGCAGGCGGTTAAAAACGTGCACGTCGAGGATTTGCCCCAGCGCGTAGGCCATGAAACTGGCGGTGGCGATACGGGCGACAAACAGGTTGAAGTGGGCGAGCGCGCCGAATCCCTGCCAGGAACCCATATAGAACAGCGACGAGATGACGTAGGAGATCAGTAACGCCGGGATCATCACCGCAAAGATGATACGACGGGCCAGCGGTGCGCCAAAAATACGCACAGTCAGGTCGGTAGCAAGGAAAATAAACGGAAAGCTAAACGCGCCCCAGGTGGTATGGAAACCAAAAATGGATACGGGAAGCTGAACCAGATAGTTACTGGAGGTGATCACCAACAGATGAAATAACGATAACCAGAACAACGCTTTATAGCGTTGAGTTTGCGAGAAAACGTTCATATTGTACCTTTTTGATTAACCATTGGGGTGAGGGAACCCAATACGTACGACACGTCTGTTACCTTAACATAATAACGTGCTGACCCTTTTTTCGAGCCGCCGCATGATACTGCTTTACGTTGACAATGCAATGGTTAATTTTCGCGCAATCGTTAACCTGGTTTGCTTACGGACTCACAGGGCGTAAACTAGCGCCGTTTTTTATGTGATGAGAAGAAAATGACCGATCTCTTTTCCAGCCCTGACCACACACTCGACGCACTTGGCCTGCGCTGCCCGGAACCCGTGATGATGGTGCGCAAAACTGTGCGCAATATGCAACCTGGCGAAACGTTGCTGATTATTGCTGATGATCCGGCGACGACACGCGATATTCCTGGGTTTTGTACCTTTATGGAACACGAACTGGTTGCTAAAGAAACGGATGGACTGCCTTATCGTTATTTGATTCGTAAATCGGGGTAAGGTGGATCAGGCTAGCGGACCGATCGCGCTCAATTTTGCGGCTTGCAACCGGTTTGTAGGACGGATAAAACGTTCAAGCTGCATCTGGCGATACGGTGCGCAATGCCTGATGCGACGCTGTCGCGTCTTATCATGCCTACGAGTTCAATGCCCTGTGTAGGCCAGATAAGGCGTTTACGCCGCATCCGGCACGCAAACGTAATGGAATGCACAAATGGATTATTTAATTCCAGTTTGTCTGGTATTGCTGGGATTGCTCGCGATCTTCACCCCCAATTGGCTGATCCCTGTTTTTATCGTCGTGGGGGGATGGCTGGGGGTACTTGCCTGGGGTTGGCTCTGGCTAATGATTTTTTTACCTTTACTTAACGGTGTCGGGCTTGCTTATGCCCTGTGGTTGATGTTCAAAAGGCCATCCATAGCATCCCGCCTGGTTGCTGCATGCTGTGTTATCTCCGTCATTCTGATGTTAGCGCTTTATTATGCTTTCCTGACTATGCCGCCGTTCCCGCCTCAGCACTAAGCCTGATAGCCAGAGGCTATCAGGCAACACTTTTACTTCCTGCGCAACAATCTTAACGCATTCGCTGTCACCAGCACCGTCGCACCCGTATCTGCCAGCACCGCCAGCCATAGTCCGGTCATCCCTAACAGCGTTGTGACGAGGAAGATCCCTTTCAGCCCCAGCGCAATGGTGATGTTCTGGCGGATATTGGCGTGAGTGGCGCGTGCCAGTTCAATCATCTGCACCAGGCCGCGCAGGTGGTTATGGGTTAATGCAGCGTCGGCGGTTTCCAGCGCCACATCTGTGCCACTGCCCATTGCAATCCCTATGGCGGCAGCTTTCATGGCGGGCGCGTCGTTAATACCGTCACCGACCATCGCCAGAGGCGCATGTTGATTCAGCTCGGTCACCGCTTTGACTTTATCTTCTGGTAATAGGCCCGCTTTAAATTTCAGCCCCAGTTCACCGGCGATTGCCGCCGCTGCGCGTGGATTATCGCCAGTGAGGATCACTCCTTTGACGCCCAGGGCGCTCAGTTCGCTGATGGCAGTTGCGGCGTCGGCGCGCAGGGTATCCTGCAATGCAATGACACCCAGCACTTCATCGTTACGCACCACCAGTACTACCGTTTGCCCGGCGCTTTCCAGTTCGTTAATTAAACCAGCAAATGCAACAGCCGGATGTTTTCCGGCAGCGCATATCAACACGCGCTCACCGTTAATCAGTGCTTCAATACCAGACCCGACCAGCGCCCGCTGTGATTCGGCGGCGGGAATGGCGAGTTCAGCAACCTGTGCTTCGCGTACGATGGCTTGCGCCAGTGGATGCGTCGCGCCTTGCTCGACCGCCGCTGCCAGTGTCAGCAGTTCAGATTCACTAATACCCGTTGCCGGATGAATCGCGGTAACGCGCGGTTTACCGACGGTCAGCGTGCCGGTTTTATCAAACGCCACCTGGGTAACACGACCTAGTTGTTCCAGCGCCGCACCGCCTTTAATCAACGCCCCATGACGCGCTGCTGCCGCCAGCCCGGAGGTGATCGCCGCAGGTGTTGAGATCACCAGCGCACACGGGCAGCCAATCAGCAGCAGCGTCAGCCCTTTATAAATCCACTCCTGCCAGCTTGCGGCAAACAGCAGCGGTGGCACCAGCGTCACCAGCAGGGCGACGGCCATAATCGCTGGCGTGTAAATACGGCTGAAACGGTCGATAAACCGCTCAATGGGCGCGCGGCGCTCTTCGGCTTCTTCGATCAGTTTCAGAATCCGGTCAATGGCGCTGGCACCCGGTTCTGACAGCACTTCCAGCGTTACCAGACGGTCTACGCTGGTGGCGCCTGCAGGAACTTTATCACCCGTCGCGCGCTCCACCGGAATGGATTCGCCGGTCAGGGCGCTTTCATCAAAACTGGCAAAGGGCGAGAGCAGTTTACCGTCGGCAGGTAAACGCCCACCTGCCGCAACTTCGATAACATCGCCCGGACGCAGGCTGTTAATTGCTACCTCTTCACGCTTGCCATTACGCAGGCGCGTGGCGGTTTCCGGTTTCAGCGCCATTAACGCGCTGACCCCTTGACGCGCGCGGCTGGCGGCCCAGCCTTCCAGTCGTTCACCAATCAAAAACAGCAGCAACACCATCGCAGCTTCAGCCGTTGCGCCAATAAACAGCGCACCAATAGCGGCTACGCTCATTAAGGTTTCAATAGCGAAGTAGCTGCCGGATTTGATCAGCCGTAATGCCTGACGAGCAATCGGGTACAGCCCAACCAGCGTGGTCGCGATAAACGCCAGTTGACCGAACGGATGATTAAACTGCTCCAGACCCCAGCTGATTGCCATCAACACGATTAGCGTAATCAGCGGCAGATTCTCTTTCAGGCGTGATGCTTGCGGTTCTACGGCTGCCTGTTCATCGCGCAGGGAATAGCCCGCTTTTTGCACCGCAGATTCAACTTGTGCACGGATGTCATTGTCGGCATCAACCACCAGTTTTTCGGTGGCGAACAGCACCTGCACCTGATTCACGCCTGCAAGCTGGCGCACGGCATTTTCTACCTTGCGCGCGCAGGCGGCGCAGTCCATGCCGCTGACTTTCCAGCTATAGCGGGTGCCGGAGACGTTTTCAGAGAGCGTTGGCGTGCTGGAACATGCGCCGTCGCAGCAACAGTCGTTGACGTTCTGTACCGTGGTTAGCGGTTTGAACGCAGAAAATTGAGGGGCTTTCTTGCCGTGATTGTCAGGAGTCGACATGGCATCCTCCGGTTAAGTTTTTTCTCATTAACCGAAGGATACACTCTGGAGTCGACTCCAGAGTCAAGTTTTATCAGAGATACAGCGAGCGGACGATGAGGAAATGTCCGGCAAAGTAGCAGGCCGCAGCAATCGCGTTGTCCGCACGGAAGCGTCGGCGATAGTGACTACCCAGCCAGACAAAGTTACTTATAAACAGCAACGAAGCGCCGACAAACGCAGAGAGCGCCGGAGCGGTCGGACGGAAGAACCACAGTTCACCTGCCAGCCACACCATCACCAGCGTCATGCCGATAAACGTGCAGATAGGCCAACGATACTCTTCCAGACGCGTCCAGATAATCGCCAGTAACAGCGCACCCAGCACCAGCAACACCAGCGGCAAAGGCCAGAAGAAAGAGAGCGTCATCTGGCTGGCGAAATAGATGGTGTACAACAGGTGCGAGAGGAAAAACGCGCCGATGGCGTACATCAGACGTTGACGTGGCAACAGGGTTAGCGCATCGCCCAGCAGTGAGGCGCACAGTCCCGCCAGCACCAGATAGCTAATGGCGTCGAACATCGGCGCTTGCCAGGCCAGCAACAGCAGGAGAAGAAGGGTTAATGGTTTAAATACCCAGCGTTGCCAGGTTGGCCCACGATACGATGCATCCACAGATAGCCATGCGGAAAGACAGACAGCGATAAACGACCAAAGCATCTTAGTTCCTTGAATTCGTTATTTTTTCGTAAGCGGAATGCCTACGGTCTTGCTTCCAGTTTAGTGGCGAGGGTGGACGGATGACAACACCATAACTGGCAGGGTATGCTTATTTCCGCATTTTCCGATGAGGGATAAAGATGAGCAAACCACCTCTTTTCTTTATTGTTATCATTGGCTTAATTATCGTCGCCGCATCGTTTCGTTTTATGCAACAGCGACGGGAAAAAGCTGATAATGATATAGCGCCACTCCAGCAAAAGTTGGTGGTGGTGAGCAATAAGCGGGAAAAACCGATTAACGATCGCCGTTCGCGCCAGCAGGAAGTGACACCGGCTGGTACCAGCATGCGCTATGAGGCGAGCTTCAAACCGCAAAGCGGAGGAATGGAACAGACGTTTCGCCTCGACGCCCAGCAGTACCATGCCCTGACAGTGGGCGATAAAGGTACGCTGAGCTATAAAGGAACGCGCTTTGTCAGCTTTGTCAGCAAACAATAAGGTTATTTTTTAACGTTAAATTTCTTCTGCCAGACCAGCAATTCAAACACGCCGAAAAGGAAAATCCGCACCTTTTCGGCGGTGGTCATCTGCGGGCCATCTTTCGGCAAAGTGGATTTCAATAGCGCCAGCTGCATACCATGCATCAGCACGGTAAAAATCAGCGCCACGTTAACGAAAATATTCAGCGGACGCGGGAAGGGATGCACCAGGTTGAGGATTAAAAATCCCCAAACGCAGAGCATTAACAAACGTCCAATATTAATCAACATCACTTTCTCCTTGTGCTTCGCGTTGATACAGGCGGTAAGCCACCTGACCTGCCACTTTTTCCCGATGTAATGACCAGTTCGCCGGAACAGTGGGCAGACCGTTTTCGACTTCGCTTTCGACATAAATCAGGGCTTCGTCAGCCAGCCAGCCGTTATCTTCCAGTAAATTTATCGTCTCTTCTAACAAGCCACGGCGGAACGGTGGATCGACAAACACGATATTATGCGGTGTGCCTTTTTGCGCCAGGAATGACATCGCGTTGCTGTTCACCACGCGTGCATTGCCTGCTTTTAGTGTCGCCAGATTCTTAATTAACTGTTGAGAAACCGCGCGATCCATCTCAATCAACGTGGCCCCCGCAGCGTAGCGCGATAACGCTTCCAGCCCCAGCGCGCCGCTCCCGGCGAAGCAATCCAGACATTGGGCGTCAACAATGACCGGAGCCAGCCAGTTAAACAACGTTTCGCGTACGCGGTCGGTGGTGGGGCGCAGGCCTGGGCTATCAGGAACCGGGAGTTTACGGCCTCGCCACTGCCCGCCAATAATGCGGATTTGGCCGCTGCCGGAATGATTCGGTTTTTTCATGATAAATTGCTCAATCCGCCAGATAACACATACTTGCAGGCGGTGATGTGAATTAAGTTAAGTGATAGACTATTTCATCATTTTTTTAGCTGCTATGTACATAGCGTTAACGCTGTGCCATGAAGCAACAGCGAGGAGTGTAGTCGCAAATGGCGAAAGAAAAAAAACGTGGCTTTTTTTCCTGGCTGGGCTTTGGTCAAAAAGAGCAGACCCCGGAAAAAGAGACAGAAGTCCAGAACGAACAACCGGTTGTAGAAGAAATCGTTCCGGCGCAAGAGCCTGCGAAGGCTTCTGAACAAGCCGTTGAAGAGCAGCCGCAGGCGTATACTGATGCCGAGGCGGAAACTTTTGCTGCCGAAGTTGTGGAAGTCACTGAACAGGTTGCTGAAAGTGAAAAAGCGCAGCCTGAAGCTGTTGCTGAACCGGAAGTTATTACTGAGCCGGAAACGATAGTTGAAGAAACGCCAGCGTCAGTCATTGAACCTGAAGTTACGCCAGAGCCTGTGGCTATCGAGCGTGAAGAGCTGCCGTTGCCGGAAGACGTCAAAGCCGAAGAGGTTTCGCCAGAAGAGTGGCAGGCCGAAGCGGAAACCGTAGAGATTGTCGAAGCGGCGGAAGAAGAAGCGGCTAAAGACGAAATCACCGACGAAGAGCTGGAAGCACAGGCGCTGGCTGCCGAAGCGGCAGAAGAGGCGATGATGGTGGTTCCTCCGGCAGAAGAAGAGCAGCCGGTGGAAGAAATCGCTCAGGAGCAGGAAAAACCGACCAAAGAAGGTTTCTTCGCGCGCCTGAAACGCAGCCTGTTAAAAACCAAAGAAAACCTCGGTTCCGGATTTATCAGCCTGTTCCGCGGTAAAAAAATCGACGATGATCTGTTTGAAGAATTGGAAGAGCAATTGCTCATCGCCGATGTGGGCGTGGAAACCACGCGTAAAATTATCACCAATCTGACAGAAGGTGCGACCCGCAAGCAGCTACGTGATGCCGAGGCGCTCTATGGCCTGCTGAAAGAAGAGATGGGCGAGATTCTGGCGAAAGTCGATGAACCGCTGAACGTTGAAGGTAAAACGCCGTTCGTGATCCTGATGGTGGGCGTCAACGGTGTGGGTAAAACCACGACGATTGGTAAGCTGGCGCGTCAGTTTGAGCAGCAGGGTAAATCAGTGATGCTGGCGGCGGGCGATACTTTCCGTGCAGCAGCGGTTGAACAGCTTCAGGTCTGGGGTCAGCGTAATAATATTCCGGTGATTGCCCAGCATACCGGTGCGGATTCCGCTTCTGTTATCTTCGACGCCATTCAGGCCGCTAAAGCGCGTAACATCGACGTTTTGATTGCCGATACCGCCGGACGCCTGCAGAACAAATCGCACTTGATGGAAGAGTTGAAGAAAATCGTCCGCGTGATGAAGAAACTCGACGTTGAAGCTCCGCATGAAGTTATGCTGACTATCGACGCCAGTACCGGGCAGAATGCAGTAAGCCAGGCCAAACTGTTCCACGAAGCCGTTGGCTTAACCGGCATCACGCTAACGAAACTGGACGGCACGGCGAAAGGCGGGGTAATTTTCTCGGTGGCTGACCAGTTTGGTATCCCTATCCGCTACATTGGTGTCGGCGAACGTATTGAGGATTTGCGTCCGTTTAAAGCGGACGACTTTATAGAGGCACTTTTTGCCCGAGAGGATTAACAATGATTCGCTTTGAACATGTCAGCAAGGCTTATCTCGGTGGGAGACAGGCGCTGCAGGGCGTTACGTTCCATATGCAGCCGGGTGAGATGGCGTTTCTGACCGGTCATTCCGGCGCAGGGAAAAGTACCCTCCTGAAGCTGATCTGTGGGATTGAGCGGCCCAGCGCCGGGAAAATCTGGTTTAGCGGCCATGACATCACGCGTCTGAAAAACCGTGAAGTTCCGTTTCTGCGCCGCCAGATTGGCATGATTTTCCAGGATCACCATCTACTGATGGACCGTACTGTCTACGATAACGTGGCGATACCCCTGATTATCGCCGGTGCCAGCGGTGACGATATTCGTCGTCGTGTATCGGCGGCGCTGGATAAAGTCGGGCTACTGGACAAAGCGAAGAACTTCCCTATTCAGCTTTCCGGCGGTGAACAACAGCGTGTTGGCATTGCCCGCGCGGTGGTGAACAAGCCCGCGGTACTGCTGGCGGATGAACCGACCGGTAACCTTGACGACGCGTTGTCAGAAGGAATTCTACGTCTGTTTGAAGAATTTAACCGCGTTGGGGTAACCGTATTGATGGCAACGCACGACATCAACCTGATTTCGCGGCGTTCCTATCGCATGCTCACCCTGAGCGATGGTCACTTGCATGGAGGCGTGGGCCATGAATAAGCGCGATGCAATCAATCATATCCGGCAGTTTGGCGGGCGTCTGGATCGCTTCCGTAAATCGGTCGGCGGCTCTGGCGACGGCGGTCGTAACGCGCCAAAACGGGCGAAATCCTCGCCAAAACCGGTAAATCGCAAAACCAACGTTTTCAACGAACAGGTGCGCTATGCCTTCCACGGCGCATTGCAGGATCTGAAAAGTAAACCGTTCGCCACGTTTTTAACGGTGATGGTTATCGCCATCTCCCTGACGCTGCCCAGCGTCTGTTATATGGTGTACAAAAACGTTAACCAGGCGGCGACGCAGTATTATCCGTCACCGCAAATCACCGTTTATCTGCAAAAAACGCTGGACGATGACGCCGCTGCGGGCGTGGTGGCACAGTTGCAGGCCGAGCAAGGTGTAGAGAAAGTGAATTATCTTTCTCGTGAAGACGCACTGGGCGAGTTCCGTAACTGGTCTGGTTTTGGTGGTGCGCTGGATATGCTGGAAGAAAACCCGCTTCCGGCAGTGGCGGTGGTGATCCCGAAACTCGATTTTCAGGGGACCGAGTCACTGAATACCTTGCGCGATCGTATCACCCAGATCAACGGCATTGACGAAGTGCGAATGGATGACAGCTGGTTTGCCCGTCTGGCGGCGTTGACCGGGCTGGTCGGGCGCGTTTCGGCAATGATCGGCGTATTGATGGTGGCGGCAGTGTTCCTCGTCATCGGTAACAGTGTGCGTCTGAGCATCTTTGCTCGCCGTGACTCCATTAACGTACAGAAACTGATTGGTGCGACAGATGGTTTCATCCTGCGCCCATTCCTGTACGGTGGCGCATTGCTGGGATTTTCTGGCGCATTGCTGTCATTAATTTTGTCGGAAATTCTGGTCCTGCGTTTGTCTTCGGCGGTTGCGGAAGTGGCACAGGTTTTCGGAACGAAGTTTGATATCAATGGCTTATCTTTCGATGAATGTCTGCTTTTGCTGCTGGTGTGTTCGATGATTGGCTGGGTGGCAGCCTGGCTTGCCACGGTACAACATTTACGCCACTTTACGCCTGAATAATAAAAGCGTGTTATACTCTTTCCCTGCAATGGGTTCCGTAGCAGGGAAAGAGACCCCGTTGTCTCTTCCCGGTATTTCATCTCTATGTCACATTTTGTGCGTAATTTATTCACAGCGTTGCATTGAACTTGTGGATAAAATCACGGTCTGATAAAACAGTGAATGATAACCTCGTTGCTCTTAAGCTCTGGCACAGTTGTTGCTACCACTGAAGCGCCAGAAGATATCGATTGAGAGGATTTGAATGACTGACAAAATGCAAAGTTTAGCTTTAGCCCCAGTTGGCAACCTGGATTCCTACATCCGGGCAGCTAACGCGTGGCCGATGTTGTCGGCTGACGAGGAGCGGGCGCTGGCTGAAAAGCTGCATTACCATGGCGATCTGGAAGCAGCAAAAACGCTGATCCTGTCTCACCTGCGGTTTGTTGTTCATATTGCTCGTAATTATGCGGGCTATGGCCTGCCACAGGCGGATTTGATTCAGGAAGGTAACATCGGCCTGATGAAAGCAGTGCGCCGTTTTAACCCGGAAGTGGGTGTGCGCCTGGTCTCCTTCGCCGTTCACTGGATCAAAGCAGAGATCCACGAATACGTTCTGCGCAACTGGCGTATCGTCAAAGTTGCGACCACCAAAGCGCAGCGCAAACTGTTCTTCAACCTGCGTAAAACCAAGCAGCGTCTGGGCTGGTTTAATCAGGATGAAGTCGAAATGGTGGCCCGTGAACTGGGCGTAACCAGCAAAGACGTACGTGAGATGGAATCGCGTATGGCGGCACAGGACATGACCTTTGACCTGTCTTCCGATGACGATTCCGACAGCCAGCCGATGGCTCCGGTGCTTTATCTGCAGGATAAATCGTCCAACTTTGCCGACGGCATTGAAGATGATAACTGGGAAGAGCAGGCGGCAAACCGTCTGACCGACGCGATGCAGGGCCTGGATGAGCGTAGCCAGGACATTATCCGCGCACGCTGGTTGGACGAAGACAACAAGTCCACGTTGCAGGAACTGGCTGACCGTTACGGTGTTTCCGCTGAGCGTGTGCGCCAGCTGGAAAAGAACGCGATGAAAAAACTTCGCGCTGCTATTGAAGCGTAATTTCCACTATTAATCAGAGAACCCTGGATGAGAGTCCGGGGTTTTTGTTTTTTGGACCTCTGCAATAATCAATTACCCCCTCCGACAAAACGCCAATCCCCACGCAGATTGTTAATAAACTGTCAAAATAGCTATTCCAATATCATAAAAATCGGGTATGTTTTAGCAGAGTATGCTGCTAAAGCACGGGTAGTCATGCATAAAACGAAATAAAGTGCTGAACAACAACATCACAACACACGTAATAACCAGATGAATGGGGATTCTCAGGATGAATATAAAGGGTAAAGCGTTACTGGCAGGATGTATCGCGCTGGCATTCAGCAATATGGCTCTGGCAGAAGATATTAAAGTCGCGGTTGTGGGCGCAATGTCCGGTCCGGTGGCCCAGTACGGCGACCAGGAGTTTACTGGCGCAGAGCAGGCAGTTGCGGATATTAACGCTAAAGGCGGTATCAAAGGCAACAAACTGCAAATCGTAAAATATGACGATGCCTGTGACCCGAAACAGGCGGTTGCGGTGGCGAACAAAGTCGTTAACGACGGCATTAAATATGTCATTGGCCACCTCTGTTCTTCATCAACGCAGCCAGCGTCTGACATCTACGAAGACGAAGGCATTTTAATGATCACCCCAGCAGCAACCGCACCAGAGCTGACCGCCCGTGGCTATCAGCTGATCCTGCGCACCACCGGCCTGGACTCCGACCAGGGACCGACGGCGGCGAAATATATTCTTGAGAAAGTGAAACCGCAGCGTATTGCTATCGTTCATGATAAACAGCAATACGGCGAAGGTCTGGCGCGTGCGGTGCAGGACGGCCTGAAGAAAGGCAATGCTAACGTGGTGTTCTTTGATGGCATCACCGCCGGGGAAAAAGATTTCTCAACGCTGGTGGCGCGTCTGAAAAAAGAGAATATCGACTTCGTTTACTACGGCGGTTATCACCCGGAAATGGGGCAGATCCTGCGTCAGGCACGCGCGGCAGGGCTGAAAACTCAGTTTATGGGGCCGGAAGGCGTGGCTAACGTCTCGCTGTCTAACATTGCGGGCGAATCAGCGGAAGGGCTGCTGGTAACCAAGCCGAAGAACTACGATCAGGTTCCGGCGAACAAACCCATTGTTGACGCGATCAAAGCGAAAAAACAGGACCCAAGCGGCGCGTTCGTCTGGACCACCTACGCCGCGCTGCAATCTTTGCAGGCGGGCCTGAATCAGTCTGACGATCCGGCTGAAATCGCCAAATACCTGAAAGCGAACTCCGTGGATACCGTGATGGGGCCGCTGACCTGGGATGAGAAAGGCGATCTGAAAGGCTTTGAGTTCGGCGTATTTGACTGGCACGCCAACGGCACGGCGACCGATGCGAAGTAATCATTAATCGGCAACTTTGGGTTGCCGCCAAATTGCTAATATCGAGTACGCATGCTTCATGCCGGATGCGGCGTAAACGCCTTATCCGGCCTACAAGATCCAAAGAAATCAGTAAATTGCAGCACACATTGTAGGCCTGATAAGCGTAGCGCATCAGGCAATTTCTCGTTGGTCATCACTTTTGAAATCAAACTTGACGATTAACGCTTCTCCCAGCCGCCCTGTTGTGCCGTAAACCCCAGCGCCTGCATAAACGCCGTCATCACGCCGCGATCTTCCACGCCTGCATCCGCCATCCACCAGCCTGAAACGCCGGGATTGTTACGCAAAACCTCTTCCAGCAAATATTGCCCCACACCGCGACGTCGGGTGACTTCCCGCACGCGCAGGGAATCCAGTGCCCCCTCGGTGCCGCTTAAGGTTACGCGCACGGCAGCAAGCAGGCGCTCGTTAAAACGCGCGGCGTAGATGCGGTGGTTATCGTCAACCTGTAAAGAGGAAGATGAATACTCCGGCCAGATCTTTTGCAGATCAATCCGGTCCTGGTCGCTAAAGTGTTCTAATCGAATGATGGTCAGCTTCATGGGGAACCCGTGTAAATCACAAAAGTGGAACCAGTGTAGCGAAATAATTTAATCGGAGGCTTTCTCTTTTTTATTTCTTTTGGCAGGTGATTAATTTTTTAACAGCAATAATTACAAATTAAAAACATTAGAGAATGAAAAATGTCCAGCATAATCCCCTGAATGGTAGTGAATTATTCCGCCCTTTGTACCGTTATTTTATGCTGACAACGGCGCTTTTTTCTGTTTATCTATCAATAAATTCAGAATATTATCTGTTCTTAATCGACTGAAAAATAGGGATTTTAATCGCTATTATCACAAAACACTGCGCTAAACCCTTAATCAGACAGGCAAAAACAGTGCAGTATAAAAAAAGTACAGTCTGATTTGTTAACACATAAAAACAAAGCAACACAACATCACGAATGGGGATTTTTGACTATGAAACGGAATGCGAAAACTATCATCGCAGGGATGATTGCACTGACAATTTCACACACCGCTATGGCCGACGATATTAAAGTTGCCGTTGTCGGCGCGATGTCCGGTCCGATTGCCCAGTGGGGCGATATGGAATTTAACGGCGCGCGTCAGGCGATTAAAGACATTAATGCCAAAGGGGGAATTAAGGGCGATAAGCTGGTGGGCGTGGAATATGACGACGCCTGCGACCCGAAGCAAGCCGTTGCGGTCGCCAACAAAATCGTTAACGACGGCATTAAATACGTTATTGGTCATCTGTGTTCTTCTTCTACCCAACCTGCATCAGATATCTACGAAGATGAAGGTATTTTGATGATCTCGCCGGGGGCGACCAACCCGGAACTGACTCAACGCGGTTATCAACACATCATGCGGACTGCCGGGCTGGACTCTTCCCAGGGGCCTACGGCGGCAAAATACATTCTTGAGACGGTGAAGCCCCAGCGCATCGCCATCATTCACGACAAACAACAGTATGGCGAAGGGCTGGCGCGTTCGGTGCAGGACGGATTGAAAGCAGCCAATGCCAACGTCGTCTTCTTCGACGGTATTACCGCTGGTGAGAAAGATTTCTCCGCGCTGATCGCACGCCTGAAAAAAGAAAACATCGACTTCGTTTACTACGGCGGTTACTACCCGGAAATGGGGCAGATGCTGCGCCAGGCCCGTTCCGTTGGCCTGAAAACTCAGTTTATGGGGCCGGAAGGGGTGGGTAATGCGTCGCTGTCGAACATTGCCGGTGATGCCGCCGAAGGTATGTTGGTCACTATGCCAAAACGCTATGACCAGGACCCGGCAAACAAAGGCATCGTTGATGCGCTGAAAGCAGACAAGAAAGATCCGTCCGGGCCATATGTCTGGATCACCTACGCGGCGGTGCAATCTCTGGCGACTGCCCTTGAGCGTACCGGCAGCGATGAGCCGCTGGCGCTGGTGAAAGATTTAAAAGCTAACGGTGCAAACACCGTGATTGGGCCGCTGAACTGGGATGAAAAAGGCGATCTTAAGGGATTTGATTTTGGTGTCTTCCAGTGGCACGCCGACGGTTCATCGACGGCAGCCAAGTGATCATCCCACCGCCCGTGAAATGCGGGCGGTTTTAGAAAGGTTACCTTATGTCTGAGCAGTTTTTGTATTTCTTGCAGCAGATGTTTAACGGCGTCACGCTGGGCAGTACCTACGCGCTGATAGCCATCGGCTACACCATGGTTTACGGCATTATCGGCATGATCAACTTCGCCCACGGCGAGGTTTATATGATCGGCAGCTACGTCTCCTTTATGATCATCGCCGCACTGATGATGCTGGGTATTGATACCGGCTGGCTGCTGGTGGCGGCGGGATTCGTCGGCGCAATCGTCATTGCCAGCGCCTATGGCTGGAGTATCGAACGTGTGGCTTACCGCCCGGTGCGTAACTCTAAGCGCCTGATTGCGCTCATCTCGGCAATCGGCATGTCCATCTTCCTGCAAAACTACGTCAGCCTGACCGAAGGTTCGCGCGACGTGGCGCTACCCAGCCTGTTTAACGGTCAGTGGGTTGTGGGCCATAGTGAAAACTTCTCTGCCTCTATTACCACCATGCAGGCGGTGATCTGGATTGTTACCTTCCTCGCCATGTTGGCGCTGACAATTTTCATCCGCTATTCCCGCATGGGGCGCGCCTGTCGTGCCTGCGCGGAAGACCTGAAAATGGCGAGCCTGCTTGGCATCAACACTGACCGGGTGATTGCGCTGACCTTTGTGATTGGCGCGGCGATGGCGGCGGTGGCCGGCGTGTTGCTCGGCCAGTTCTACGGCGTAATTAATCCCTACATCGGCTTTATGGCCGGGATGAAAGCCTTTACTGCTGCGGTACTCGGTGGGATTGGCAGTATTCCGGGAGCGATGATTGGCGGCTTGATCCTGGGGATTGCGGAGGCGCTCTCTTCTGCCTATCTGAGTACGGAATATAAGGATGTGGTTTCATTTGCCCTGCTGATTCTGGTGTTGCTGGTGATGCCGACCGGTATTCTGGGTCGCCCGGAGGTAGAGAAAGTATGAAACCGATGCATATTGCAATGGCGCTGCTCTCTGCCGCCATGTTCTTTGTTCTCGCGGGCGTCTTTATGGGTGTGCAACTGGAGCTGGACGGCACCAAACTGGTGGTCGATACGGCTTCAGACATCCGTTGGCAGTGGGTGTTTATTGGCACTGCGGTGGTCTTTTTCTTCCAGCTTGTGCGACCTGCGTTTCAGAAAGGATTGAAAAGCGTTTCCGGGCCGAAGTTTATTCTGCCCGCGATTGATGGCTCCACGGTGAAGCAAAAGCTGTTCCTCGTCGCACTGTTGGTGCTTGCGGTGGCGTGGCCGTTTATGGTGTCGCGCGGGACGGTGGATATCGCCACCCTGACCATGATCTACATTATCCTCGGCCTCGGGCTGAACGTGGTGGTGGGGCTGTCTGGCTTACTGGTACTGGGTTACGGTGGTTTTTACGCCATCGGCGCTTACACCTTTGCGCTGCTCAATCACTATTACGGTCTTGGCTTCTGGACCTGTTTGCCGATTGCCGGGTTGATGGCGGCGGCGGCGGGCTTCCTGCTCGGCTTCCCGGTGTTGCGTTTACGTGGCGACTATCTGGCGATCGTTACCCTCGGTTTCGGCGAAATTGTGCGCATATTGCTGCTCAATAACACGGAAATCACCGGCGGTCCGAACGGAATCAGTCAGATCCCGAAACCGACACTCTTCGGACTCGAGTTCAGTCGCACCGCCCGCGAAGGCGGCTGGGATACGTTCAGCAATTTCTTTGGCCTGAAATACGACCCGTCCGATCGCGTCATCTTCCTCTACCTGGTGGCGTTACTGTTGGTGGTGTTAAGCCTGTTTGTCATTAATCGCTTACTGCGGATGCCGCTGGGCCGCGCCTGGGAAGCGTTGCGTGAAGATGAAATCGCTTGTCGTTCGCTGGGCTTAAGCCCGCGTCGTATCAAGCTGACTGCCTTTACCATCAGCGCTGCGTTTGCCGGTTTTGCCGGAACGCTGTTCGCGGCGCGTCAGGGATTTGTCAGCCCGGAATCTTTCACCTTTGCCGAATCGGCGTTTGTGCTGGCGATAGTGGTGCTCGGTGGTATGGGTTCGCAATTTGCGGTGATTCTGGCGGCAATTTTGCTGGTGGTGTCGCGCGAGTTGATGCGTGATTTCAACGAATACAGCATGTTAATGCTCGGTGGTTTGATGGTGCTGATGATGATCTGGCGTCCGCAGGGCTTGCTGCCCATGACGCGCCCGCAACTGAAGCTGAAAAACGGCGCAGCGAAAGGAGAGCAGGCATGAGTCAGCCATTATTATCCGTTAACGGCCTGATGATGCGCTTCGGCGGCCTGCTGGCGGTGAATAACGTCAATCTTGAACTGTACCCGCAGGAGATCGTCTCGTTAATCGGCCCTAACGGTGCCGGAAAAACCACGGTTTTTAACTGCCTGACCGGTTTCTACAAACCCACCGGTGGCACTATTTTACTGCGCGATCAGCATCTGGAAGGTTTGCCCGGCCAGCAAATCGCCCGCATGGGCGTGGTGCGCACCTTCCAGCATGTGCGTCTGTTCCGTGAAATGACGGTGATTGAAAACTTGCTGGTGGCGCAGCATCAGCAACTGAAAACCGGGCTGTTCTCCGGCCTGTTGAAAACGCCATCCTTCCGTCGCGCCCAAAGTGAAGCGCTCGACCGCGCCGCCACCTGGCTTGAGCGCATTGGTTTGCTGGAACACGCCAACCGCCAGGCGAGCAACCTGGCCTATGGTGACCAGCGCCGTCTGGAGATCGCCCGCTGCATGGTAACGCAGCCGGAGATTTTAATGCTCGACGAACCAGCGGCAGGTCTTAACCCGAAAGAAACCAAAGAGCTGGATGAGCTGATTGCCGAACTGCGTAACCATCACAACACCACTATCTTGTTGATTGAACACGATATGAAGCTGGTGATGGGGATTTCAGACAGAATTTACGTGGTCAATCAGGGGACGCCGCTGGCAAACGGTACGCCGGAGCAGATCCGTAATAACCCGGACGTGATCCGTGCCTATTTAGGTGAGGCATAAGATGGAAAAAGTCATGTTGTCCTTTGACAAAGTCAGCGCCCACTACGGCAAAATCCAGGCGCTGCATGAGGTGAGCCTGCATATCAATCAGGGCGAAATTGTCACGCTGATTGGCGCGAACGGGGCGGGGAAAACCACCTTGCTCGGCACGTTATGCGGCGACCCACGCGCCACCAGCGGGCGAATTGTGTTTGATGATAAAGACATTACCGACTGGCAGACGGCGAAAATCATGCGCGAAGCGGTAGCGATTGTCCCGGAAGGACGTCGCGTCTTCTCACGCATGACGGTGGAAGAGAACCTGGCGATGGGCGGCTTTTTTGCCGAACGCGACCAGTTCCAGGAGCGCATAAAGTGGGTGTATGAACTGTTTCCGCGTCTGCATGAGCGCCGTGTTCAGCGAGCGGGCACTATGTCTGGCGGTGAACAGCAGATGCTAGCGATTGGTCGCGCTTTGATGAGTAACCCGCGTTTGCTACTGCTTGATGAGCCATCGCTCGGGCTGGCACCGATTATCATCCAGCAAATTTTCGACACCATCGAACAACTGCGCGAGCAGGGGATGACCATCTTCCTCGTCGAGCAGAACGCCAACCAGGCGCTAAAGCTGGCGGATCGCGGCTACGTGCTGGAAAACGGTCATGTAGTGCTCTCCGATACCGGCGACGCGCTGCTGGCGAATGAAGCAGTGAGAAGTGCATATTTAGGCGGGTAAATTATCGAATACCCGGCAGCCACGTTCTGCCGGGCTCTTCGTCCGTATACAGACTTGTTTCAACAGACCGGGAGGATTAAAACCAGACCACTTATTTGCCACGGAAAGGTTCCCTCCCATGCATTATGCCGTTGTCGTCATGCTTGAACTGCTTTGCTGTATTCACGCTTACCGTACTGGACAAGAGCGGTATTGGATTTTTATCATCTTCTGTTTTCCGGTGATTGGCTGCGTGGCGTATTTTGTCATGGTGATGCTGCCAGAAACGGGCGCTGACCGTCACGGGCGTACCTTTCTGATGCGCCTGCAGGACAAAATCAATCCGGAACGTCACCTGCGCAAATTAACCGAAGAGCTGGCGATTGCCGAGACCAATCAAAACCACTATCAACTTGCCAACGAGCTGGCGCGTCTGGAGCGTTACCACGAAGCCGTTCCCCATTATCAGCAGGCGTTAAGCGGGATATTCGTCCATGAAGCGGCAATGATGCTAAGCCTGGCGCAGGCGCAGTTTGCCATTCAGGAGTTCGCCGCCTGTCAGCAGACGCTGGAAGATGTGATGCGTTATAACCCCGATTTTCAGTCGGCAGACGGACACTTGTTATTCGCCAGAACCTTAGCCGCCCAGGAGAAATACGCTGACGCGGAAAGCGAGTTTGAAGTATTGATTTCTTATTACCCCGGCCCGCAGGCACGTATTTTCTATGCGGAAATGCTGGCGAAAATGAGTCGACTACGTGAAGCCAACGAGCAATATGTTGCTGTGGTTGATACGGCTAAACGCTCAAGACCACATTATAGAAAACACCACCGGGAATGGATTAAGACCGCCAATGACCGGCTGAAGCAGAGTATTGTTCGATAAGTGCTGCGCCAGATAGTCTCTGGCGCATTAATTTTTCCCAACGTAGCATTATCCGTGCCCCATCTCCCATTTTCCCTCACCCGTACCGTCACCGCCTTGTCATCTTTCTGACACCTTACTATCTTACAAATGTAACAAAAAAGTTATTTTTATGTAATTCGAGCATGTCATGTTACCCCGCGAGCATAAAACGCGTGAATTCGCGCATTCGGTACAACAAGAGAGATAAACGATGAAACCGTTACATTATACAGCTTCAGCACTGGCGCTCGGACTGGCGTTAATGGGGAATGCACAGGCAGTGACGACCATTCCGTTCTGGCATTCTATGGAAGGGGAATTGGGTAAAGAGGTGGATTCTCTGGCCCAACGTTTTAACGCCGAAAACCCGGATTACAAAATTGTACCGACCTATAAAGGCAACTACGAACAGAATTTAAGCGCGGGGATTGCCGCATTTCGTACCGGCAACGCGCCGGCTATTTTGCAGGTTTATGAAGTTGGCACCGCCACCATGATGGCGTCGAAAGCCATTAAACCGGTGTATGACGTGTTTAAAGAAGCGGGGATTCAATTCGATGAGTCGCAGTTTGTGCCGACGGTTTCAGGCTACTACTCCGACAGCAAAACCGGTCACTTACTCTCCCAGCCGTTCAACAGCTCGACTCCCGTTCTCTATTACAACAAAGATGCTTTCAAGAAAGCGGGATTAGACCCGGAACAGCCGCCGAAAACCTGGCAGGATCTGGCAGACTATGCCGCGAAACTGAAAGCCTCCGGCATGAAGTGCGGCTACGCAAGCGGCTGGCAGGGCTGGATCCAACTGGAAAACTTTAGCGCCTGGAACGGTCTGCCGTTTGCCAGCAAAAACAACGGCTTTGACGGCACGGACGCGGTGCTTGAGTTCAACAAGCCGGAGCAGGTGAAACACATCGCCATGCTCGAAGAGATGAACAAGAAGGGCGATTTCAGTTACGTCGGGCGTAAGGATGAATCCACCGAGAAGTTCTATAACGGTGATTGCGCGATGACGACCGCTTCTTCCGGTTCTCTTGCCAACATTCGCGAGTATGCCAAATTCAACTACGGCGTAGGTATGATGCCTTACGACGCCGATGCGAAAGATGCGCCACAAAACGCCATTATCGGCGGGGCCAGCCTGTGGGTGATGCAGGGCAAAGATAAAGAAACTTACACCGGCGTGGCGAAGTTCCTCGACTTCCTCGCGAAGCCAGAAAACGCTGCCGAGTGGCATCAGAAAACCGGTTATCTGCCAATCACCAAAGCGGCGTATGACCTGACCCGTGAGCAGGGCTTTTACGAGAAAAACCCCGGGGCGGATACCGCGACGCGTCAGATGCTGAACAAGCCGCCGTTACCGTTCACCAAAGGGCTGCGTCTGGGCAACATGCCGCAGATCCGCGTGATTGTGGATGAAGAGCTGGAGAGCGTGTGGACCGGTAAGAAGACACCACAGCAGGCGCTGGATACCGCCGTTGAGCGTGGGAACCAGTTACTGCGCCGCTTTGAGCAGTCTACGAAGTCTTAACCAGTGAAATGTCGGATGCGTTTCGCTTATCTGACCTGGCATCGCGTGTAGGCCGGATAAGCGAAGCGCATCCGGCACAGTTCAGGAATTAACCGTAATGTCATCATCCCGTCCGGTGTTCCGCTCGCGCTGGCTGCCTTATTTGCTGGTCGCGCCGCAGCTTATCATCACCGTTATCTTTTTTATCTGGCCTGCGGGCGAAGCGTTGTGGTACTCGCTACAAAGCGTCGATCCGTTTGGCTTTTCCAGCCAGTTTGTCGGCCTGGATAACTTCGTCACGCTGTTTCATGACAGCTACTATCTCGACTCCTTCTGGACGACGATAAAATTCAGCACCTTTGTCACGGTCAGCGGTTTGCTGGTGTCGCTGTTCTTCGCGGCGCTGGTGGAGTACATCGTGCGCGGCAGCCGTTTCTATCAAACCTTAATGCTGCTGCCGTATGCCGTGGCTCCCGCCGTTGCCGCCGTATTGTGGATCTTCCTGTTTAACCCTGGTCGCGGGCTGATCACTCATTTTCTCGCTGAGTTCGGCTACGACTGGAACCATGCGCAAAACAGCGGTCAGGCAATGTTCCTGGTGGTGTTTGCCTCAGTATGGAAGCAAATCAGCTACAACTTTCTGTTCTTCTATGCCGCGCTGCAATCCATTCCCCGTTCGTTGATTGAAGCCGCAGCCATCGACGGGGCTGGCCCGATTCGCCGCTTCTTTAAGATTGCGCTGCCGCTTATCGCGCCGGTGAGTTTCTTCCTGCTGGTGGTGAACCTGGTGTACGCCTTCTTCGACACCTTCCCGGTGATCGATGCCGCCACGTCCGGCGGACCGGTTCAGGCTACCACGACGCTGATTTATAAGATCTACCGCGAAGGCTTTACCGGGCTGGATTTGGCTTCGTCTGCCGCGCAGTCGGTGGTGTTGATGTGCCTCGTCATCGTGCTGACGGTGGTGCAGTTCCGCTATGTTGAAAGCAAGGTGCGTTACCAATGATTGAGAACCGTCCGTGGCTGACAATATTCAGCCATACCATGCTGATCCTCGGGATCGCGGTGATCCTCTTCCCGCTGTACGTGGCGTTTGTCGCGGCGACGCTGGATAAACAGGCCGTCTACGCCGCGCCGATGACGCTCATCCCCGGCACGCATCTGTTGGAAAACATCCACAACATCTGGGTGAACGGGGTAGGCACAAATAGCGCGCCGTTCTGGCGGATGTTGCTTAACAGCTTCGTGATGGCGTTCAGCATTACGCTCGGCAAGATTACCGTCTCGATGCTCTCGGCATTTGCCATTGTCTGGTTTCGTTTTCCGCTGCGTAACCTCTTCTTTTGGATGATTTTTATCACCCTGATGCTGCCAGTTGAAGTGCGTATCTTCCCGACAGTAGAAGTCATCGCCAACCTGAACATGCTCGACAGCTACGCTGGTTTAACGCTGCCGCTGATGGCCTCGGCAACTGCTACCTTCCTGTTCCGCCAGTTCTTTATGACGCTGCCGGATGAGCTGGTGGAAGCCGCGCGGATCGACGGCGCGTCACCAATGCGTTTCTTTTGCGACATCGTTTTCCCGCTGTCGAAAACCAATCTGGCGGCGCTGTTTGTGATCACTTTTATTTACGGCTGGAACCAGTATTTGTGGCCGTTGTTGATTATTACCGACGTTGATCTCGGCACCACTGTGGCAGGGATCAAAGGGATGATCGCTACAGGCGAAGGCACCACGGAATGGAATTCGGTGATGGCGGCGATGTTGTTAACGCTTATCCCTCCGGTGGTGATTGTTTTAGTGATGCAGCGTGCCTTCGTGCGCGGCCTGGTCGATAGTGAGAAATAAGATGGCAGGACTGAAATTACAGGCAGTAACCAAAAGCTGGGATGGCAAAACCCAGGTCATTAAACCGCTGACCCTTGATGTGGCGGATGGCGAATTTATCGTGATGGTCGGGCCGTCTGGCTGCGGGAAATCCACGTTGCTGCGCATGGTTGCCGGGCTGGAGCGGGTCACCGAAGGCGATATCTGGATTAACGACCAACGCGTGACCGAAATGGAGCCGAAAGATCGCGGGATTGCGATGGTGTTCCAGAACTACGCTCTTTATCCGCATATGAGTGTCGAAGAAAACATGGCGTGGGGGCTGAAAATTCGCGGCATGGGCAAGCAACAAATTGCCGAACGTGTTAAAGAAGCGGCGCGCATTCTGGAGCTGGATGGCCTGCTCAAGCGCCGTCCGCGTGAGCTTTCTGGCGGTCAGCGTCAGCGTGTGGCGATGGGCCGTGCGATTGTGCGCGATCCGGCGGTGTTCCTGTTTGATGAGCCGCTCTCTAACCTCGATGCCAAGCTGCGTGTTCAGATGCGCCTTGAGCTGCAACAACTGCACCGTCGCCTGAAAACGACTTCACTCTACGTTACTCACGATCAGGTTGAGGCGATGACGCTCGCTCAGCGGGTAATGGTGATGAACGGCGGCGTTGCCGAACAGATTGGCACGCCAGTTGAAGTCTACGAAAAGCCCGCCACTCTGTTTGTGGCGAGTTTTATCGGCAGTCCGGCGATGAACCTGCTGACAGGCCGCGTGAATAACGAAGGCACGCATTTCGAACTGGATGGCGGTATCGCGCTACCGCTAAACGGTGGCTACCGTCAGTATGCCGGGCGTAAAATGACTCTTGGCATTCGCCCGGAACATATTGCGTTAAGCTCGCAGGCAGAAGGCGGCATACCGCTGGTGATGGACACGCTGGAGATCCTCGGCGCAGATAACCTGGCGCACGGACGCTGGGGCGAACAGAAGCTGGTGGTGCGACTGGCGCATCAGGAGCGCCCGACGACAGGCAGCACGCTGTGGCTGCATCTGCCGGAAAATCAGCTGCATCTTTTTGATGGTGAAACAGGACAACGAGTATGAGTAACTGGCCTTATCCCCGCATCGTCGCCCACCGTGGCGGCGGTAAACTGGCCCCGGAAAACACCCTGGCGGCAATCGACGTTGGGGCAAAATACGGTCATAAGATGATCGAATTTGACGCGAAGTTATCGAAAGATGGCGAGATCTTCCTGCTGCATGACGACAATCTCGAGCGTACCAGCAATGGTTGGGGCGTCGCGGGCGAACTGAACTGGCAGGATTTACTGCGCGTGGATGCGGGCAGTTGGTACAGCAAAGCGTTTAAAGGTGAGCCGCTGCCGTTGCTTTCGCAGGTGGCGGAACGCTGCCGTGAACATGGGATGATGGCAAATATTGAAATCAAACCCACCACTGGCACTGGTCCATTAACGGGCAAAATGGTATCGCTGGCGGCGCGCGAACTGTGGGCTGGTATGACGCCGCCGCTGCTGTCATCGTTTGAGATTGATGCTTTAGACGCCGCACACCAGGCTGCACCGGAACTGCCGCGCGGTTTGTTGCTGGATGAGTGGCGCGACGACTGGCGCGAACTGACCACGCGGCTGGACTGCGTCTCTATTCATCTCAATCATAAGTTGCTCGATAAAGCGCGAGTGATGCAGTTGAAAGACGCTGGATTACGGATTCTGGTTTATACCGTCAACAAACCCCAGCGCGCGGCAGAGTTGCTGCGCTGGGGCGTGGATTGCATCTGTACCGATGCGATTGATGTGATTGGCCCGAACTTTACGGCCCAATAGTTTTCAACGGAATATCAGGCTGCGGCGTGCTGGGCTGATTCAGCATGTCGCCGTTTCTTCTCTCTGGCAACATATGCTGCTGATTCAACGAACTATCCGGATTACGGTTGCTGTTTAACATTCCGCCGTTGGTGTTGGGCAGCATTTGCTGCCGGGCGGGATTTAGCTCCCCCGGCTGTGACTGCAATACCCGCTGAGAGTTGCTATTAAGCTGATTTTCTAAATGCTGCTGTTGCAACTGCGTTTGCGTTTTCAGTTGCTGATTCAGCATCCCTTTTTGCTGGATTTGCTGCGTTTGCATTTGAGTTTGCATTCGCTGCTGGCTGGGGATCTGATACCCCGGCTGGTTAGGGTTGTTCAGAGTATTAATGGGCTGTGCAAAGCCGACAAAAGGCAGGAGTGCCGTCAAAAGCAGAAGTCGTTTCATCGCGTATCCTCCTCTGAAGATATTCTTTAAGTTTACTCCTTTCCTGCAATCATCAGGATTAATTCAGAGTTATATACCAGGCTTAGCTGGGGTTGCCCCTTAATCTCTGGAGTATAACGATGATAAAACCGACGTTTTTACGCCGGGTGGCTATTGCTGCTCTGCTCACAGGAAGTTGTTTTAGTGCTGTCGCCGCGCCACCTGCGCCGCCGCCAGTCTCGTATGGCGTGGAGGAGGATGTCTTCCATCCGGTACGCGCGAAGCAGGGGATGGTAGCATCTGTGGACGCCACTGCCACTCAGGTGGGGGTAGATATCCTTAAGCAGGGCGGGAATGCCGTTGATGCTGCCGTGGCAGTGGGCTACGCGCTGGCGGTAACGCATCCGCAGGCAGGGAATCTGGGCGGCGGCGGTTTTATGCTGATCCGCACTAAAGATGGCAATACCACCGCCATCGATTTCCGCGAAATGGCACCCGCCAAAGCGACCCGCGATATGTTCCTTGATGATCAGGGCAACCCGGACAGCAAAAAATCTCTCACTTCGCATCTTGCTTCTGGCACACCCGGTACGGTAGCGGGCTTCTCGTTGGCGCTGGAGAAATACGGCACCATGCCGCTGAACAAAGTTGTGCAGCCTGCGTTTAAACTGGCACGCGATGGTTTTATCGTTAACGATGCGCTGGCAGACGATCTCAAAACCTACGGCAGTGAAGTGCTACCAAATCACGAAAACAGCAAAGCTATCTTCTGGAAAGAGGGCGAACCGCTGAAAAAGGGCGACAAGCTGGTACAGACGAATCTGGCAAAGAGCCTGGAGATGATTGCCGAAAACGGCCCGGATGAATTCTACAAAGGCACGATAGCGGAACAAATCGCCCTGGAGATGCAGAAAAACGGTGGCTTGATCACTAAAGAAGATTTAGCGGCGTATAAAGCGGTCGAACGTACACCAATAAGTGGCGATTATCGCGGGTATCAGGTTTACTCCATGCCACCGCCATCTTCCGGCGGGATTCATATCGTGCAGATCCTCAATATTCTGGAAAACTTCGATATGCAGAAATACGGCTTTGGCAGCGCCGATGCGATGCAAATCATGGCAGAAGCGGAGAAATACGCCTACGCCGACCGCTCGGAATATCTTGGCGACCCGGATTTTGTCAAAGTACCGTGGCAGGCGCTGACCAATAAAGCCTATGCCAAATCTATTGCCGATCAAATCGATATCAATAAAGCGAAGCCATCCAGCGAAATTCGTCCTGGCAAGCTTGCGCCTTATGAGAGTAATCAAACTACCCATTACTCAGTGGTGGATAAAGACGGTAACGCCGTGGCGGTGACCTATACGCTGAACACCACCTTCGGTACGGGCATTGTCGCGGGCGAGAGCGGTATTTTGCTTAATAATCAGATGGATGATTTCTCCGCCAAACCAGGCGTACCGAACGTTTACGGGCTGGTGGGCGGCGATGCTAACGCTGTCGGGCCGAATAAACGTCCGCTGTCATCGATGTCACCAACCATTGTGGTGAAAGACGGAAAAACCTGGCTGGTGACCGGTAGCCCTGGCGGAAGCCGAATTATCACCACTGTGCTGCAAATGGTGGTGAACAGCATCGATTATGGCATGAATGTCGCCGAAGCGACCAATGCGCCGCGTTTCCACCATCAGTGGTTGCCGGACGAGCTGCGTGTCGAGAAAGGATTTAGTCCGGATACGCTCAAGCTGCTGGAAGCAAAAGGTCAGAAAGTGGCGCTGAAAGAGGCGATGGGCAGTACACAAAGCATTATGGTTGGGCCTGACGGTGAGTTGTACGGTGCATCCGACCCGCGCTCGGTGGATGATTTAACGGCGGGGTACTAAGGTTAGCGGCCCTCTTCGTGGGAAGAGGGCCGTATTGTCAGGGCAAGCCGAAGGTAGCTTTTTTTATTTCATAATCCTGTAGATATTCTTCCAGCGGCTTTGCCGTTCCCAGCGAATGAATTTCACCACTGTCTTTATCAATAATAAAAGGTGCGTTACCAGCTAAGCGCGCGGCCTCATCACCAGTTTCGAGAAATTCTCGTGCTTCGAAACAGAAATACCAGCCCTGGCTAAAGCGTCCATGTAGAGTAATGACGACGGCGAGATCTGCATCATCAAGGTAATGGTTCGCTTTCGCGAATGCTTCCTGATAATTAATCATAATGATTCTGGATTTTCCGATGGGGCAGTTAGGTCATGCTTTTTTTCAAGCGCAACATATCCAACAAAGCCTTAATAAAATATTGTAATTTACAATAAGTGTTAATGATGTTCATTTCACACGCGCCATATAATACGCATCGACATATTCACCGTTTCGTAATGCGTACTTCTTGCCAGTCCCTTCAATCTCAAAGCCGAATTTTTTATAGACCTTAATTGCTGGCGCGTTATCAACGAACACCGTTAGTTCAATACGATCTACCCGCAACCAGTTGTCGCACATTGCAATCATCTCTCGCATCAGGGCGCTGGCGACGCCGCGGTTCTTCCAGCGGGAGTCGACACAGATACCAAAGTCGGCAACATGACTGCGGCGTGGGCGTTGTTGCACGTCAATAGTGAGATGACCCACAACGTCTCCATCAATACAGGCGACGAGTTGCTTGATGCCGGGACGATCGGCGAGTCGCTCCTGCCACATATGATCGGAAGGATGAGGCACCTGTAGTGTGTTGCAATACACCTCCGGCTGGGCGTGAATCTGCCTGATGGCCTCGTAATCCCGTGTTTCTGCATGGCGTATTACTATCTCACTCATTCCTTTGTCCTCTTTGGGGTAAATGTCCCTTTCAACATCATTGACTTTCAAATGCGAGTCAAATGCATTTTTTTGCAAAAAGTGTTGGACAAGTGCGAATGAGAATGATTATTATTGTCTCGCGATCAGGAAGACCCTCGCGGAGAACCTGAAAGCACGACATTGCTCACATTGCTTCCAGTATTACTTAGCCAGCCGGGTGCTGGCTTTTTTTTTGACCTTTCGTTCTCAATTTATCCACGGGAAGTGCTTGTGTTTGTTATGCGCACTCCTGTAGGAACCGCGTCCGCTTTGCGCTAAGGTGGTAGATAACCACCTTAAAAAGGACGAAATCATGGTCATCAACTGCGCCTTTATTGGCTTCGGCAAAAGCACCACCCGTTACCATCTGCCGTATGTACTTAACCGCAAGGATAGCTGGCATGTCGCGCATATTTTTCGCCGCCATGCGAAGCCGGAAGAACAGGCTCCCATTTATTCCCATATTCATTTCACCAGCGATCTCGACGAAGTGCTAAACGATCCCGACGTTAAGTTGATTGTCGTCTGCACTCATGCGGACAGCCACTTCGAGTACGCGAAACGCGCGCTGGAAGCCGGGAAAAATGTGCTGGTCGAAAAACCGTTCACCCCGACACTTGCGCAGGCGAAAGAGCTGTTTGCGCTGGCGAAAAGCAAAGGGCTGACCGTTACGCCGTATCAGAATCGTCGCTTTGACTCCTGTTTTCTGATGGCGAAAAAAGCGATTGAAAGCGGCAAGCTGGGAGAGATTGTCGAAGTGGAAAGCCATTTTGACTATTACCGCCCGGTGGCAGAAACCAAACCTGGACTGCCGCAGGATGGCGCGTTCTATGGCCTTGGTGTGCATACCCTCGACCAGATAATCTCGCTGTTCGGTCGCCCGGATCACGTCGCTTATGACATCCGCAGCCTGCGTAATAAAGCCAATCCTGACGACACCTTCGAAGCGCAGCTGTTTTATGGCGATCTAAAAGCCATCGTCAAAACCAGCCATCTGGTGAAAATCGATTATCCGAAATTTATCGTTCACGGGAAGAAAGGTTCGTTTATTAAATATGGTATCGACCAGCAGGAAACCAGCCTGAAGGCTAATATTATGCCGGGCGAGCCGGGATTCGCAGCGGATGATTCGGTCGGTGTGCTGGAGTATGTCAATGACGAGGGCGTTACGGTCAGAGAAGAGATGAAGCCGGAGATGGGCGATTACGGACGCGTTTATGATGCGTTGTACCAAACCATCACCAACGGTGCACCAAATTACGTCAAGGAATCTGAAGTTCTTACCAATCTGGAAATCCTTGAACGCGGTTTTGAGCAAGCCTCTCCCTCCACAGTGACTCTTGCGAAGTAAGTTTGATGACCTCTCGAATAGTTCAATTTTTTTGAACAGAGGGGTCAATTTTCACCCTCTATCATCCCAGGCGGATCGGGTCCACACTAAGCCCATCGAAATCATTCAGGGGGCGAATACAAATGATCTACTTACGCAAAGCAAATGAACGTGGTCATGCAAATCATGGCTGGCTGGACTCCTGGCATACTTTCTCTTTTGCCAACTATTACGACCCGAACTTTATGGGCTTTTCCGCGCTGCGCGTGATTAACGACGACGTGATTGAAGCAGGGCAGGGCTTCGGCACTCACCCGCATAAAGATATGGAAATTTTGACCTACGTGCTGGAAGGTACTGTTGAGCACCAGGACAGCATGGGCAATAAAGAGCAGGTTCCGGCGGGCGAGTTCCAGATTATGAGTGCGGGTACGGGTATTCGTCACTCAGAGTACAACCCAAGCAGTACCGAGCGTCTGCATCTGTATCAGATCTGGATCATGCCAGAAGAAAACGGCATTACGCCACGTTATGAACAACGTCGCTTCGATGCCGTACAGGGTAAACAGCTGGTGCTTTCGCCTAATGCGCGAGATGGTTCGTTGAAAGTGCATCAGGATATGGAGCTGTACCGTTGGGCGCTGGTGAAAGATGAGCAGTCGGTGCATCAGATTGCCGCTGAACGCCGCGTCTGGATCCAGGTGGTGAAAGGCAATGTCACCATTAACGGCGTGAAAGCCTCGACCAGCGATGGTCTGGCAATCTGGGATGAGCAGGCAATCTCCATCCATGCGGATAGCGACAGCGAAGTGTTACTGTTCGATCTGCCGCCGGTTTAAAACTTAACGGCATTTTTGAAGCCTGCCTTTTTGCGGGCTTCATCGCTCGCCCCGGTCGCGTGCTGATGTACGCGACCGGGGTTTCGTCGCGTCTTTAGTACAATGCGATGCAATTGATTTAGTGTATATCTAATTATTGTAAACAAGCACTGTTTTCTCCGGGAAGGTTCTGATGCGTCCGTGTTAAACTAAGAGAATCTATCTCTTTTGTACCTTCAGGACGATGAAAAAGAAAAGACCCGTACTTCAGGATGTGGCTGACCGTGTTGGCGTGACCAAAATGACGGTCAGCCGTTTTTTACGCAACCCGGAGCAGGTTTCCGTCGCTCTACGTGGCAAGATTGCCGCCGCTCTTGATGAACTGGGTTATATTCCCAATCGCGCGCCCGATATCCTCTCTAATGCCACCAGCCGGGCGATTGGCGTCCTGTTACCTTCACTCACCAACCAGGTTTTCGCTGAAGTATTACGCGGTATCGAAAGCGTCACGGACGCACACGGTTATCAGACGATGCTGGCGCACTACGGTTACAAACCGGAAATGGAGCAAGAACGCCTCGAATCAATGCTTTCCTGGAATATCGACGGACTTATTCTCACCGAACGTACCCACACGCCCCGCACCTTAAAGATGATTGAAGTAGCGGGTATTCCGGTGGTGGAGCTGATGGACAGTAAGTCGCCGTGCCTCGATATCGCCGTCGGTTTTGATAACTTTGAAGCGGCACGCCAGATGACCACCGCCATTATTGCTCGCGGGCATCGTCACATTGCCTATCTCGGCGCACGCCTCGACGAACGTACTATCATCAAACAGAAGGGATATGAGCAGGCGATGCTGGATGCAGGCCTGGTGCCGTATAGCGTGATGGTCGAGCAATCTTCTTCTTACTCTTCCGGTATTGAACTGATTCGCCAGGCGCGGCGGGAATATCCGCAGTTGGATGGCGTATTTTGTACTAATGATGACCTGGCGGTCGGCGCGGCGTTTGAATGTCAGCGTCTGGGGCTGAAAGTTCCTGACGATATGGCGATTGCCGGTTTCCACGGTCATGACATTGGTCAGGTGATGGAGCCACGGCTGGCGAGCGTGCTGACGCCGCGTGAGCGGATGGGCAGCATTGGCGCTGAGCGCCTGCTGGCGCGTATTCGTGGCGAATCTGTGACACCGAAAATGTTAGATTTAGGTTTCACCTTGTCACCAGGCGGATCTATTTAAGCTCACAAATTTGAAGTAGCTCACACTTATACACTTAAGGCACGGATGGATATTGCTTCTGTTTTTGTCCGGCTGGACAATGTTACCGATAACGGTTACCCGTAACATTTTCTGATTCTTGTATTGTGGGGGCACCACTTTGAGCACGACTAACCATGATCACCACATTTACGTCTTGATGGGCGTATCGGGCAGCGGCAAATCTGCAGTCGCCAGTGAAGTGGCGCATCAACTTCATGCCGCGTTTCTTGATGGCGATTTCCTCCATCCGCGCTGCAATATCGAAAAAATGGCGTCTGGCGAACCGCTGAATGACGACGATCGCAAACCGTGGTTACAGGCGCTTAACGACGCCGCGTTTGCCATGCAGCGCACCAATAAAGTGTCGCTGATCGTCTGTTCTGCACTGAAAAAGCACTATCGCGACCTGCTGCGTGAAGGTAATCCGAATCTCTCTTTCATCTACCTGAAAGGCGATTTTGATGTAATTGAAAGCCGTCTGAAAGCGCGCAAAGGCCATTTCTTTAAAACCCAAATGCTGGTGACGCAGTTTGAAACGCTGCAGGAGCCGGGTGCGGACGAAACCGATGTACTGGTGGTGGATATCGATCAACCGCTGGAAGGTGTTGTGGCAAGCACCATTGAGGTTATTAAAAAAGGCAAATAAGTAGTGACTACATTAACGCTTGTTTTAACAGCAGTAGGGTCTGTTTTACTGCTGCTGTTTTTAGTCATGAAGGCGCGTATGCACGCTTTCCTGGCTTTGATGGTGGTGTCTATGGGGGCTGGCCTTTTTTCCGGTATGCCGCTCGATAAAATCGCAGCGACGATGGAAAAAGGGATGGGAGGCACCCTCGGCTTCCTGGCGGTAGTTGTCGCCCTGGGAGCCATGTTTGGCAAGATCTTACATGAAACCGGCGCAGTCGATCAGATTGCCGTCAAAATGCTCAAATCCTTCGGTCACAGTCGTGCGCATTATGCCATTGGCCTTGCGGGCCTGGTTTGTGCGCTACCACTGTTCTTTGAAGTGGCGATTGTTCTGCTGATTAGCGTTGCTTTCTCAATGGCGCGCCATACTGGCACGAACCTGGTGAAGCTGGTTATCCCGTTATTCGCGGGCGTGGCGGCAGCAGCGGCGTTCTTACTACCGGGGCCAGCGCCAATGCTGCTGGCATCGCAGATGAATGCTGACTTTGGCTGGATGATCCTGATTGGCCTGTGTGCGGCAATCCCGGGAATGATTATTGCCGGGCCGCTGTGGGGTAATTTCATCAGCCGCTATGTGGAGCTGCATATTCCTGACGATATCAGCGAACCGCATCTCGGCGAAGGCAAAATGCCGTCCTTCGGATTCAGCCTGTCGCTGATCCTGCTGCCGCTGGTGCTGGTGGGGCTGAAAACCATTGCCGCACGTTTTGTGCCGGAAGGCTCTACCGCTTACGAATGGTTCGAGTTTATCGGTCATCCGTTTACCGCAATTCTGGTCGCTTGCCTGGTAGCAATTTACGGCCTGGCGATGCGTCAGGGTATGCCGAAAGACAAAGTGATGGAGATTTGCGGTCACGCGCTGCAACCGGCGGGGATTATTCTGCTGGTGATTGGTGCAGGCGGCGTGTTCAAACAGGTGCTGGTTGACTCTGGCGTAGGTCCGGCGCTGGGCGAAGCGTTAACCGGCATGGGCCTGCCGATTGCCATCACCTGCTTCGTGCTGGCAGCTGCAGTGCGCATCATTCAGGGTTCTGCCACCGTTGCCTGTTTAACGGCGGTGGGACTGGTGATGCCGGTTATTGAACAGCTGAACTACTCCGGTGCGCAAATGGCGGCGCTGTCAATTTGTATCGCCGGTGGTTCGATTGTTGTCAGCCACGTTAACGACGCCGGTTTCTGGTTGTTCGGTAAATTTACCGGCGCGACCGAAGCCGAAACGCTGAAAACCTGGACCATGATGGAAACCATCCTCGGCACCGTTGGTGCCATCGTCGGGATGATTGCGTTCCAGCTGTTGAGTTAAGTTTGTTCGCCCGGTAGTTGTGACGCTACCGGGCTCTTTTCGAAAAACTCTCCTCGTTACCCCTTCATCCACATTCGAATGCCGTCGAGGAATATCTGAGTTGCCATCATCACCAGAATCAATCCCATCAGGCGTTCAAGTGCATTCACCCCTTTCTCGCCCAGCAGACGTAAAAATAGCGAAGACTGTAGCAGGATGACAAAGGTGCCACCCCAGGCCAGCAGCAGAGCAATTACCAGATGTCCCATCTGATTCGGGTACTGATGAGACAACAACATCAGCGTGGCGAGAATAGTCGGCCCGGCGACTAACGGAATTGCCAACGGCACGATAAACGGCTCTTCACCTGCCGGAAGCCCGCTGCTATTTCCTGAAGCACTGGGGAAAATCATCTTAATGGCGATCAGAAACAGAATGATGCCGCCAGAAATGGAGACGGTTTCTGCCCGCAGGCTAAGAAATGCCAGAATTTTCTCGCCCGCAAACAGGAACACCAGCATCACCAGGAGAGCAATAAGCAACTCTCGCACCATGATTGCCCGCCGTCTTTTCGGTTCAGTATGTTTCAGTACGGACATGAAAATAGGTAGGTTTCCGAGCGGATCCATAATCAGGATCAATAAAACTGCTGCAGAAATGATTTCATTCATAACTCAAATTCCCTGATAATTGCCGCGGACTTTCTGCGTGCTAACAAAGCAGGATAAGTCGCATTACTGATGGCTTCGCTATCATTGATTAATTTCACTTGCGACTTTGGCTGCTTTTTGTATGGTGAAAGATGTGCCACGAGGAGACCGGCACATTTATACAGCACACATCTTTGCAGGAAAAAAACGCTTATGAAAAATGTTGGTTTTATCGGCTGGCGCGGTATGGTCGGCTCCGTTCTCATGCAACGCATGGTTGAAGAGCGCGACTTCGACGCCATTCGCCCTGTCTTCTTTTCTACTTCTCAGCTTGGTCAGGCTGCGCCGTCTTTTGGCGGAACCACTGACACACTTCAGGATGCCTTTGATCTGGAGGCGCTAAAGGCCCTCGATATCATTGTGACCTGTCAGGGCGGCGATTATACCAACGAAATCTATCCAAAGCTTCGTGAAAGCGGATGGCAAGGTTACTGGATTGACGCAGCATCATCTCTGCGCATGAAAGATGACGCCATCATCATTCTTGACCCCGTCAATCAGGACGTTATTACCGACGGATTAAATAATGGCATCAGGACTTTTGTTGGCGGTAACTGTACCGTAAGCCTGATGTTGATGTCGTTGGGTGGTTTATTCGCCAATGATCTTGTTGATTGGGTGTCCGTTGCAACCTACCAGGCCGCTTCCGGCGGTGGTGCGCGACATATGCGTGAGTTATTAACCCAGATGGGCCATCTGTATGGCCATGTGGCAGATGAACTCGCGACCCCGTCCTCTGCTATTCTCGATATCGAACGCAAAGTCACAACCTTAACCCGTAGCGGTGAGCTGCCGGTGGATAACTTTGGCGTGCCGCTGGCGGGTAGCCTGATTCCGTGGATCGACAAACAGCTCGATAACGGTCAGAGCCGCGAAGAGTGGAAAGGGCAGGCGGAAACCAACAAGATCCTCAACACATCTTCCGTAATTCCGGTAGATGGTTTATGTGTGCGTGTCGGGGCATTGCGCTGCCACAGCCAGGCATTCACTATTAAATTGAAAAAAGATGTGTCTATTCCGACCGTGGAAGAACTACTGGCTGCGCACAATCCGTGGGCGAAAGTCGTTCCGAACGATCGGGAAATCACTATGCGTGAGCTAACCCCAGCTGCCGTTACCGGCACGCTGACCACGCCGGTAGGCCGTCTGCGTAAGCTGAATATGGGGCCGGAGTTCCTGTCAGCCTTTACCGTGGGCGACCAGCTGCTGTGGGGGGCCGCGGAGCCGCTGCGTCGGATGCTTCGTCAACTGGCGTAATCTTTATTCATTAAATCTGGGGCGCGTTGCCGCCCCTGTTAGTGCGTAATACAGGAGTAAGCGCAGATGTTTCATGATTTACCGGGAGTTAAATAGAGCATTGGCTATTCTTTAAGGGTGGCGGAATACAAGAGTATTTACAGCCTTACCTGAAGTGAGGACGACGCAGAGAGGATGCACAGAGTGCTGCGCCGTTCAGGTCAAAAAAATGTCACAACCAGAAGTCAAAAATCCAGTTGGATGGGGTGACACAATAAAACAGGAAGACAAGCATGTCCGATCGTATCGATAGAGACGTGATTAACGCGCTAATTGCAGGCCATTTTGCGGATCCTTTTTCCGTACTGGGAATGCATAAAACCACCGCGGGACTGGAAGTCCGTGCCCTTTTACCCGACGCTACCGATGTGTGGGTGATTGAACCGAAAACTGGGCGCAAACTCGCAAAACTGGAGTGTCTCGACTCACGTGGATTCTTTAGCGGCGTCATTCCGCGGCGTAAGAATTTTTTCCGCTATCAGTTGGCTGTTGTCTGGCATGGTCAGCAAAACCTGATTGATGATCCTTACCGTTTTGGTCCGCTAATCCAGGAAATGGATGCCTGGCTATTATCTGAAGGTACGCATCTGCGCCCATATGAAACCTTAGGCGCGCATGCAGATACTATGGATGGCGTCACGGGGACGCGTTTTTCTGTCTGGGCTCCAAACGCCCGCCGGGTCTCGGTAGTCGGTCAATTCAACTACTGGGACGGTCGCCGTCACCCGATGCGCCTGCGTAAAGAGAGCGGCATCTGGGAACTGTTTATCCCTGGGGCGCATAACGGTCAGCTCTATAAATACGAGATGATTGATGCCAATGGCAACTTGCGTCTGAAGTCCGACCCTTATGCCTTCGAAGCGCAAATGCGCCCGGAAACCGCGTCTCTTATTTGCGGGCTGCCGGAAAAGGTTGTGCAGACTGAAGAGCGCAAAAAGGCGAATCAGTTTGATGCGCCAATCTCTATTTATGAAGTTCACCTGGGCTCCTGGCGTCGCCACACCGACAACAATTTCTGGTTGAGCTATCGCGAGCTGGCCGATCAACTGGTGCCTTATGCTAAATGGATGGGCTTTACCCACCTCGAACTGCTGCCCATTAACGAGCATCCGTTCGATGGTAGTTGGGGTTATCAGCCAACCGGCCTGTATGCGCCGACCCGCCGCTTTGGTACTCGCGACGACTTCCGTTATTTCATTGATGCCGCACACGCAGCTGGTCTGAACGTGATTCTCGACTGGGTGCCAGGCCACTTCCCGACCGATGACTTTGCGCTTGCCGAATTTGATGGCACGAACTTGTATGAACACAGCGATCCGCGCGAAGGCTACCATCAGGACTGGAATACGCTGATCTACAACTATGGTCGCCGTGAAGTCAGTAACTTCCTTGTCGGTAATGCGCTTTACTGGATCGAACGTTTTGGTATTGATGCGCTGCGCGTCGATGCTGTGGCATCAATGATTTATCGCGACTACAGCCGCAAAGAGGGGGAGTGGATCCCGAACGAATTTGGCGGGCGCGAGAATCTTGAAGCGATTGAATTCTTGCGTAATACCAACCGTATTCTTGGTGAGCAGGTTTCCGGTGCGGTGACAATGGCTGAGGAGTCTACCGATTTCCCTGGCGTTTCTCGTCCGCAGGATATGGGCGGTCTGGGCTTCTGGTACAAGTGGAACCTCGGCTGGATGCATGACACCCTGGACTATATGAAGCTCGACCCGATTTATCGTCAGTATCATCACGGTAAGCTCACCTTCGGGATGCTCTACAACTACACTGAAAATTTCGTCCTGCCGTTGTCGCATGATGAAGTGGTCCACGGTAAAAAATCGATTCTCGACAGGATGCCAGGCGACGCATGGCAGAAATTCGCTAACCTGCGCGCGTACTATGGCTGGATGTGGGCATTCCCGGGCAAGAAACTGCTGTTCATGGGGAACGAATTTGCCCAGGGCCGCGAGTGGAACCATGACGCCAGCCTCGACTGGCATCTGCTGGAAGGCGGCGATAACTGGCACCACGGTGTCCAGCGTCTGGTGCGCGATCTGAACCACACCTACCGCCACCATAAAGCAATGCATGAACTGGATTTTGACCCGTATGGCTTTGAATGGCTGGTGGTGGATGACAAAGAACGCTCGGTGCTGATCTTTGTTCGCCGCGACAAAGCCGGGAATGAAATCATCGTTGCCAGTAACTTTACGCCAGTGCCGCGTCATGATTATCGCTTCGGCATTAACCAGCCGGGTAAATGGCGTGAGATCCTCAATACCGATTCCATGCACTATCACGGCAGTAATGCAGGCAATGGCGGCACGGTACACAGCGATGAGATTGCCAGCCACGGTCGTCAGCATTCACTAAGCCTGACACTACCACCGCTGGCCACTATCTGGCTGGTTCGGGAGGCAGAATGACACAACTCGCCATTGGCAAACCCGCACCCCTCGGCGCGCATTACGACGGTCAGGGCGTCAACTTCACACTTTTCTCCGCTCATGCCGAGCGGGTAGAACTGTGTATCTTTGACGCCAATGGCCAGGAACATCGCTATGACTTGCCAGGGCACAGTGGCGACATTTGGCACGGTTATCTGCCGGATGCGCGTCCGGGTTTGCGTTATGGTTATCGCGTTCATGGCCCCTGGCGACCCGCCGAGGGACATCGCTTTAACCCGGCGAAGTTGTTGATTGATCCTTGCGCGCGGCAAATTGACGGGGAGTTTAAAGATAACCCGCTGCTGCACGCAGGTCATAATGAACCTGACTATCGCGACAACGCCGCCATTGCGCCGAAATGTGTAGTGGCGGTTGATCACTATGACTGGGAGGATGATGCCCCGCCGCGCACGCCGTGGGGCAGCACTATCATTTATGAAGCCCATGTCAAAGGATTAACGTATCTGCACCCGGAGATCCCGGTCGATATCCGCGGCACTTATAAAGCCCTGGGGCATCCGGTGATGATCAACTATTTGAAACAGTTGGGCATTACTGCGCTGGAGTTGCTGCCGGTGGCACAATTTGCCAGCGAACCACGCCTGCAACGTATGGGGTTAAGTAACTACTGGGGCTATAACCCGGTGGCGATGTTTGCCCTGCATCCGGCGTATGCCTGCTCGCCAGAAACGGCGCTGAATGAGTTTCGCGATGCAATCAAAGCACTGCATAAAGCGGGTATCGAAGTCATTCTTGATATCGTGCTTAACCATAGTGCGGAACTGGACCTCGACGGTCCGTTATTCTCTCTGCGTGGGATCGACAACCGTAGCTATTATTGGATAAGAGAAGATGGTGATTATCACAATTGGACAGGCTGTGGCAACACGCTCAATTTGAGTCATCCGGCGGTGGTGGATTATGCCAGCGCCTGCCTGCGTTATTGGGTAGAAACCTGCCACGTCGATGGTTTCCGTTTTGATCTGGCGGCAGTCATGGGCCGTACGCCTGAGTTCCGTCAGGATGCTCCGTTGTTTACCGCAATTCAGAACTGCCCGGTGCTCTCGCAGGTGAAGTTAATTGCCGAACCGTGGGATATTGCGCCTGGTGGTTATCAGGTGGGAAATTTCCCGCCACTGTTTGCTGAGTGGAACGATCATTTCCGTGATGCTGCCCGTCGTTTCTGGCTGCATTATGATTTGCCTCTGGGGGCGTTTGCCGGGCGTTTTGCTGCCTCCAGCGATGTTTTTAAACGTAATGGTCGTCTGCCGAGTGCCGCGATTAATCTCGTCACCGCGCATGACGGTTTTACGCTTCGCGACTGCGTTTGCTTCAACCATAAACACAATGAAGCAAACGGAGAAGAAAATCGCGACGGGACCAACAACAATTACAGTAACAATCATGGTAAAGAAGGATTAGGCGGTACTCTTGACCTGGTTGAACGGCGGCGCGACAGCATTCACGCCCTGTTAACAACGTTGTTGCTCTCCCAGGGTACGCCGATGTTACTGGCCGGTGACGAACATGGTCATAGCCAGCATGGCAATAACAATGCCTACTGTCAGGATAATCAATTAACCTGGTTGGACTGGTCGCAGGCAAGCAGTGGTTTAACCGCATTTACCGCCGCGTTAATCCATCTGCGCAAGCGCATTCCCGCTTTGGTGGAGAATCGCTGGTGGGAAGAAGGCGACGGCAATGTCCGTTGGCTAAATCGATATGCTCAACCTTTAAGCACGGATGAGTGGCAAAACGGGCCGAAACAGCTGCAAATTCTGCTCTCGGATCGCTTTTTGATCGCAATTAACGCCACGCTTGAGGTAACAGAGATTGTTTTACCTGCTGGGGAGTGGCACGCCATTCCCCCATTCGCTGGAGAGGATAACCCAGTGATTACGGCTGTCTGGCAGGGACCTGCACACGGATTGTGTGTGTTCCAGAGATGATAAAAAAGGAGTTAGTCATGGTTAGTTTAGAGAAGAACGATCACTTAATGTTGGCGCGCCAGCTGCCATTGAAATCTGTTGCCCTGATACTGGCGGGAGGACGTGGTACCCGCCTGAAGGATTTAACCAATAAGCGAGCAAAACCGGCCGTACACTTCGGCGGTAAGTTCCGCATTATCGACTTTGCACTGTCTAACTGCATCAACTCCGGGATCCGTCGTATGGGCGTGATCACCCAGTACCAGTCCCATACTCTGGTGCAGCACATTCAGCGCGGCTGGTCATTCTTCAATGAAGAAATGAACGAGTTTGTCGATCTGTTGCCAGCGCAGCAGAGAATGAAAGGGGAAAACTGGTATCGCGGCACCGCAGATGCGGTCACGCAAAACCTCGACATTATTCGCCGTTACAAAGCGGAATATGTGGTGATCCTGGCGGGCGACCATATCTACAAGCAAGACTACTCGCGTATGCTTATCGACCACGTCGAAAAAGGCGCACGTTGCACCGTCGCTTGTATGCCTGTACCGATTGAAGAAGCCTCCGCATTTGGCGTTATGGCGGTTGATGAGAACGATAAAATTATCGAATTCGTTGAAAAACCCGCTAACCCGCCGTCAATGCCGAACGATCCGAGCAAATCTCTGGCGAGCATGGGTATCTACGTCTTTGACGCCGACTATCTGTATGAACTGCTGGAAGAAGACGATCGCGATGAGAACTCCAGCCACGACTTTGGTAAAGATTTGATTCCCAAAATCACCGAAGCCGGTCTGGCCTATGCGCACCCGTTCCCGCTCTCTTGCGTACAATCCGACCCGGATGCCGAGCCGTACTGGCGCGATGTGGGTACGCTTGAAGCTTACTGGAAAGCGAACCTCGATCTGGCCTCAGTGGTGCCGGAACTGGATATGTACGATCGCAATTGGCCAATTCGCACCTACAATGAATCATTACCGCCAGCGAAATTCGTGCAAGATCGCTCCGGTAGCCACGGGATGACCCTTAACTCACTGGTTTCCGGCGGTTGTGTGATCTCCGGTTCGGTGGTGGTGCAGTCCGTTCTGTTCTCGCGCGTTCGCGTGAATTCATTCTGCAACATTGATTCCGCCGTATTGTTACCGGAAGTATGGGTAGGTCGCTCGTGCCGTCTGCGCCGCTGCGTCATTGATCGTGCTTGTGTTATTCCGGAAGGCATGGTGATTGGTGAAAACGCAGAGGAAGATGCACGTCGTTTCTATCGTTCAGAAGAAGGCATCGTGCTGGTAACGCGCGAAATGCTACGGAAGTTAGGGCATAAACAGGAGCGATAATGCAGGTTTTACATGTATGTTCAGAGATGTTCCCGCTGCTTAAAACCGGCGGTCTGGCTGATGTTATTGGGGCATTACCCGCAGCACAAATCGCAGACGGCGTTGACGCTCGCGTACTGTTGCCTGCATTTCCCGATATTCGCCGTGGCGTAACCGATGCGCAGGTGGTATCTCGCCGTGATACCTTCGCTGGGCATATCACGCTGTTGTTCGGCCATTACAACGGGGTTGGCATTTACCTGATTGACGCGCCGCATCTCTATGATCGTCCGGGAAGCCCGTATCACGATACCAACTTATTTGCCTACACTGACAACGTATTGCGTTTTGCGCTGTTGGGGTGGGTTGGGGCAGAAATGGCCAGCGGGCTTGACCCATTCTGGCGCCCTGATGTGGTGCATGCGCACGACTGGCATGCGGGCCTTGCGCCTGCGTATCTGGCGGCGCGTGGGCGTCCGGCGAAGTCGGTGTTTACTGTGCACAACCTGGCCTATCAAGGCATGTTTTATGCACATCACATGAATGACATTCAATTGCCATGGTCATTCTTTAATATTCATGGGCTGGAATTCAACGGACAAATCTCTTTCCTGAAGGCTGGTCTGTACTATGCCGATCATATTACGGCGGTCAGCCCGACCTACGCTCGCGAGATCACCGAACCGCAGTTTGCCTACGGTATGGAAGGTCTGTTGCAACAGCGTCACCGTGAAGGGCGTCTTTCCGGCGTACTAAACGGCGTGGATGAAAAAATCTGGAGTCCAGAGACGGACTTACTGTTGGCCTCGCGTTACACCCGCGATACGTTGGAAGATAAAGCGGAGAATAAGCGCCAGTTACAAATCGCAATGGGGCTTAAGGTTGACGATAAAGTGCCGCTTTTTGCAGTGGTGAGCCGTCTGACCAGCCAGAAAGGTCTCGACCTGGTGCTGGAAGCCTTACCAGGCCTTCTGGAGCAGGGCGGACAGCTGGCGCTACTCGGCGCGGGTGATCCGGTGCTGCAGGAAGGTTTCCTTGCCGCGGCCGCGGAATATCCCGGACAAGTGGGCGTTCAGATTGGCTATCACGAAGCATTTTCGCATCGCATTATGGGCGGCGCGGACGTCATTCTGGTGCCCAGCCGTTTTGAACCGTGCGGCTTAACGCAACTTTATGGATTGAAGTACGGTACGCTGCCGTTAGTGCGGCGCACCGGTGGGCTTGCTGATACGGTTTCTGACTGTTCTCTTGAGAACCTTGCAGATGGCGTCGCCAGTGGGTTTGTCTTTGAAGATAGTAATGCCTGGTCGCTGTTACGGGCTATTCGACGTGCTTTTGTACTGTGGTCCCGTCCTTCACTGTGGCGGTTTGTGCAACGTCAGGCTATGGCAATGGATTTTAGCTGGCAGGTCGCGGCGAAGTCGTACCGTGAGCTTTACTATCGCTTGAAATAGTTTTCAGGAAACGCCTATATGAATGCTCCGTTTACATATTCATCGCCCACGCTTAGCGTAGAAGCTCTTAAGCATTCTATCGCTTACAAGCTGATGTTTACGATTGGCAAGGACCCGGTCGTCGCCAATAAACATGAATGGCTGAACGCAACATTATTTGCTGTGCGCGATCGTCTCGTGGAGCGCTGGTTACGTTCAAACCGTGCCCAGTTGTCGCAAGAAACGCGTCAGGTTTACTACCTGTCGATGGAATTTTTGATTGGCCGTACGCTTTCCAACGCCATGTTGTCGCTAGGAATTTACGAAGATGTACAGGGCGCACTGGAAGCGATGGGATTAAATCTCGAAGAGCTGATTGATGAAGAAAATGACCCGGGCCTCGGTAACGGTGGTCTGGGACGTCTGGCGGCTTGCTTCCTCGATTCTCTGGCGACGTTAGGGTTGCCGGGGCGTGGTTACGGTATCCGCTATGACTACGGTATGTTCAAGCAGAACATCGTTAACGGTAGCCAGAAAGAGTCGCCTGACTACTGGCTGGAATACGGTAACCCGTGGGAATTCAAACGCCACAACACGCGCTATAAAGTCCGTTTTGGTGGTCGCATTCAGCAGGAAGGTAAAAAAACGCGCTGGATCGAAACCGAAGAGATTCTGGGAGTGGCTTACGATCAGATTATCCCAGGTTACGACACCGACGCGACCAACACGCTGCGTTTGTGGAGTGCGCAAGCCAGTAGCGAAATTAACCTCGGTAAATTCAACCAGGGTGACTACTTCGCGGCAGTGGAAGATAAAAACCACTCCGAGAACGTATCCCGCGTACTGTATCCGGACGACTCCACCTACTCCGGGCGTGAACTGCGTCTGCGTCAGGAATATTTCCTGGTTTCTTCGACCATCCAGGACATTTTAAGTCGCCATTATCAGTTGCATAAAACCTACGATAACCTGGCGGATAAAATCGCGATTCACCTCAACGACACCCACCCGGTGTTGTCGATTCCTGAGATGATGCGTCTGCTGATTGATGAGCATCAATTTAGCTGGGACGACGCATTTGAAGTGTGTTGTCAGGTCTTCTCCTACACCAACCACACGCTAATGAGCGAGGCGCTGGAAACCTGGCCGGTTGATATGCTGGGTAAAATTCTGCCGCGTCACCTGCAGATCATCTTTGAAATTAACGACTATTTCCTGAAAACCTTGCAGGAACAGTATCCGAACGATACCGACCTGCTGGGACGGGCGTCGATCATTGATGAATCCAACGGTCGTCGCGTGCGTATGGCCTGGCTGGCGGTTGTGGTGAGCCACAAGGTTAACGGTGTATCAGAATTACACTCTAACCTGATGGTGCAGTCGCTATTTGCTGATTTTGCGAAAATCTTCCCTGGACGTTTTACCAATGTCACCAATGGTGTGACCCCGCGTCGCTGGTTAGCGGTAGCGAACCCATCGCTTTCAGCTGTGCTAGACGAACACCTGGGCCGTAACTGGCGCACCGACCTTAGCCTGCTTAATGAGCTGCAACAACACTGTGATTTCCCAATGGTTAATCACGCGGTGCATCAGGCGAAGCTGGAGAACAAAAAGCGTCTGGCGGAGTATATCGCCCAGCAGCTGAATGTGGTGGTAAATCCGAAAGCGCTGTTCGATGTGCAAATCAAACGTATTCACGAATACAAACGTCAATTGATGAATGTGTTGCACGTGATCACCCGCTATAACCGCATCAAGGCCGACCCGGATGCGAAGTGGGTACCGCGCGTGAATATTTTTGGCGGCAAGGCCGCTTCGGCTTACTACATGGCGAAGCACATTATCCATTTGATCAATGACGTAGCGAAAGTGATCAACAACGATCCGCAGATTGGCGACAAGCTGAAAGTGGTGTTCATCCCGAACTACAGCGTTAGCCTGGCACAGTTGATCATTCCGGCGGCCGATCTATCTGAACAGATTTCTCTGGCAGGGACGGAAGCTTCCGGCACCAGTAATATGAAGTTTGCACTTAACGGCGCGCTGACTATCGGTACGCTGGACGGTGCGAACGTTGAGATGCTGGATCATGTCGGTGCTGACAATATCTTTATCTTTGGTAACACTGCGGAAGAAGTGGAAGAACTGCGTCGTCAGGGCTACAAACCGCGTGAATACTACGAGAAAGATGAGGAGCTGCATCAGGTGCTGACGCAAATCGGCAGCGGTGTATTCAGTCCGGAAGATCCGGGGCGTTATCGCGATCTGGTTGATTCGTTGATCAACTTCGGCGATCACTACCAGGTACTGGCGGATTATCGCAGCTATGTCGATTGTCAGGATAAAGTCGACGAACTTTACGAGCTTCAGGAAGAGTGGACCGCAAAAGCGATGCTGAACATTGCCAATATGGGCTACTTCTCTTCTGATCGTACTATCAAAGAGTACGCCGATCATATCTGGCATATTGATCCAGTGAGATTGTAAGTTCACTATAAAATAGAACGGGGCCAAATCGGTCCCGTTTTTTTTCGCCTTTATTTCGGAGAAGTGTCCAGAGGGGCAAGGGGATTCGGGGGAGTATAATTTCGCCATTCAGAAAGAATGGAAAGAATAATGCAAAACAGAAAATGGATTTTGACCTCGCTGATAATGACTTTTTTCGGCATCCCCATACTGGCGCAATTTTTGGCAGCGGTTATTGCCATGCTGGGGGCCGGGCTTGCCGCTATTCTTGAGGCTTGCAATTTACTCTTTACGCCAACAATTTATCTTCTACTCAACGTCTTTATGCTGACGCTGGGGGCGATAATCCTATTTTTCTCTGGTCGCGTGTGGGCCGGTGATAGCGCACCAGAAAACAGAGAAATAGCCGTCTGGCGGCAATGCTTTTTTCTTTTACCTGCACTGTTAACTCTGGTTGGCTGGATAATCACGCTACATCTGGCAGATTATCAATTTCGCCAAATGGGAGCAGGTTGGTTGGCAGAGCTTATGCTCCCCTGGCTGGGAGTTTTGTTAGTCTCATTAGTCGGAGGTGAGTTCTGGTGGATAGTCATTATACCCGTTGGTGCGCATATTAGTTTTTCGCTGGGGTATGGCTGGCCGACCAGATATCCTTTAACCGGCACGTACGGGTTACGTTGCCGTAATTCCCTCCTGTTTATCCTTCTCATGCTTGGTTTTATCGCTGGTTATCAGGCTTATTTATATAAACAGATTAATCCCGGCGTCGGTGTGCGTGAAAATATTGATACCTGGGCCTGGCGACCCGATAAACTCAATAATCAACTGACGCCACTGCGTGGTAAACCGCAAATTCAGTTTACACAAAACTGGCCGCGACTCGATGGTGCTACGGCGGCGTACCCAATTTATGCTTCTGCCTTTTATGCGTTGAGCGTTATACCGGAAGATTTCCACACATGGGAATATCTGGAGAACTCTCGTACCCCCGATGCATATAACAGGATTGTTAAAGGTGATGCCGATATTATTTTTGTGGCGCAACCTTCCGGTGGGCAGAAAAAACGTGCAGAGGAATCGGGCGTCACTTTGAACTACACTCCTTTCGCCCGTGAAGCATTCGTTTTCATCGTCAATGCGGATAACCCGGTTAATTCCCTGACTGACCAACAGGTGCGTGACATCTTCAGTGGCGCAATTACCAACTGGCGTACTGTTGGCGGTAACGATCAGGAGATCCAGACCTGGCAACGCCCGGAAGACTCTGGCAGCCAGACAGTGATGCAATCGCAGGTCATGAAAAATGTCCGCATGATCTCGCCGCAGGAAACCGAAGTGGCAAGCATGATGGAGGGAATGATTAAAGTTGTTGCCGAATACCGTAATACAAACAACTCAATAGGCTACACCTTCCGCTATTACGCAACACAAATGAATGCCGATAAAAATATAAAACTGCTAGCTATTAACGGTATTGCACCGACTGCGGAAAATATTCGTAACGGCAAATATCCATATATCGTCGATGCCTTTATGGTAACGCGGGAAAATACTACGTCAGAAACACAAAAACTGGTCGAATGGTTTTTAACGCCGCAGGGGCAGAGTCTGGTGGAAGATGTGGGTTATGTACCGTTGCATACAACAATGAAATAACTTTTGAGAGAACGGAATCAGCGCGATGAATAAATTCATAGGCGTTTTACTGCTAGGTGCGGTTTTACTGGCGGGATGTGTCGACCGGGAAGGCTACTATAACAGCGTCAGGGAAGAAGACAGCCATGGACTGACGACTCTGCGGGGGCAACCTGAATTACGTTACAACGATGATTGGTCAAGATGGCCGAGAGTATACGGCGCTACAGCCTTATACCCGCTGTATGCCTCCGCGTATTATGAATTAGTACCCGAGCCAAAAGATAAGGATCGAACCTCGCTGGCCTGGCAGGCGTATGGTTTGCAACAAACCCGAACAGCTGAAGCCTACGATAGTCTGATCAAGGGTACCGCGACGGTTATTTTTGTTGCACAACCGTCGGAAGGACAGAAAAAACGTGCAGAAGAAGCAGGCGTTAAACTGAAATATACCGCGTTTGCCCGCGAAGCCTTTGTCTTTATCGTTGATATCAAAAACCCGGTTAATTCACTTAGCGAACAGCAGGTCAAAGACATTTTTAGCGGTAAAGTGAGTCGCTGGAATAAAGTGGGCGGCGGTGACGAAAGTATAAAAGTCTGGCAGCGGCCAGAAGATTCTGGAAGCCAAACGGTTATGAAGGGACTGGTTATGCAAGATACTCCAATGCTGCCAGCCAAAAAATCCACTGTTATCGATCTTATGGGCGGTTTAATTACCGAAGTCGCCGACTACCAAAACACAACATCTTCCATTGGATACACCTTCCACTATTACGTCACACGTATGAATGACAATATGCTCAAAATGCGCAAACAGATCAAACTGCTAGCTATAACTGGCATTGCGCCTACAGAGGAAAATATCCGTAACGGCACTTATCCGTACATAATTGATGCTTATATGGTGACGCACGAAACCCCTGCGCTGGAAACGCAGAAATTCGTCGACTGGTTTTTAAGCCCGCAGGGACAGCAATTGGTAGAGGATGTGGGGTATGTGCCGATTCATGACGCATCATACGAATCATCAGTGCAATAATGATGAATAAAATCAGACTTTATATTCCTCCGTTAATTCTTGGTTTTGTTATTGTGCCGTTGTTGGTGTGGCCGACGGTGGTTGCGCTGGCTGCTTCTGTTATCACGCTGAGTTTTCTGGGAGAGATACTGTTCTCTATCCCGCTCATGATCAGGCGTATTTCACTTCTGCAATTACAACTATGGTTATCGGCTGAATATGCGCTTTTCTTCTGTGCAATGGTGGGCGTTGGTTGGCAATTTGCGCGCAGAACGCCACCTGAATTGAAAAGCAGACTGCATTGTTGGCTGGTATTTGCACCAGTTTATTTCTGGTTGCTCCTGTGGAATATCATTTTCTATGTCGCGCCAGCGAATATTGCGTTGCTGGAGAATATGCGCAGTTTCTTTCTGACAGTTGTCTGGCTCCCACTGAATTTTTCGCCATTTTGGTCTCAACCGTGGATTGACTTTGTCGGTCCAATAAGCGCACAGCTTGGTTTTGCGTTGGGATATTATTGCCAGTGGCGTAGCAAAAATAGAAGCCAGATACGGAAGTGGAGTGAGTGGGGAACGTGCCTGAGTTTTGTTACGTTGGGTATGATGGCGTGGGCTTTGCGGTAATTCCCTGACTCAAAAAGTAGGTCAGATTGTTGACAAAGTGCGCTTTGTTCATGCCGGATGCGACATGAACGTCTTATTGGCCTACAAGACCATGCAAATTGTAGTGGTCAAGTAATATTGGCCACGGTTTTACAGTAAAAACGGTATCTGTTCTCTGATTCTTCCGGCGTCAACCC